>CAZKBM010000036.1:0-29166 GCA_964550985.1 uncultured Oscillospiraceae bacterium
AGCCTCGGCCCTTGGCATTGTGGTGCTGGGGCAATCCATGGTCATTCTGGCCGGCGGGATAGATTTGTCGGTGGGTTCGGTCATCACCCTTACCAATGTGTTTGCCGTTTCTATTATGCGTGGGCAAAATGAAAATTTCTTCACCGCCGTTTTGGTATGCCTCTTATTGGGGGCGCTGTGTGGGGTGTTTAATGCTGTGGGGGTGCTGTTTTTGGATATTGCCCCCTTCGTGATGACATTATGCACCATGTCTATTGTGCAGGGGGTGTACCTGGTGTACACCGGGGGTTCCCCCAGTGGTTCGGTTTCCCCTTGGCTAAAAAATATAGGCAACCAGATGCTATTTGGCAAAATACCCTACAGTACCTTGGTTTGGCTGGCGCTGGCCGCAGTGATGTGGCTGGTGTGGATGAAGACAGCCTACGGGCGGAAGCTGTACACCGTGGGCAGCAATGAGCGGGTGGCCCGCCTGTGTGGTATTTCGGTGAAAGGGGTTCGTTTTTCTGCCTATGTCCTCTCCTCTTTGCTGGCTACGGTGGCGGGGCTTTTGGCCTCGGGGTATATCGGCACCACATCGCTGAACCTTGGCAGCGACTATATGACCAACTCCTTGGCCGCGGTGCTGATTGGCGGTAATGCCATTGAGGGCGGAAAAGGGGGGATTTGGGGAGGGGTACTGGGCGCTTTCTTCATGATGCTGCTTTTTGCCGTACTCACCATGCTGAACATTGGTTATGTGGGCAAACTGATAACACAAGGCGTCCTCATTTTCTCTGTGGTCGCCCTGCAAAACCTGATAAAAGGAGGGGCGCGAGCATGAAGATTGGCATAAACCAGTTCTGCTGGCCTGCCTGTACCGATGTGGAAGACGCCATGAGGCAGAGCAAAGCTTTGGGTTTTGACTCTTTTGAACTGTGTTTTACAGGAAAGGCGCCGCCTTCTGCGCCGGGCGGTGTGGCAGATGCACTGGATATAGCCGGGTACGAAAACCGCCTGGCCAACGAAAACAGCTCGGCAGAAGACTTTATCCGTTTGAAAAAAATCTCCAAGGAGATAGAACTGCCCATCACAGGGGTGGGGGGGATTGTCAGCTTTTCGCTGTATCCTCTAACCAGTAAGAACCCGGCGGTAGCCGAAAAAGCCATGGCTGCGCTGCATAAAATGGCCGAACTGGCCCAGGTGGTGGGCGCCGATACCGTACTGCTGATTCCCGGTATGTTAACCGAGGAGCTGGGATATGAGGAGGGTTACCGGCTGGCGCAAAAGCGGATTGCCCACCTGGCCGAGGAGGAACCCGATATCCTATGGGCTGTTGAGAATGTGTGGAACCACATGCTGTACAGCCCCCTGGAGCTGGCCCGGTTTGTGGATGAGATGGAGCGGGAAAATGTGGGCCTTTACTTTGATGTGGCCAATGCGCGGCGGTTTGGCCACCCCCAGCAGTGGATACGCACCCTGGGGAGCCGCATTAAAAAAATACATGCCAAAGATTACCGAATGGCCAACGACAATATCCATTCCTTTTGTAACCTGCTGGAGGGGGACGTGGACTGGCCCGCGGTGATAGCCGCTTTGCAAGACATAGGATATACAGGCGAGCTGGTTTTAGAACTGATTCCGCCTGCCAAATACCAGCTGGCGCAAAGCCTGGCGCATGGGTTGCAGGTTCTGCGCAGCTTAGCCCAATAGTTGGGCTTTTGCACTGTTCTACAGCAAATGAACAAACTGTAGCGCATAAATAAGGGAACAATCAGGCGCTGCGTAACAGTTTCTACTGTGTATAAGAGTTTTTTACAAAAACCTGCTGCACAGCTTTTTGAGAAACTGTAATAATTTAGGTAAACTTATGCTATAGGAGGCCAAGTAATGAGACAATATGGCGTTTTAATTGTGGGCACCGGCTGGGTGTCCAGTGAACATATCCGGGCTTTCGAGATGAATCCCTATTCCAAGGTGGTGGCCATTTGCTCCCGCACAGAGGAAAAGGCCCGGCAGAGAGCCGCGCAGTTTTGTTTGGACAATGTGAACCTATATACCAGCTATGAACTGGCGCTAAAAGACCCGGCTGTGGATATTGTGTGTATCTGCACGCCCAACAACCTGCACGCCCAGCAAACCATCCAGGCGGCGGAGGCGGGCAAGCATATTTTAATTGAAAAGCCCATCGCCCTGAACTGGGAGGACTGCAAAGCCATGAAAGCCGCCGTGGACAAGGCCGGGGTGAAAACACTGGTGGGCTATGTACTGCGCTGGAACCCCCTGTTTGTAAACGCAAAGAAAATGCAGAAACAATATCTTGGCAAGCTGTACTATGCCGAAACCGATTATTTCCACCGGGTAACCGAAAGTTACCCCTGCTATGAATGGACCCTGAAAAAAGAGGTGGGAGGCAGCAGCCTGCTTGCCGGGGGCTGCCATGCGGTGGACGCCATGCGCTGGTTTATGCAGGATGAGGTGACAGAGGTGTCGGCCTATTCCAGCACCTGCCGAACCGATTTGGAATTTGACGGCACCTTGGTAATGCTGCTGAAATTTAAAAACGGAACCATGGGTAAGGTTGGCAGCAGCTACGACGCTATCTCTCCCTACATTTTTAACCTGCACCTGTTTGGAGACAAAGGCTCGCTGCTGAACAACAAGCTCTATTCCCCCAGTGAGTTTGAGCACCAGCGAGATTACGTGGTACTGCCTGTGGAAACCCCAGACAGCGGAGATGTGAGCCACCATCCCTTCCCAGAGGAAATTAACCATTTTATGGACTGTATTGTGAACGACACCAAGTGCATTGTGGATTTAAATGATGCCATGAAAACCCAGGAGATTGTGTTTGCGGCCGATAGGAGTGCCGCAACGGGCAAACCGGTTGCTTTGCCTTTGGGGTAAGTTTGCAGAGGGCTTTTTGAAAGGGACGGCCGCTTGCCTGAGGCGCCGGCAAAATGCCACACAAATACTGGGTATAAGCAATTCCGAGGTGTGCTGGTGTGGGATTGCTGGGTGCACACTTTATAGCTTAAGCAGCACCCGGTGGCGGCCTGTTAGGCTGGGCAAGATATGGGACGCGGGGCGCTCATCTACAAACAATTGGTGGCCGGTTCCGCTGCCGGCCACCTGAATATCTAAGGTGGCCGCGCGGTAAGACAGCCCGGTTAAGCGGAGCTTGGCCATGGCAACTGGGACGGCGGGGGAAAAGTGCAGCCCCTCTTCATCGTACCGTATGCCCAGCACCCCGTAGTAAAGCAGGGAGATAAACCCCGCTGCATGCCAAAGCTGGCCCGGCCACCGCCACGCAATTCCACTGCTGGCGTCAATCACCTCATAAAAGGTTTTGTTCAGCAGTGCAATTCGTAGCTGGCTGTAGAGCAAGTGTTCCAAAAGGGGGATGTTCTTGGTGCAGGCTGCGGCCTGTGCAAAGCCGGCCTGCCACACCCCCCACACAGACCCCGTAAAGTGGTTTATTTTTTCCTTATACGGGTATAATACAATGCCGTATTCACATAGGGCTGTCCGGCAAAGGGCCTGTAAAACCGCCTGTTTCTGCTCCGCAGTGGCAAGGCCAAACCGGCTCCACACAGTACTTTCCACGCCGGAACTTTCCCAATAGGCCTGTGCGTACGCGGGGGTGCCCACTGGCCCCGAGGTAAAATAGCCCGCAGTATCATTCCAGTAGCGGGCACGTATCTCCCGCCGCATGGTTTCTGCCCTGTGTTGCCAGCGTTCTGCGTCATTGGCGGCAAGCCCGGTCAGGGCGGCTATCTTGGCCATACTTTCGTATGCCAGCATATAATAGGTTTCACCGCCAAGGGCATAGCCGCCGTTTTCGGGTTCTTCAAAGCAATCGTTAGAGGTTGCCGTGGGGGCGTATACAAGGCCATTCTCGGCACAAAACAACTCATCGATTGCTTTTGCCTTTCCTTGAAGGGTGGGCCATGCTTCGTACAGAGCACCGATGTCACCGGTAGCCAGGTAGTAATCCCATAAACCAACAATGGCCATAGCGGGGCCATCATTTCCATTGTCAAAACCTTGGCGAATGGTATACAAAAGTGTACGGCGCGCGTGTGATGGGTCGATAAGGCTGCCACAGCGCATGGCGATGTGGGCGCTGTCGCGTATCCATGCGCCAAAGCCCTGCCCTTCACCCTGAAAAAACCCGCTGCTCCATAAGCCTTCTTGCCCATGTAAAGCAAAGCGCCCATCTGTGCTAAGGGCAAAGGTATCAAGCGCAATATTGTATGCTGCGTCTATACTGGCGGCGCCGCTGTGCATTGTCGGGTAACGTCCCTTTGCAAAGGAGGGCGTCCAAATATCGCTGCGGTTTACAGCGCGCACCATATCCCCCAAATGGTTCTGACGCCAGGCAAATTCCTCGCATACCCGCTGGGGGGAAAGTACCACATCGCCTCTTGGGGCAAATGCCGCAGGGGGGCCATAACGGTCGTCCTCTACAGCGTTTGCAAACACGCGGTAATGGGGGGCGCTATAAAGCAGGCTACCGCGGGCCGCCTTGGTTTTTAGTATTTTATCCGCCTCATGGCTCCACCGGGGAGGGCGCAGCCCAAACACGCAAAGTTTTTCTGCACAGGCTTGCCCCTTGAGGATAGTAAAATGCAGCTGGTTTACCGGGCGCTGCGCTACCCGGCAGTGCGAAATATTTTCGGTGACAGGAACAACCTGTGCACCGCCGGCCTCCGCCTTGTTGCTGCAAGCTGCCAGCAGCGCCTCAAAGCGCCCCAAAATCTGCCAGTAGTCTTTATTGGCTACCAGGTGTATCAGTACACGTCCCTGCCTGTCGGTTTTAGGTTTTAGCGTATAACCATTACACGAAAGCGCTTGTTTTGTAACGGTAAGGCACGTATTTCCAACACGGATTTCAGCCTCAGCGTCGTTTGACAGGCATAAGACAGCTTCCAGTTCAAAAATTTCGGCGGTGATGTCCCCACTTGTCCCCTCAGCGGGCAACAGGCGAATTTCCGGCCAGATATCGGGGGCAATACGGAAAACAAGTGGCGTATTGAAGCTGGCATCGAGGCTGGAAAAAGACCTTTTAAATATGCGATACCGCCTGAGTGCATCTGTGAACATCGGTGCGCCTTCCACAAGGCATACCGGCATACTTAGGATACTGTGGCGAAACGCCACAGTATCTTTTTTGCGCAGGTAGGCGAGGGAGCAGCCCTCTTCTTCCGAAGCCTGCAGAACGGTGCCAACATCCCCCCGCCAGAAATCATGCGAAGGTGTACGATACTCAGCTTGGGGAGAGGCGCAGCAGATTGTGGTTTCCCGCTGCCAGAAAATGAGATCCTGGCTTTTGAGGATAACGGTGTCTGTTTCCGGCCCTATCCCTAAAAGGTTGGCCGCCTGGGTCAGATACCAGTGGTTTCCCCTGCGTTCCAGGATGCCCGCCATATTTTCCCTCTGTATAGCCAGGGGAAAGGCGGGCCCGCAGGCATTTTTGCCGCTTAAAGCAAATGTGGCGGCCCGGCCCATGGGGGTATCGTCCGGCAGTTCAACCTCAACAGCCCCCGTGGCTGTAAACCAGTGGCGCTCAATGGGCAACCAATGGTCGATGTGCCGCCGGGCCAGAGGGAATTGGCGCTGCGTCAACAGTTTGCCCCCCAACCAAAAGGAGATGGGGGAAAACTTTTCCGTATCTTCTGCAGGCAACAGCAGAATGGCATTACTTGGCGGCCAACATAAACGCATAGAAAACCTCAGTCTATCAAACACTGTTTAACAGCAAGCTGTGGCAAGCTGTTTTCGGGTTCGTCGTAATAAAAATAACTGCAACAGGACCATTCGTCCTCCCGCTCAAAAAGTTCAGGCAAAACCACGGAGGGGTCAACGGCGGGAAAGTCAATGTCGCATCCATTTACCGAGCGGTAGCGGAACCCATTGGAAAGCTCATTGAAGTGGAATTGGGCCTTGTGGCGCTCGTCATCGGTGTCGATGCCGCCAATTTGCTGAACTGTTACGCGGATATCCTGATGAAAAAACACCGGGTCTGGAATATGGAGGCGGTAACAGCCTATTTCCATGGTGTCGGTATCATAAATTTGGCTGCCGTGGTAAAGGTTGTGATAATAATCCTGTCCCCAGGCCGTGGCCACATAATCCTCCACACCGGTTCCACAAAGGGTGGGGTATTCTGTATCACCATCCAGATATACTTTCACTTCTCCCTCGCCCCACCAAGTTTTAAAGTAGCGTTCCTGGTTGCAGCGAATGCCCAGGTTGACCCCTAGAAAACGCCCGCTGCCCCTAAGCTGCGGCAACAGTTCAAAATCTTGCCCCATCTGCGTGGGGGCCTCTCGGTTAAACCAACTGTGGAAATATCGGGTGTTTTCTTTAAACAAATCGCCCAGGGTGTAATCTACATCATAGTAAAAATGTTTGATTTTTTCGCCCGATTCGTTGCGCACTAAAATTTTCATACCGGTTTTGAAGGGCATGGGAATGCAGCAGTTGAAGTTACGGCCCTCCGGGCTGGAAAACAGCGCGTTTTCAAAGGTGGCCATGCGGCCAATGCCGTGGCAGAAAAAATCTCCGATGGGAGCCCGCACAGCGGGGCGGTTCGAGCCGTCCCAGTACATCTCAATAAAAACACCCCGCAGTTTTTTCTTGTCGGGGTTTTCCAGGGTGCTCCAAATGCGGCGAACCATGCCGCTGCGCCCGGTTACCTCGGCCAGTATAACACTTTGCCCATTTTCTATGGCTTGCCATGCGGCGCCTTTGCGCCCGCGCCGGGCTGTGCCGCCGGCCCCTTTGGCCCCTTTGGGGTTTTCTCCGCTGGCCCAGCGGGTCTCTACGCCTGGTTGTATCTCAAACAAACTCTCGTAAAACATCATAGCCTCCGTTACAGTGCGGGAACTTCGTTAAAGAAAGGGAACATGGATTTATTTGATGCCCGTTGTTTTGATGCCATCCTGCAATTGGCCTTGTAACAGCAGAAAAAGCAGGAATACGGGAATGGCGGCCAAAGCGGCGGCGGCAATCAGTTCATTCCATGGGGTGTTGTAGCCCGAAACCATATTGGCCAGCACCACTTGTATTGTATAATATTGTTCTTTTTTGTTGATGATTAAGGGCCAGAGATAGTTGTTCCAGGTACCCAGAAAGAAGGCGATGGTGAGGGGAATAATCATGGGTTTTGACAGTGGTAAAGCAATGGTGAAAAACACCCTCGCCTTGCTGCACCCCTCCACTTCTGCGGCCTCCTCCAGCTCCTTTGGGAAATCATCGTAAAACTGTTTGAACAAAAAAATGCCGTATGCATTGAACAGTGCCGGAACAATCATCCCCCACATGTTGTTGGTGAGCCCCAGCGCCTTGCACACCATGAATAAGGGCACAAAAATGGTAGTCATGGGAATCATCAGTGTACTAACAATAGTGGAAAAAAGCGGCTTTTTCAGTGGGAAGTCAAAGCGGGCCAGGGCATAGCCGCACATGGAATGCAAAAGCATGGCAACCACGGTAACCGTGATGGAAATGATGAGGGAGTTCATAATTCCACGTATAAACTTGCCATTGAACACCTGGATGAAATTTTGCAAAGTGGGGCTTTGGGGCAAAAGATTTGGCAGAAAAATTTCGTTGGCGGGCTTAAACCCCCCCATAAACAGGATGTAGAGGGGAAACAGTATGAGCAGGCTGGTAAGCGCCAAAATGATTGTGGAAACGATATGTTTACTTTTTACCATGGCCGCCTCCTAATCCTTATCCGCGCTTAGGCGCATTTGTATGATGGAAAACACCAAAAGTATAAAGAACAGGCATACAGACAGCGCAGACCCGTAGCCCATCTCCATCATATTGAAAGAGCGGTCATAAATATAAAGCGCCCCCACTTCGGTGGCCTTTGCCGGGCCGCCTTTTGTCATCACCAAAATCAAATCCAGCACCTGAAAAGACGCGATGGTTGTGGTTACCAAGACAAAGATGCTTGTTTTTTTAATGAGGGGGAAGGTGATGGAGCGAAAAATTTTCCACCGGCTAGCGCCATCCAGGGTGGCGGCCTCATAAAAGCTGGTGGGAATTTCTTTAATGGCGGAAAGGAATAGAATCATGTTATAGCCGATATTGATCCACAGAAGAACTGCCACAATACAGAAAAGCGCCTGGCTGGTAGAACCGAGAAAGCCCTGGGACTGCAGCCCAAACAGGTTTAAAATTTCGTTGAGGTAGCCCCTCTTTTCGTTAAACAGGAACATCCAAAGGGTACTTGCAATAACGGCTGTAATGGCATAGGTCATGAGAAAAGCAGATTTAATAAAGCCGCCTATTTTGCTGCGAATTTGGCTAACCAGCGTGGCAACCAGTAAGGAAAGGCCAAAAAGCAGTGGCACGTAAATGGCCGTAAGCTTAAGTGTGCGCCCTATGGCTTTCCACCAGCCGCTATCGGCAAACATGCGCGTGTAATTTTCAAAGCCTATAAAAATACGCTCGCTCACCATATCCCATTTGAAAAAACTGCTATAGATGGCAAAGAGGATAGGTAGAATGACAAATATGATGAGGCCGATGAGATCTGGCGCAATAAAAATATAGGCAGTTAGGTATTCACTTCGTTTTCGCGGTGGCAGACGTTTTTGATTCGTGGCCGTTCTACCGCCCTTCCTATTTTGCGTGGCCATAAACTCCTCCTTTTGGAACCTGGGCAAGGCTTCCCATGCAACAGCCCGGCTTCAAACAAACCTGCTTGATGCCGGGCTGTCACCATTTCCATACTCTGCTTTACTTGGCGCTTTCCACCGTTTTTTGGGCAGAGGATGCGGCGTCGGCGCCAGAGATACCACTAAACATAACATCTTGCAACATATTCCCTACGGCGTCGGTTATCTCAGCGCTGTAGCTCGGCTCGGGCACGGCGGTGTCGTAGAAATTGGTGAAGTTTGCGCGCAGGCCTTCGTTGAAAATGGCCTCGTTTGCATCAATTACAGAGAAGCGCGCAGGGTAGGCAAATTTGGCTTCGGTTACCCAGGCGGTAGCGCGGCTGATATCTTCATCGCCATACAGCCAGAATATAAAGTCGGCGGCTTTCTCTTTTACTTTACTTTGGGCGTTGATAGCCATTTTTTGGCCGCCGGCCACGGTAATGTTTTCTTTCCCGGCGGGGGCGGGCAGGGGCACCACCTGTATATTTACATCACTATAGTCGTTTTCGGCTGCGTTAATCATATAAGTGCCACCCACCTGCATGGCGGCAAGGCCGGTGCCAACATTGCCAATATCCCAGGGGCCAATTTGCAAACTACTGGGGGCCAGCCCCTCCTCAAAAAAGCGGCCCCAAAAGTCCAAAGTGCCAGCCATCTCGGGGGTATCAATCACCACTTCACTGCCGTCTGCGCTTAAAATGTCGGCGCCATTCATCCACATAAAGGGCCACCAGTTAAACAGGGTATAACCGGAATCTTCTACAGGCAGTGCAATGCCATAAGTGTCGCCAGTGGTCAGCGTTTTGGCGGCCTCATACAGTTCGTCCCAGGTTTTTGGCGGTTCTACGCCTGCGGCTTTTAGCATATCGGCATTGTAGAATAAGCCCAAGGTTTCCATCTCAATGGGCAGGGCCAGAATTTTGCCGTCATAGGTGGCGGCTTCTAATGCGGCAGGCTGCACATCGGCCTTCAAAGCGTCGGTATAGTAAGGGCTCAGGTCTGCCAGCATCCCTTTTTCGGCGTACTTGGTAAATGTGGAGGGCTCCACATACAGGATATCGGGCGCCTCACCGTTGGCGTATGCGGTGGGAATCAGCGTTGTGATATAGTCTGACTGGTTCACAACCTGGTGCTCAATGAATACGTCGGGGTTTTCAGAGTTATAAAGGTCTACCATCTCGGCAATAAAATCTGCCTCGCCTCCCTGGTGAAAGCTCCAGTACTTCACCACCGTTCGTCCGGCGCTGTCGCCGCCGGAATTTCCCTGGCTTGGGGAAGAGCCCCCCGCCGATGTAGCGGCCGGGCTGGCAACGCTTGTGGCAGTTTCGCCACCACCACAGGCGGCCAGGCCCAACACCAGCAGTAAGGCTGTAACAAGGGATAAAGCTTTTTTCATTTGATTTTCCTCCTTAGTTTCTGCGAAAAAAATGAATGACCGGATTTTATGGGATAAATTGTGCCCGAACTTCTTTCTCTTTATCGATGTTGCCTTGGGAGGCCTGCTGTGTGCGGGCTTCATTTCTCCTCATTTGTTTTTGGCGCTCAGCGCTGTATACCATATCACGTGCACGGTTTTGTTCCAGGGCGGCTTGCATTTCATCGTTTAAGGCCACAGCGGGCACAGAGGGCCCCTGCTGCAGGGGCTTTGCCACCACACGTTGCTCCACAGGCTGTATAAAGAGGTTTTGGGCCGGTGTGTTCTGATACCAGTAAGCGGTGCAGGCCCAGTCGTCTGCCAGGTGGTTCGCGTGGCCATGCTCCATGGTGACGCGGATGCTTTTTTCAAAATGTACGGGGTCGGTAAGGTGGAAACGGTAGGACACCTGATAACCGGGTACTTCACTCTCGTGCAAAATGGTGCCGTTATAGGGGGACTGATTTTGCTGCATCCCCCACGCATGGCCAAAATAATCTTCGCTGCCGGTGCCCATGATGCTGGCAATCTCTTCACCATCGATGAAAATCATGTCGTCGCCCTCGCCCCACCAGGTATTCTGGTAGTGAATCACCGAGAGGTTACACCCGATATAGTGTCCTTTCCCTGCGGCCTCCAGCATCACAAAGTTGTTTTCACCGCCTAAGTTGGCCACACTGTTTACCTCGGGGGTGTTTACGGCAAGCTCATTGCCCCAGGCCCCGCGGCAGGGGCTTTCGCGGCGCCAACTGGCGCAGAAATAGGCGATATCCGCCTTGGGCTGGCAGTAGAGGTCGTAGTCGATATGGAAGAAAAGACCTACGGGACGCTCGTTCTCGTTGATGATTTCAATTTTTGCCTGTTTGTTGAACGGCATGGGCAGGTAACAGTTCATGGAGGCTGTACCGCCAAAGGTGCACTCCTCTTTTGCCCGGGAGGAAATGTTGAACGGGAGGCTGTTAAAACTATGGGGCATACTGTGCCCGATGCAGAAGAAATCGCCAAAGGGAACCAGCACGCTGGGGGAATCACTGCCTTCCCAAGACATTTTTATCAGAACCTTGCGGTAGTAGTCGGGATCATTGTATTCAAAATTAACGCCGATGGAAGGGTCCATCTCTGTAACAGGCGCCACACTGGCCCCCAGTACGGGGTCTTGGTTGCTGGGGCCCTTGACGATGCGACAGAAGGACGTCATCCAAATGTGTGTGATGCAACCGGGGCCGTCCATTTCTGCCAAAGTGGCCGCGCTGCCGGGGCTGATGAGCCAATAGTCTTTGTTGCGGCCCGTTTGGTCCCAACTGGATGCCCGGCTACTGCGTGTATCAGACAGGGTGGTGAGGCCACCGAGGATGTTACCATAACTGGAATTCATAAATTGCCTCCTAGGGAGTATTTTCTATTGGCCTGCTGGCGGGGCCCAGGATGAGCGCTCCATCAGCGTCATGGGCAAACGTGTTTCAAGGGCCTCTATATCTTTTTTTCCTTCAACCATTTCTAAAAGTATTTCCGCCGCTTTTTTACCAAGGCCATAAGCGTCTTGCCGAATGGTGGTGAGGGGAGGATTATGCAGCCGTGACCACTCGTAATCATCGAAAACCAGGACGCTGAGCTTTTCGGGAACCTCAATATTTTGCTCGCGGATATACTGCATGGTGCCCTGGGCCATGAGGTTGGTCGCCAAAAATAGAGCGGTCATATCAGGGTTTTGTATCAGCAGCTCCTTCCCCAGTCTGTATCCTTCCTCGAAATGGTTTTTACCGGTACGCACCAGGGAAGAATGGTAGGGAAGGCCGTTTTCCAAAAGTGCCCGCTTGTAGCCTCCAAGGCGTTCGTCCGGGCTGAACATGGGGTCCAGCAGAAAACCAATTTTTTTATGCCCCAATGCAATAAGCTGATGGATGGCATCACAGCAGCCGCCCAGGGTGTCACTGATGATATAGGGAGTATCACCAAGGCCGGGGGGAGGACGGTCAATAAAAACAATGGGGCCCTTCAGGTCCAGCTCACGCAGAAAACTTTGGTCATCGGCAGTGGGGGTGATGATCATGCCATCCACCATACGGTTTTTACCGTTTTTTATTTCTTCCAGTTCCCGCTCGGTATTGTCGTTTGTATTTCCCAGGATGGTGGAATACCCCTTGGCACGCAGAACTTTTTCCACCCCGCGGGCCACCTGTGAAAAATAGACGCAGTCTGTTTCATTTACCAAAAGGGGAATTAAGAGGCTGATGGTTTTGGTTTTTTGGGTACGCAAGGTAAATGCCGAAAGATTGGGGACATATTCAAGCATATCCATGGTTTCCTGAACCTTCTTTGCAAGTTCAGGCGAGACATAACGGGTGCCATTGATCACGTTGGATACCGTGGCGGTAGAAACGCCCGCTGTTGTGGCCACTTCTTTTATTGTTGCCATACGAATTCCCCTTTGCGATTTAATCGTTTATTTAATCGATTAAATAAACGATTTTTTCCACTATACCCCGCTCGCCTTCCCTTTGTCAATATACGGGGAGGTTTTTTGTTGAACCCTACGGATTTTTGCGTAGGATTCTGGTAATAAATACTAGGGTGTGTTCGATAATTGTTCCAATACGTGCTTTTGCCTAAAATTTTAGTGCATTTTGGGCGCGGAGGACGTAGGCGGGCTTTCGCCCGGCAAGGACAACAAGCACAAAAGACGCAACATTTGGCATAATGACGAGTTGGGTTACTTATCGAACACACCCTAAGCAACACAGCATAAAGAAGCGTGGGTGAAGCTACGAATATTTTGAGGAGATAGAATAAATCAAGATGCCGGGAATGCGGGGGCAGCGGCCTTGTGCGGTTTTGCCCTAGCAATTTTGTTTTAAGGAGGGCCTCTTTGGGTTTTTTATGGCAGGCTCCCTTCACTCCATACCTTTTCGCATAGATACCATGACGAACTTTCCCTTACGTTTCTTGTTTCCAGTGTGTTAAGGGGGTATAATACCTATAAACGGTTTATCTATTTACTTTTCCTGGTTTGTGCGGCTTTGGCGGCCATTCACGTGCTTTCGGGCGGGGCCCGCTTAGCCCGCTTCGCAAAGGTTCATACGCATCGAAACAGCGCAAAATAGAAAGGGGAAAAATATGACCGGCTGGCTTTTGACCGGAGGAAAATTTGACACTGCCGCCCAGCGCTTGCTGGACAATGTAAACCTTGGGGAACACCATTTTGAAATTGTAAATTGCGGCGAGGTATGTTATGAGATTGACCACGAGCTGCCCGCGAAACTTTGGCTGCGGGGCAAGGCTGTCTCGCCACCAGATTTTTTCCTGATTGCCGATTCAGAGGGGGGCTTTGTTTTTCCTCTTGCGCAGCAGCTGGAGAGGCTGGGGGTGTTTAACTACAACAGTGTAGAGGCCAAACAGATAGCCATGAGCAAAATTGCCACCTACCAGGTACTGGCAAAAGAGGGGCTGCCCATAGTTAAAACCCTGGTGTTTCACAAAGAGATGACCAAAGAAACGCTTTTGCAGCAGATTGGCCTGCCCATGATACTGAAACCCGACGATGGCTTTGGGGGCGCCGGAGTGGAACTGGTACAGAGCGAGGTGGAACTGGACGCGGCGCTGGAAAAAATAAAAACCAGTGACGCGCTGATGCTGGTGCAGGAGTATGTGGCCACCTCCAAAGGGCGAGACCTGCGGGTGCTTACCATTGCCCATGAGGCGGTGTTTGCGGCCCAGCGCACCGCAGGCAACCCCGAGGAGTTCCGCTCGAACCTAAAAGTGGGGGGCCAGGCCGAGGAGTACGAGCTGACGGACGAGATTCGCCGCCTCTGCCACAGGGTGTCGAAAGCGGTGGGGCTGAATATGGCCGGTATCGACCTGCTGTTTGGCCAAAACGGCTTTGTGGTGGGCGAGGTAAACTCCTCGGCTGGGTTTGACTCCTGGCTGGGGAAAAAAGACCTCTTCCCCCTGTTTTTAAAAAGCATACGTGGGGAGATGCTGCGCCGCCCCTTGCCCCACTGGCGCTTTTTGGAGTTGTTACAAAATGCCGGGCATGTGCAAATGGCCTCCCTGCTTTTGGGGCTGGAGGATTATTTCTTCTATAAGGCTGTCCATGCCCTTTTTGCCCACTGCGCCAAAACGCAGGAAACCTTACTGCTGGAGATGCTGAAAGCGGCCAAGGACACCGAATTTGGCAAAGCGCACGGTTTTGCCGGGATACGAAGCATTGCGCAGTACCGCGAGCGGGTGCCCCTAAGCAGCTGGGAAGATTACGAGGACGCCGTTGCGCGGCTGGAAAATGCCGAGGGGGATATCCTGTTCCCAGGAAAGGCGGTTTTTTTCTACCGTACCTCGGGCACCACGGCCCATTACAAATATGTGCCCGAAAGCGAGCGGGAGAGTATTGCCCGCCGCTGCATCTCCCGTGCGCGCAACACCGAAAATTTTGTTCTTTTTACCCCGGCGGTGGCCACAAAGGTGTTTGTGTTTGCCAATAAATCTTCGGTGGCAACCACCAAAGGCGGCATACCCTGCGGCACGGCCTCGGGCCGCACGGGTGAAACGGTAGACCCCGCCTTAAAAGACGCCCTGGCCTACCCCATTGAGCTGGCCAACTGGTTTGAGGGCGACGACCTGATTTACATGATGTTACGCTGCGCACTGGTGCAAGCGGGGATGACAGCCGTTTTGGGCAACAATGCGCTGATGTTTAAAAAAATTATTGAGTACGGCCAAAACAACGCAGGGCAATTGGTAGAAGACATACGCACCGGCGCCTGCCGCTTTGATTTGCCGCCTGCTTTGCAAGGCGAACTGGCCGAGGCGCTTGCGCCGAACCCAGCCCGCGCCGAGGAACTGGCAAAACTTGCCGAAGAGGGGCGCTTTACCCCCAAATACTACTGGCCCAAACTGATGGTGGCAGGGTTTTGGTTGGGTGGTTCGGTGGGGTTATATGTGGACGAAGTACGCCCCTGCCTGCCCAAGGCCACCCGGTTTATGGATGTGGGCTATGGCGCATCCGAGACCAAGATGAACGTACCCACCCGGCCCGACACCCCGGCGGGCGCCCTGAGTATTTTTAGCGGCTTTTTTGAGTTTTTGCCCCTGGAGGGCGGCCAGCCATTGCTTGCGCATGAACTGAAAGACGGCGAAACCTATGAGATTGTGATTACCACCTATGGCGGGCTATACCGTTACCGCCTGAAGGATTTGGTGCGGGTGGAAGGGTTTACTGGCGATACGCCCAATATTTATTTTGTTTCAAAACTTTCAGATGTGGCGAACCTTGCCCAGGAGAAGATACCCGGCGCCCTGCTGAGCGCTGCCATACGCGAGGGTTTGGCCGAAAATGGGCATACCTGCCTGTGTGTGCAGGTGCACCCCCACGCGGGCGAAAAACGCTACGTTGTATGCCTGGAACTGGGCGATGAAACGGCGGACCCCGCCAGCCTTGCCTTGCAGCTGGAGCAGGCCCTTTGCCAAAAACTGCCCCAGTACCAAATTTACCGTGGCAAGGTGTTGGCCCCACTTAGCGTAAAGCTTATGAAAAAAAGCTGGGCCGAAGAGCTTTTGACAAGGTATACAAAGGGCCATGCCACCGCGGCGCAGGTTAAAATACCCGTGGTGATTGACGTTTTACCCGAAGAGGACTGGTGGCGCTAAGTGTGAAGGGCCATAGAGGCGCGTTGTTTTTTGTATGGCGGCAAAAAAGGCGGCAAAATTTTGCCGCCAAAGCTACTGGTTTACACTATAAACGGAGAGGAGTTGCACGGATGAACCTTTGGATTGTTACGGGGGAAGGGGTTTCCAGCAGGGGAACCAAGGCTTTGGTACAAACGGATATGGGGGCCCTGCCGGGCATACAAGTATACCGCTGTGATGAGATTAATTACCTTGTGGAGACCGGTATGCCCCCGATACTATTTTACCAAAATACGCCCGTTTCCACGCCGGACATCTATATGCTGCTGGGCGATTATGACGAGCGGATGGACGCCCTGGCCGCCCAGCTGGATGCCCTTGGGGCGGTTGCCTATAACAACATTGCGGCAAAACGCATCTCCATGAGCAAAATTGCCACAGCCCAAACGCTGGCTGCGGCGGGCCTGCCCGTGGCCCGCACCATGCCCCTGCAGCCCGGTATTACCAAAGAGGCTGTTTTGGCCCAGTTCAGCCTGCCTATGGTGGTAAAACCAGATACCGGGTTTGGCGGCAGCGGAGTAAGGCTGATTCATACGGAAGAAGAGCTGGAGGCCCTGCTGGCAAGCTTGCCCAAAGAAGAATTACTGCTGGCGCAGGAGTATATCTCGGCCTCTAAAGGGCGGGATGTGCGGGTGGTGATGCTGCACCATAAGGCTATCCACGCCATTATGCGGCAGGCCTCAAACCCCGAGGAGTTCCGCTCGAACGTGAAGGTGGGCGCGGAGGTATTGCCCTTTGAAATGACAGACGAGATACGCGACCTGTGCGAAACGGCCTCGCGCGCCATTGGGCTGGACCACTGTGGTTTTGACCTGTTGTTTACCCAAAACGGCTTTCTAATTGGCGAAGTAAATGCCACACCAGGTTTTCAAAGCTGGCATGGCAAAATAGACCTTGCAAAGATGATGATAGCGGATGCCAAGCGAAAATACAAAGAGGCCAAAGGCATAGATTTGTAAGCTGAAAAGGGCCGTATCTACTCGCCCTCGTCGTCGATGAGGGCAAAAAAGAATTTTTGACGCACAATTGTGTCAATTAGGCGCACAGGTTTTAGCTGGTTTGCCGAAATACCGCGCATCACCATGAGGTCTCTATACAGGGCAAAGGTCTCGCTTTGTAAAAGGTGCAGCACACTGGGCGAGAGGATGCCCTCCTTGACCTTTTTGCCCAAAGAGGGGTTGGCCAAGGCCAATTTTTCTTCCAATATATCCCTGAAACGCGCAAGGTCTTTGCCTTTTTTAAAGTTTTCTCCCTCAATAAACACCACGTATCGCCCGGGGGAGACATCGGTATCCGGGTAGACGCTGTACTCTGCCACGTCAAAGCCCGCCTCCTTCGCGGTCTCTTTAACCGCCCAACCCAGCGCCTCATCATTGGTTTTTTCGCCGGCCAGGTTAACCGACTGGCTGAGCCGGTAGATAAACTTGATGGTGGGGCAATTTTTATAAAAACCCGTAACGCGAATGGCGTCTAAAATGCGGTAGCGGCAAAAGCCCGAAAGGTTTGTGAGCACAATCTCATAGTCTTTCCCCTCTTCCAGCTGGTCTATGGTGAGGGTTTCGGTGTTTTGGCCGTCCTCACCCTCCAGGGGAATGAACTCAAAAAAGATATTGCCGGGTATCAGCAGCATCTCCTCGGTATCCAGGCGGTTTGGGGCGGCCATCAGCCCCTCGCTGGCGCCATAGATGCTAAAGTAAATGGGGATGTCCCCCAGGTAATCACGCATTTTTTCGGTGTAAACCGAAAATCCTCCCCCGCCGATGGCCGCCAGCCAGGCAAAATCTTTCCATATACGTGGGATGATGGGGGTGCTGAAACCCTTTTCAAACTCCTTTCGCAAAGCCTCGGCGCGTGCGGGGTTTGGCCGGATATCCCTTTGCAAAATAGCCCGCTGTTCGTCGGGTATTTTTACGTCTGGCGAGATGCTTCCGTTTTGAATATCTTCCACCAGAAGGGCCCAGTTCTTTTCCAGGTATTTCATCAAGTCCAGCGCGGTGTTCATAAACGCCGCCGCCATAAAGGAGAGGTCTTCCTCCACCAGCGCATACCGCAGATGGATGTATTTTAAATCCATGCTCACCGCAGGGAAGGTGGCTATGCTGGGTGAGACAAATAGTATGTTTAAAAACTGCTTATAGTGCTCGATGGCTTTGCCCGAGATGGAGCCGTAGGAGGCCTTGCCGAAATATTCGGAAAATTTTACCTCGGCCAGGTTCAGCCCGCGCCCCTTTTTCCATTTGGGGCCGCAGTGTTTATCCCCCATATAAAGCGCATAGTCCAGCGAGTAAGCCGCAAAAAGGTCGTAGGCATCCTTTACAACGGGTATCTTTTTGGGGTTATCCACACTGCCCGAAGTGGCGGCGTAGTGGTAAACCTCTTTTGCCGAAACAAGGCCGGTCTCTCCCTTTAGCATCCGCCGAATGTATACGTCATAGTCGTCGTAGGTAGAAAACGGTACCTTTGTCTTGAACTCCTCCACACTGTGAATGCTGGCAAATCCATATTTCTTGCCGTACTCGGTATCGGCGTTTTCCCGCAGCAGGCGCAGCAGTAGTTCGCGGTTATAGGCCATGGGGTCGTCCATCATGGCCTCCAGCTTTTGGGCCGCTTTTTTGCCCTTGCCAATTTTCAGCTGTAGTACGGCCTTGGTCAACAGTTTCATCACGGCTTACTCCCCTTTTCCTCTGGTTCGGCGCCCATCCGCCGCTTTGGGTAAACGTGCTTACTCCGCGTAGGAACTCTTATACAACTCTGCATACCGCCCATTTTGTTGCATCAGTTCCCTGTGGGTTCCCATCTCCACAATGTCGCCTTGTTCCATA
This sequence comes from uncultured Oscillospiraceae bacterium, assembly GCA_964550985.1. Taxonomy (GTDB): domain Bacteria; phylum Bacillota; class Clostridia; order Oscillospirales; family Ruminococcaceae; genus JAAYCI01. The sequence continues at coordinate 18,570 of CAZKBM010000036.1, forward strand.
AACAAAATGCAATCGGCATTTTTTATGGTGAACAGGCGGTGGGCTATGATAAAGGTGGTCCGGCCCCGCATCATGGTTTCCATGGCTTTGGTAATCAATACCTCGGTACGGGTGTCCACACTGGAGGTCGCCTCGTCCAAAATCAGCATGGAGGGGTGGGCCAAAATCATGCGGGCTATCGCAATCAATTGCAGCTCCCCTTCGGAGAATATCCCCCCGCTTTCGGATATTTCGGTGTTGTAACCCTGCGGCAATTTGGTGATGACGCTGTGGCACTGGGCCTCTTTGGCCGCCGCAACAATCTCTTCGTGGGTAGCATCCAGCCTGCCATAGGCTATGTTTTCGGCCACGGTGCCCGCGAACAGCCAGGTATCTTGCAACACCATGCCAAACATCCGGCGCAGGCCCTGGCGGGTGAGGGCGGTGGTTGCTACGCCGTCTACGGTAATGGCCCCGCCGTTCACCTCATAAAAACGCATTAGCAAATTTACCAGGGTGGTTTTGCCCGCCCCGGTGGGCCCAACTATGGCAAACACCTGTGCGGGCCTGGCGTGCAGGTTCACATCCTGCATCAGCAGTTTTTCCTCGGTATAGCCAAACTGTACGTGTTCAAACCGAATATCCCCCTGGCCGCTGGTTTCGTTAAGGGCATCCTGCGGGTCGGCGGGTTCATTTTTTGCGTTTAAGAGGCGAAAAACACGCTCGGCAGAGGCCATGCCGGATTGGATGGAGTTCAGGTTTTGCACGATGGATTTTATGGGCGATTCGATCTGCTTTGCGTAGATGAGAAACAACAGCATACCACCCAGGGTAAAACTGCCCTGTAAAATGAACCATGCGCCCCACACGCAGATGCCAATATAGCCAAGGTTGCTAATGAGGGTGGTTAGGGGCGCTATGAAACCCGATATAAAACGGGACTTCCAGTAGGTTTGAAACGAACCTTCGTTAATAGCTTCAAACTCCCTTGCGGCGGCCTCCTCAAAGCCAAACACCTTGGCCACCGTGTGCGCGCCATACAGTTCATCCATATAACCGTTTAACTGCCCAAGCTGCTTTTGCTGCACCTGAAATAGTTTTTTGGTTTTGGCCGTTATGCCCTGCATTACCCATATGCTAAGGGGTACTACGGCAAAATACAAAAGGGACAAAGGCGGGGAGGTGATGAGCATCATAACCAAAATACCCGCGATGGTGACGATGTTGGTGAGGGTGGTGGGAATCTCCCCCTCAAAGGTGCCGGCCATATTCTCCATATCGCCCGTGGCGGCGGCCAGCAGGTCTCCATGGGAGTGGGTATCGATATAACCAAGGCTCACCCGGTGTAATTTGTGTACAACGGCGCTGCGCATCTGCTGGATGATACGGCGCGAGACACGCAGGTTGCCACGCTTTGCAAAATAACTTAACAGGTTGCTTGCCAGGTAGAACCCGGCAAGTAAAAACAGGCAGCGCGAGATATAGGGGAAATCGACCGGAAGGGAGGCCGCGATGCTGTTTGTCAGGCTATTGGTTACATTTTTTGTGTACACCGGCGCAAAGATGGAGAGCACCGCCGCAATGGAGAGCAGCACGGTAGAGGTGGCCACCTTTTTGCCGTTCCCTTTGGCAAAGCCTAAAAATTGCAGGTAGTATTTGCGACGGCTTTTTCCCTTAGGCATAGTCCGCTTCCCCCTCCCTGTCGGTTTGGGTTGCCAGAATTTCCCGGTAGATTTCACAGCTTTCTAAAAGCTGGGCATGTGTACCCTGGGCGGCAATGGCCCCCTCGCTTAGCACCAGAATGTTATCGGCATTTTTGATGGTGCTGATGCGCTGGGCAATGATTAAGATGGTTTTGCCCCGGTATTCCTCGGCGATGGCCCTGCGCACCAGTAAATCCGTCTTGAAGTCCAAGGCGGAAAAACAATCATCAAACAGGTAGATGGAACTTTTACGCAGCAGGGCCCTTGCAATGGAAAGCCGCTGCTTTTGCCCCCCGGAGAGATTTTTGCCCCCCTGGGCCAGCTGGTAGTCAAGCCCCTCCTCGTGTGTTTTTACAAATTCTTCGGCCGCTGCAAGCCGCAAGGCATGCCAAATTTCCTCATCGCTGGCCGTTTGGTTTGCCACCCGCAGGTTATCGCGGATGCTTTTGGCCAGCAGCACCGATTTTTGGGGTGCATAGGAGATGAGGGCGCGTAGCGCTTCAAGGTTACATTCTTTTATATCCACGCCGTCCACCTGCACAGCGCCCTCGGTACAATCGTACAGGCGTAAAACCAGGTTTACCAGGGTGGATTTACCCGAGCCAGTGGCCCCAATGATGGCTGTGGTCTTGCCCGGCGGGGCGTAAAAGCTGATGTTTTTTAGAACCGGGCTTTCGGCCTGGGCATACCCAAACGAGACGTTTTCAAAGCGGATGCCGCCGCTGCCACCCTGTAAAGGTTGGGGATTCTTGGGGCTGGCAATGGAGACCTCGGCGTCCAATAATTCGCTAACCCGCGCGGCGCACACCTCAATTTTGGGTAATGCAGTAAGCAATATCATCACCACCGTAATGGTTAGCATAAACATGGTGATATACGCAATAAACTGCATGAGCTGGCCGATGAGCAGATGGCCGGCCTCAAGCTGAAAAGCCCCGGCCCACAGCACCAAAACCGTGGCCAGGTTCAGTACCACCTGTATGGCGGGCGCCAAGTAGTTGATGGCAAAATTGGCCCGGATAATTTGCTGGGTCTGCGCTTCGTTTGCGGCGGTGAATTTTTCATCCTCGTATTCCTGGCGGTTAAAAGCCCGGATGGTTCTCATCCCTTTTAGCTTTTCATTTACCAGCATATTCACCCTGTCGGTATTTTTTTGAGATTGCTGAAACAGGGGTTTGCTGCGGGTGATGCTTTGCCGTATGAGCACCAGAGTGGAGGCAAAAGCCACCAGCACAATAGCCGTTAGCAAACCGTTGATGCGCAGGGCAAATATCAGCGCGCCCAGGCCTGTTATGGGGATGAGGATGAGGGAGCGCAAACTGTTGATGACCACGGTCTGCATCTGGGTGGCGTCCTGGGTGGCCCGGCTTAAAAGGGTGGAAAGGCCAAAACGGCTAAAATCGGTTTGAGAAAACTGGAGGGTTTTTAAAAACATATCCCGCCGGATAAAGCTGGAAAACCGGGCCGTGACGTAGGCCGAATAGTTGGCCGAGCCCGCCACGGTAACAACAGCCACCAGGGAGAGCAGCAACATAAGCCCCCCCTGCCGTATAATGTAGGCAAAATCCCCAGTGGCAACGCCTTTATCCACAATGGCGCTCATAATTTTGGGCAACCACAACTGGCATACAGCCTGAATGATGACGAAGACCAGCACCAAAACCACCTGCTTTTGGTAATGCCGCATATATCGCGCAAAAAGCCGAAACATCGTCATGATATCATTCCTATTCTTTTATTTTAATAAAGTCCCATATCCCGGTCATGCATAAAACCTCTTTCACCTCTTCGCCAACGTTGGTAAACAACAGGGTTTTACCCTGTGCGGCGGCAGTTTTTACCCCCAGTAAAAAGGCGCGTAGCCCACTGCTGGAAACATACTCGAGGTTCTGTAAATCCAGCAGCAATTCGTCGTTTGCGCCAAGTTCTTCCAGCAAAGCCGCCTGAAAAGCCGGGGCCGCATTTGTATCTAAGCGGCCCTCGGGGCTAAGGCAGGCGCAACCCTCTTGCTGTGTTTTTTTAATCTCCATACTCTATCTCCACTCCTTTTGGTAAAGCGGCCTGGCCCAGTGGCGCCAGCCCCGCTGCATCTGCTTCATGTATTGGGCTTTTCAATAGCTGCCATACGGGCTTATACCGTTTTCTTTAAATACAGAATATTTTTGCCGTCTCGGTATTCATAGCGTATCTCATCCATCACCTGTTTTACCATAAAAATGCCCAGCCCCCCTATTTGGATATCGTCCAAACTTTCAGCGGCTGTGGGCGGCGGGTTTTGGGTGGGGTCAAAAGGCTTTCCGTCGTCAAGAAACTCCATCACCAGTACGCCAAGCGCCTCGTCTATGCAGCAGCGTATCTCCACCATGCCGGTGGCTGTATCGTAAGCGTAGGAAGCAATGTTTACAAAAATTTCTTCCGCCACAAGCAGCACCTGGTTTACCACCTTTTTGGGCAGTTCCATCCCGGTTAATTTTTGCAGAATAAATGCATTCACGCGGTCTAAATTTTGGGTCTTAGCCTCCACAATCAGTTCATTCATCGGCTTTGTCCTCCCATTTAAATACAAGCAGCGTAATATCGTCCGCTTGCTCTGCCCCTGCGGTAAAAGCTTCCAGTTCCAAAAGCATCTCTTGGCCCACTTCCTGCACCTCGGGGCTAACATCCTGCCTTTGGCAAAAAGCCTCCAGCCGGGTCATGCCATAAAATTCGTCCTGCTCGCTCAGCGCCTCGGTAATGCCATCTGTGTATAGCACCAGAACATCCTGTTTTTGCAAGCCATGCCGCAAGGCCTTGTAGCCTATGCCCGGCAGTGCCGCAAGCAGGGGGCCGGGGGGGTCTTTTAGTACTTCGGCTTTGCTCCCCCGCAGCAAAATTGGCGGGTTATGCCCTGCGTTTACAAATTCCACCTCCCCGGTTTGCCTGCTGAATACCGCGGCGAACACCGTGGCAAACATCATTTCGTCATTGTGTTCACACAGGTTGTCGTTCGCACGGCTCAGCGCCTCGGCAAGGCTAAGCCCTCGCTGCAGGTTGCCCTTTATCTCCCCTTTTACCCGCATCATAAACAGGGCCGCCGCAATCCCCTTGCCCGAAACGTCGGCAATTAAAAAGGCAATCTCGTTGTCGTTCAGAGGGAAGAAGTCGTAAAAATCTCCCCCCACGTCCCTGGCCGGGCGCATGGCGGCAAACACAGCAATTTCCGGCACATTTTCTAAGGCGCCCGGCAGCGGCAGGGCACTGGCCTGAATCCGGCCCGCCAGTTCCAGTTCCCGCTGCAAGCGCTGTTTTTCCAGTTCAATATACCCCTTTAGGGCGTCAACCGTGGTGTTGATACCAGCCGAAAGCTGACGGAACTCCTCGTTATGAACCACGTCCAGCCGCACGTTTAAGTCGCCGCCTGTAATCTGTTCCAGTTGGCTGTTTACCCGCAGAATGCCCGAAATAACCTGCCGCTGCACCAAAAAGGCGATGGCAAAATAGACAAGCACAAACAACAGGATGGTGGCCCCCAGTAACACCGCGCAGGAGAGGTTGCGCCCGGCGTATACTTCGGCCATGGGCAGCAACCCCACAATATAGTAGCCATCGGGTAAATCATCCATGAAATCTTCGGCATTATCCGAGTAAAAACTCTCCACCTTACTATAGATGTACATCTGGTTTTTGCCGAAATAATTCCCTTTCCCACTGCCGGCTTGGGTGTTCAGCAGGGCGGGGTCAAAGCCTTGTTCAAACAGGTTTTCCCCGGCTTTGGCGGGGTCTCTGCTGGCCAGTACTTCTCCTTCCAGGTTGCAAATGAGCATGGTGCCGCCATTACCCACTTTAAGGGAAGGGCCCAGGTCGGCCAGGTTGCCAATCTCGTTTAAATTTTCAAATTTTTCAGGCAGAAGGCCAATTTGCACAATGCTGCTTTGCTCAGGGTCCAGTAGGGCAGCCCCCACATACAACACGTTTTTTCCGTCAATGCCCCGCGGCATGGGCCCCTGCACAAAACGGAAGGTGGGGTCGTTTAAGGCCGGTAAAAATTCCCTTGTCTGCTCACTGTTATGAAAATCGTAGCCCACATTTTCGGTCCGGGTGGAAAAAATAATGACGCCGTTTTCATCTGTGATGTTTACTTCGTCTACATTCAGCAGGTTTTTTAGGTAATCCCAGTATTCCGGGTCATTCTTCCGCTGGTTTGAAAGTTCATAAATCATGGCCAGAGAGTCCACCTTGGCCAGCGCGCCGTAGATGAAGTTATCCAGTACCAGTTCGTGCCGCTGGGCGGTTTGCCGCATCAGTGTGATGGTATCATCCTGCTTTTGGGTTAGCATGCGGCGGCTATTTTCGTTTGCCAATTTGGTTTGTACCAAAAAAATCGAAAGAAAAATCAGCGCAAAAACGCCCACCATATAGGCGAGCAATTGGCTGCGAAATTTGCGTTTCATAGCGTTTTCCCTCCACATACCCGCCCACGTGGAAAAGCCGCACAACAAATGGGGCCGCACAAAAATTCAATGCCACCTTGCCCTTGTAACGCATGGCCTGCACAAGTACCAAAATTTTTTACAGTATAGCATATCCTTTGCCATTAAGCAAAAAAATATCTGGCAGATGGCAGCTCATTTGTAAAGGTTATTCTCATGGTGACGAGTAGTTCACCAAGATTAAACTGAGGCATGGCATGCAAGTATTATTTCGCACAGCAAGAAGGACGATTGAGCAATAGCCGTAGCTATTGTGATTGAGGACGACGCAGCAGGGCGGAATAAGACGCAGCATTGCATGACACAGTTTAGGCTTGGGGGACTACTAGGTCATCTCCTCTTTTTTACCAGCTGTATTTGGGGTATAATGGTTACCTGCTATTACGGTTTCTATCTGCTTTTTTGGTAAGCGGCAAAAACCCTAAAACTCACCCCATAAAGCCTTAGGAAATGCTATGATACGTCTGTATTTTACATCCATCCACATTCCGTTCAGCGCGTCTACACTTTCCGGCTGGCAGTGCGAAAAAGCGGCGGCCTACAAAAATCGCGAAGATTCTTTGCGCTGTATTGCCGCGGCATTTTTGGTAAATACCGTGCTGTTTGGCGGTGCGCCCGCCCCACCCCCACTGTTTGGGAAATATAAAAAACCACGATATGAAGGGAAACCCGAATTTAACCTTTCCCACGCGGGCGATTATGCGGTGCTGGCAACCTCCCCCGCCCCTGTGGGTGTGGATATTGAACAAATTCGCGAAGAAGACATTCTGTCACTTGGAAAAGGATTCTTAACCGAGCCGGAATATCTGCTTTTGGAACAAGCGGGCGATAAGTGCGCCCTATTTTTTGATTTATGGACGCGTAAAGAGAGTTACTTAAAAATGTTGGGCGCCGGGTTGCAGCTAAACCCAAAAACGGTACAGGTTCTGCCTCCGCCCGCAGGATGCCATTTTTTCACACCCACATTTTTCGAAGGCTATGCAGCTTCGGCTTGCTCTGCCGATTCTCACTGCGATGAGAGTTTCCGCCAGCTCCATCCCGAATAGTCCCTTGGGCAGGTGTACCATTTTTTGAGGTCGCCTTTTGCGGCGGATACCCCCTCGCTTTCCTAAGGCCCAATAAAGCCCAGGCAAAAAGCCCTAAGGGGTAATGCAAACCCAGCTTATGCCTTAGCCAAATGCTAACCTAAACCCCGGCCTGCAAAACCCAAGCCTCAGCATCCAAAACCCTGCTCTGTACAAAAACACTGGCGGTTTACAGGCGTATATGCTATGCTGGAAATATGAAAAATAAAGCATATGTGTTGTATTTTGGCGCATTCCTTTTGTTTGTATAAGAGGTAACAAGATGCAAAAAAAGCGTTTGTATACTGCGCTGGCCGCCTGGCCAAAAGCCGTGATTCTGTAACCCGTATTTTGCGGCTGAACCGAAAAACCGGCGCGAAAACTTTGTTGGATAGCGAGAGCTACCCGGGGCTGAATAGCGCGGGAGAGCGAAATTTTTCAGAAAAGGGGGTATATTACAAGGGAGGCGAGGGGATGCTATATTGCCTGCCGCCAGAGGAGATTGCACCCGTGCCACTGTTTCAAATAAGCGGCAGATATCAGGAAAACGGCTATCTCCAATTTACGGTGAAAGACGGGCTGGTATACATACAGCTTCGTAAAGAGGAAAGCACCGCGGAGGACACCTATTTGATTCTGGATTTAAAAAATAATGCCATTCTGCAAAACTCCAGTATAGATTTGGCAAATGGAACAACCCCTACGCTTTGGACGCTTTGGGTGCATATGTATATAGACTGTTATGCGGGCCGTGCCATCGACAGGGAAACGGGCGACGACATCTTTTGCCAGGTGGGTTTTGACGGCGATGTAATGCAGCAGTTCCCCATTGATACATTTTGGAACCCGGGGGTGGGCGGCTACACCTTGCCAGATTTCCGCGAAGGGGACTATGCCATTACAGGCGACACTTTGTTTTACCTGGAGCGCGCCCTTGTGGCCGGGGGGGCAAACAGTATGACGGTGGGCGGCCCCTTTGTGCCCGAAAGTGACCGCTTACGCGCTGTAACAGCCGAGCGCCCGGCGCAGTAAAACCCCAGAAAGTAAGGTACACCACCCATAGAAACCGCCAGGTAAACCGCAGTTTTGCATCACACATAGGTAAGCAAAATACAGTAGAAAAGAGGCCGGTATGAGCCAGGAGATGCTATTTAAAGACATTGCCGTAATAGGGGAAGATTTTGCCCTTTCACAAAACGCAAACGTTTGGGTAAAAGAGGGGCGCATTTGTTATGTGGGCGGGGAAACACCCCCCGAAGCCGCCGGGGCAACAGTGTACCACGGGGCGGGCAAGCTGTTGGCGCCGGGCTTTTACAACATACACGGCCATTTGCCCATGACGCTGATGCGCGGCTTTGGCGAAGGGCTGCCTTTGCACCGCTGGCTTAGCGAGCGGATGTTCCCTTTTGAGGAAAAGCTGAGCCGGGAGGATTGCCACTGGGGCGCCCTTTTGGGGATGGCCGAAATGCTGGCCAGCGGGGCGGTCTCCTTCACCGATATGTATTTTAACGAAGATGTGATACTGCAGGCCGCCCACCATGTGGGAATGAAGGCAAACCTTTCGCAGGGGGTAACGCCGGGGCTGGGCTCTGCCTGCCGCTATACAGAGGAAGAAGCCTACGAGGTTACGCTTGCGCTGCTAAAACAGGCCGCCGGGCTGGGCCATGGCCGCGTGAAGATAGACGCCTCCATCCACGCCGAATATACCTCAGACGGGCCCATAGTGGCGGATGTGGCCGCTTTTGCGAAGGAACGGGGGCTCTCCATCCACCTGCACCTTTCGGAGACAAAAAAGGAGCACGAGGAGTGCAAGGTGCGGCGGGGAATGACCCCGGCGCAGTGGTTTTTTAAAAACGGCGTGTTTGAAGTGCCGGTTACCGCCGCCCACTGCGTGTGGATAGAGGGCGAGGACTATGAGATACTAAAAGCGGGCGGGGCCACCGTGGCGCATAACCCCAGCAGCAACCTAAAGCTGAGCAGCGGCATTGCCCCCATAAAAGCCATGCTGCAAAATGGCCTGCAGGTGGGCATAGGCACCGACGGCGCGGCCAGCAATAACAACCTGAACCTGCTGGAAGAAATAGCCCTGGCCAGCCTGCTTGCCAAGGGGGCCAGCGGTGACCCCTTGCTTTTAGGCCCCAGCGAAGCCCTGCGCCTGGCCTGCAAAAACGGCGCTTTGGCCCAAGGCCGGGGCGATTGCGGCGAAATTAAGGCCGGTAACCGGGCCGATTTGGCCGTGTATAATTTTGATAGCCCCCACCTCTGCCCCGCTTTTGACATGGCGGCAAACCTGTTGTATTCGGCCCAGGCGGCCGATGTGGCCCTGACCATGGTGGATGGCGAGGTGCTATATAAAGAGGGGGAATACCTGACGATAGACATAGAAAAAACCAAATACCAAGCGGCGGCGGCCGCCCGGCGTATTGGGGCGGAACTTGGGTTTTAGCGGGCGCAGTCCTGCGGGGGGCCGCACAGGGTGTCCAGCGCGTGCTCTAAAACGGGCAGCACCGCATCCAGAGATTCCCCCGCCGCCTTGGGGCTGCCCGGCAGGTTGATGAGTAAGGTGTTTTGGCAGATGGCCGAGACGCCCCGGCTGAGCATGGCCCTTGGGGTGATGGCGAGGCTGTGGGCGCGAATGGCCTCGCTAAAGCCCGGCGCAAGCTTTTGGCAGATGGCCAGGGTGGCCTCGGGCATACAGTCTCTTTGGGAAAGGCCGGTGCCGCCGGTGGTTAAAATCAGGTCGGCCACGCCGGTTTCACACCACTGTTTTAGCTGGGCGCTTAAAGCGGCTTGGTCGTCGGGCAGTAGGGCATAGGCGGCAATGGCGCAGCCCACTTCCCGCATGCGGTTTTGTAAAAGGGGGCCGCTTTCATCCTGCCGGCTGCCCGCCGCGCCCTTGTCACTCGCCGTCAGCACCGCTACTCGGTAAGGGGTCTTCCACATATAGCACATCTCCTTTCGCTATGGGGCCGCCCTGTAAAACCCTGGCAAAAATGCCCTCGCGCGGCATAATGCAGTCTCCCACCTGGTGGTAGATGGCGCAGTGGGCGTGGCACTCCTTGCCAATCTGCGTCACCTCCAAAAGAATTTCCCCGCTGCGCAGGCGTGTACCCACGGGCAGGCGGGCAAAATCAATGCCCTTTACCAGCAGGTTTTCGCCAAAAGCGCCCGCGGCCACATCCGCCCCTTTGGCGCGGAAGGCGTCCACCTTATCCTCTGAAAGTAAGCTGAGCTGGCGGTGCCAGTTCCCGGCGTGGGCATCGTTTGCAAGGCCGTGTTCGGCTACCAGCAGGCCCTTTTCCACATCCTGTTTGGCGGTGCCCTTTTGCTCACTCAGGCATACGGCCACTACGGTTCCTTTTGTATCTGGCATGTCTATCCT
>CAZKBM010000037.1:0-28994 GCA_964550985.1 uncultured Oscillospiraceae bacterium
ATTTCGCTCTGTTTTACTTCATTTTGGAGAAAACACAAATCTTGGGATTCATCCTTTGCGGGGGGCTTTTGCACGAACCGCCGGCTTGCGTTTTTGTTTTCCCACAGGGATCTTGTCTGCCGTCATGGGTTTAGCGGTGCTGCTTTCGTCAAAACTTTCATCCTGCCGTTTTTTCACCCAGCCAAGCACTTCCTCAAGTGGAATGCCGGAGGCACGGCAGGCTTTTGCAATTTCCCGCGCATACTGCTGGTCGATTTTGTCCTGCAACTTGGAAATGGCCTTCTTGGCCTCAGCGGCTTCTTTCAGGCTCTTCTCCCGCTTCTTTTCGGCAGCCAATATTTCAGCTTGAACAATCTCAACTTCGCTGCGTTTTACACCTCGGGGCATAATTTGTCACTTCCCAAATGCTAGATTTTGATACATTTACAGTGTATCATGTTTTATTTGAAAAAAGAAGAGGATGTTGACTTTTCTCATCTGTACCACCAAAGTTCGGTATATAAAAACAGAGCCTTTTTCATCGCTTATTTAGAGGGTGTTTTAGAAGATAGCTTTGATAGGATGAATGAGTTGGATCGAAAGTTGTTTTAAGAAAAGCAAAAACACCATTTACAGAAGAACACATGGCGTTTTTGGTGGCTATTGTGCAAAACTACTGGCTGTGAACTGACTGAGCAATGGTTTACTTCATACGGTTTTCTCCTTTTTTGTCTTTACCATATTATCCACCGGGAGATGTCCAGGGTAAAAGGCCATTTTTCATCTGGAAAAAGAATGAAAAAGCAATTGGAACCCCAAAATAATTTTGATAATACGTGAATATACGGTTTAGTTTTATTATACCGCATGGGCAAAAAATAACCGCTGTACAGTAAAAAACTGCATAGCGGTTATCTTTGTTTATGGTTTTATAGGGCTAAAGCTGGCAAAAAACGCTTAATGCAAACAACTCACCCCTGCTTATACATCTCCATTTTCCCTTATTTCTCTATCATTCAAAAAATCCTTTGTTGCAGTGTAAATATCCTCCACATGGCCATGATACAGATAATGGCTACCCTCCATTATTCGCCATTCTGCAGCTGTGCCCAATCTCTCTATATGTGCATTTTGATACGCTTCACCGGTTTGCTTCCCTTTGGCTGTTTCAGAGGAAACCAGTTTTAATACAGGTATCTGATTGGGGAAATCCATCCCCATTACCTCTTCAATATTCTCATTGAGACGTACTAGCTGGTCGGCAATGGTGTCGTTGTAATAGTGATTCATAAATTTTGTGTAATCGCCAATTTCCGTTTGTGTATATCCATTTTTTTCGTTTATCCCAAGTGCGGAAGTTACTATAATGGGGTTGATTGGACGTGAGAGGCCAATGGCCTGTTGTACCTCACCCAAACGGTAAACAAATTTTGGCACATCTGTACTAGTCTCAGCCGAAGAGGTGGTGTCTAGCATGATGATAGCCGATACTTCGTCTGGGTATTTTGCCCCATAATACTCGGTATATATTCCTGAGCCGGAATGCGGCATTAAAATATAGGGAGCAGAAAAGCCCGCAGCAGATAAGGCCAAACGTATTTCTTCGGTGTAATTTTCATTTGTTCGGGGTGATTTTGTTGTATCGCTAAAGCCAATACCAAAATACTCTATACTCACAACTGTGTACTCTTTTGCAAGCGCTCTCATAAGCGGGGCAAAGTCTGCGCTTGGCAATGGGTTGCCAAAACCGGGCAGTAAAACAATGGTTTTTTCACCGTCTCCCATGGCGTAAACGTGCATATTTCCGCCATTTACCGGGGCCAATTCCCCATAGGGGGTAAGGGTATCAAGCTCACGGGAAAAAAACACCTGATTGATACATAAACTGATCAGGTTCAGCAGAATAATAAGGCCAAAGATACTTGCAAGTATCATCATAACTTTTGCCCCTCGTTTCTTTTGCGGCCTTTTACTATTCTTCATAGCTATCCCCCGCGGGTGGCGCTGATATAATGGATATATCTCTCGGCTTTCGTCCATCAGCGGCATCAAAATGGTATTTCACAAATAACTTTTGCAGGTCACACAGAAACGCATCAAACTCGCCGTCATTCATCATCATAACAGTATTGTTAAAAAATATTTTATTCCCTTTGGGTACAAAATTCTCTTTGCTAAAATACTTCTCAAACTTTGTGTAAATCCCCATGAGAAATCCCAATGCCTGCCCCGCAATATTTTCTGAACGAGCCGGCTTGCTCAATTCGTTTAGGTTGAGCGAGAGGGTACGCTCAACACTGCCACGAATTTTCTTTTCGTCCACTATCATCAGGATATTTGCCTCTATTAAAATGTTGATATGCCGGTAAAGTGTGGTCCGTGGCACGTCATGAATCAATTCACATATTTCATTAGCCGTCACATTTTCCCGTGAAACAAGGGCCTGCACAATCCTCATTCTTGTTGGATTGAGCATAATATTGTACAGGTTTTTTTGCATACCGCGCCTCCATTAATTCCATTTATTGTTATAATACCATTTTTAATATTAATAAGCAAATGTATCTTTGCCAAGAAATGAGAAAAATGGTAGCGATGGCTGGCCAGAAAACACTGCCAGCTCCCTCATTCTTTTCCAGCGCCCCTACCCTGGCCCCTCATGGCCTTCCTGTCACTTCCCACCAGTACGGTTCCGTCATAATAACCAAACCGCACCATTATTTTATACAGTTTTTACAATCTTGTACTACACAACTTGACATTCGCCGCTGGCCTTGGCATACTGAAAACAGAAAGTGAAATCGATACCATTTATTGTCAATTCTCACGCTGGGAAGATTTCCCATCAATCATTGTTGGGCACCGCCCAACACAAAGGGGCTCCAAGAAGCCATGGATAAAGTAAATATCAGTATCATTGCACAGCGGGCCGGGGTTTCCTCCACCACAGTTTCCAGGGTGTTAAACAAAAGCGCCCTGGTAAAAGACAGCACGGTGCAGCGTGTGCGCAAAGTGATGGAAGAACTGGATTACCAACCGAATGAATTGGCCCGTAGCCTGCGCAGTTCGTCCACCCGCACCATAGGCGTTATCGTATCCAACGTGTTAAACCCGTTTTTTACATCAGTTGTGCGCGGTATTGAGGATAACGCCAACGCCGCCGGCTACAATATTATGCTCTGCAACTCAGACGAAAAACCCGAAAAAGAGATTGAGTACGTCAGCACCCTTATTGCAAAGCAGGTGGATGGCCTCATCATTGCCAGCAGTGAAAAAATTCAAAACTATAGCGAGATTATTGGCAACAAACCGGCCGTTTTTATAGACCGCAGGGTGGACGAGTGCAATACCAAACGCTATGATACTGTGCTGGTGCAAAACCGCATGGGCGCCTATACGGCGGTTTCACATATGCTTCAGCAGGGTTTTCGGCGTGTGGGCATCATCACCGGGCAAAGCAACTCCACCACCGGGCACGAGCGTCTGTTGGGTTATGAAGCGGCCATTCAGGAAGCAGGCCTTGCCATTGACCCGGAACTTGTGAAAATCGGTGATTTTTTGGGCTACACGGCCTACGGTTTCACACTGGAACTGTTGGACAGCCAAAAATGTGATGCGATCTTTGCGGCCAACAACCTGATTTTACTGGGTGTATTGCGTGCCCTAAGTGAACGGAAGGTCAAAATACCATCGGAAATGGGTCTCATCGCGTTCGATAACCTTGAGTGGATGAACTATTGTAACCCCGGCATTTCCGCCATTACCCAGCCCACCTATGAACTGGGCCGGGTAGCCGTAGACTTGTTTTTGGAACGCTGCCGCAGCCCTTTGCCCGCCAGCCCCCCGCGCGAAGTTGTGCTGGACATCAACCTGACTATACGCGGCTCCTCGGTACGCCAAACACTTTAAAGCATTTGAACAAATGCTGTAGGCTTTTCCTGGCGCCTGTGCGCCGCCGTCACACAAAGATCAGCCCGGGCGCTAAAACTTCAAAGTGCATTTTGCCAAAAATGGAATCGATTTCATTGTTTTGTCAAACTCGTTTACCTTCGATGCAAAATGCCTATAGCAACCATTTGGGAGGTGTTGAGAAAGAAGATTATCATGCCGTGGATTTGCAGACGCACATACAAAAGTAAACGCATAAAAAGGAGAGTAAGATGAAAAAAGCACTGAGCATTTTGACTGCATCCCTACTGGTTTTTGCCCTTGCAGCCTGCGGCGGCGCTGCCAGTTCCGCCCCGCCTGCCTCGGCATCTTCAGCAGCTGCGCCAGCGGCTTCGTCCTCCGCCCCGGCCAGCAGCGCCCCCTCCACAAACGACTATACCATCGGCGTTACATTTATGACGCTCAATAGCCCCTTCTTTGAGGCCATGCAACGCGGTGTGCAAGAGGAAGCCGATACCCTTGGCGTGGAAGCCATCATCAGCGATGCGCAGTTAAACGTGGCCGAGCAGATTAGCAGCGTGGAGAACCTGATTGCACAAAAAGTGGACTGCATTTTGCTGAATGCGGTGGATTCTGCCGCCATTGTTCCCGCCGTGGAATCCGCCAATGAGGCAGGTATTCCCGTCATCTGCCTGGACGTTATGGCCGAAGGGGGCGACATTGCAGCCTTTATCGCCTCCGATAACGTAGAAGCCGGCCGCCTTGCGGGCGAGTTCATTGGCGATTACCTGGGCGGCAAGGGCACCGTTGTTATCCTGGATGGCCCGCCCATCAGCTCTTTCCAAGACCGTGCCACCGGTTTCAAGGAAGGCCTTTCGGCCTTTGAAGGCATTGAAATTGTACAGCACATCAACGCCGTAGAAAACAGCACCACCGGCTTTGTTGCGGCGGCCGATAATATCCTCTCCGCCCATCCCGATCTATCCGCCGTTTTGGCCGTGAATGATTTTGGCGCCATGGCAGTGGAAGCAGCTGTGGAATCTGCCGGTGCGGACTTCCCGGTTGTGGCGGTTGGCATTGACGGCATGGCCGATGCGGTACAGGCCATCACCGGCGGCAAGGTTGTGGTTGGTTCTGTTGCACAAATGCCTGCCGATATGGGCCGGCTGGGTGTGTCCACCGCGGTTGCCCTGTTAAATGGCGAAAAGATTGAATCTGAAATTTCCGTACCGCTTCTCATGCTTTCGAAAGAGAACGCAGAGGGCTTTACCTGGTAAATTTTTGGGCAAGTACAGTATCCATAGCAACACATCTGTGTGTTTCCCGCCCTGCGGGGCGGGAAACACAACCTTAGATATACATATACACGAGGTCATATCCTATGCCGGATGAAATATTAAGCATGAGCCATGTCAGCAAGGTTTTCCCCGGTGTTGTGGCGCTAAGCGATGTGAGTTTTACCCTGAATCGCGGGGAAATCCACTCTCTCATCGGGGCCAACGGTGCAGGTAAAAGCACGCTGATTAAGGTACTTGCCGGGGCCTACCAGCCAGATGGCGGAAGCATTGTGGTGGAGGGCCAAACGGTGGAACTCAACAGCCCCCTGGCCGCACAAAAACTTGGCATTGCAGTCATTTATCAGGAGTTCACCCTCTTTCCCAATTTGGATATCGCCAAAAACATCTATTTTGGAAACGAGCCCAAAAGCAAAACCTGCCCCACGGTGGATTGGAATAAAATGCACAGAGACGCCCAGGAGCTGCTAAACCGCTTTGGGCTGGAGCTGGACCCCTACACCTTGGTTGGCAAGTTGAGCGTAGCCCAGCAGCAGATGGTGGAAATTGCCAAAGCACTTGCAACCGACGCCAAAATTTTGGTGATGGACGAGCCCACCGCCACCCTCACCCCCAACGAAGTGGAGCGCCTTTTTGCCATTATAGAAAGTTTGCGCAAAAAACAGGTATCTATCATCTACATCTCCCACCGCTTGGACGAAGTGGATAAAATCAGTGACCGTGTAACGGTTTTGCGCGGCGGCAAGGTGGTGGATACACAGGGCAACGGTGTTTGCAGCCGCGCAGAAATTGTACATAAAATGGTGGGGGATATCAGCCACAGCCAAATCGAACACAACCCCGTGTTGGAAACCCCCGCCGTGCTGGAGGTGAAAAACCTCTCCAACCGCACGGTGTCCGATATCAGTTTTGAACTGCGGCGCGGCGAAGTGCTGGGCATTGCCGGCCTTGTGGGTGCGGGGCGCACAGAGCTGATGTGTTCCCTGTTTGGCGCAGACGCCTCCTATACCGGCAGTATCAGCATAGATGGTGCGCCCCGCAGCATTAAAAACCCCAAGGATGCCATTGCCGCCGGCATTGGCATGTTGCCTGAAAGCCGCAAAGAACAAGGCCTGTTTATGAACCTGAATATCCGCCGCAACACGGTAATTGCCAACCTGAAAGCCTTTACCAGCGGCGGCATGTTAAACCGCCAAAAGCAACTGCAAACCTGCGAGGAACAAATCTGTTCCCTAAAAATCAAAACACCCGGCACCGAGTTTTTTGTGAAGAACCTCAGCGGTGGTAACCAGCAAAAAGTGGTGCTTGCCAAATGGATTTGTGTAAACGGCGACATCCTGATTTTGGATGAACCCACCCGAGGCGTGGACATTGGCGCCAAGGAGGAGATTTTCAGCCTGGTACAGGGGCTTGCCACAGCCGGCAAATCCATCATTTTCATCTCGTCAGAGCTGGAGGAGGTGCTGCGCGTTTCCAACCGTATCCTTACCTTATATAAGGGCCGCATCACCGGTACTTTCAATCAAAAAGACGTTAGCATGGATGAAATCATGCACTACATCACAGGTGGTATTCGCAATGAAAAAGTCAGTTAGTGAGAGAATTACAAACGTGATGAAAGGCCGCACCTTTATTGCCTTTGTCGGGCTTGTCATCATTTTTATAGCGTTCAGCATTTTCAGCAAAAACTTTTTAACACTATTTAACATGATGAACGTGTTGCGCCAAACCTCCATCAACGCCATATTGGCCGCAGGCATGACATTTGTTATTGTTCTTGGCGGCATTGACCTATCTGTAAGCGCAACCGTCTCACTTTCAGGCACGGTGGCCGCCATGCTAATGGTGCAAGCGGGCATGGGCACCTTTGGCGGTATCCTTGGGGCTTTGTGCATTGGCGCGCTGATTGGCCTTTGCAACGGGTTTGTGATTACAAAATTTGATGTACCGCCTATTATTGCCACATTGGGAATGATGACGGTGGCCAACGGCATGGCGCTGGCCCTTACCGGGGGCTACTCGGTAACCGGCCTGCCCAAAAGCTTTGCCGTTATCGGGCGGGCCAATATTGGCCCGGTTCCCGTACCCGTGCTTATCACCATAGCCATGTTTGCCATAGGCTATGTGCTGCTGAATAAAACACGCTTTGGCGAATATGTATTTGGCGTGGGCGGCAACGAAGAAGCGGCGCGGCTTGCGGGCATCTCGGTCTCCCGTACCAAAATTGGCGTCTACATTTTCAGCGGCCTCATGGCGGCGGTGGGCGGGCTGATTCTTGCCTCTCGGCTGGATTCCGGCCAGCCACAGGCGGGCGCGGGGCTGGAACTAAATGCCATCGCCGCCGTTGTCATCGGCGGGGCCAGCGTCAGCGGCGGTGTGGGCGGCGTCATCGGCAGCTTTATCGGCGCTTTGATTATGAGCATTCTGAGCAATGGCTTTGACCTTATGGAGGTTGGGCGCTATTACCAGATGATTTTCACCGGCCTTGTGCTGATTATCGCCGTTTCGCTGCAAAAGCGCTCTGGCAAGGGCAAGCTGGAAAAAATAAAAAAGGCGTAGGGCAGCGCCTGCGTAAGGGCGGCGCTTTGCCACCCGCAACAATCGCCCGTCCAAAAGGAGGACCCTCCCGTATGGTCTCAGAATTTACAAAAGCCCTTCAGCAGCAGATTGGGCAAAATAAAGACGCCTGCCGCGCCTTTTTGGCAAAGCTGATTTCGTTCGACAGCCGGATGCTGGAAAACGGCGTACACGGCCAAGAAAAAGAAATACAGGGCTACCTGGCAGCCCATTTTACCTCTATGGGCGCCACGGTAGACGCTTTTTCGCCCGACAATGAAAAAATCAGCCGTTATGCCGGTTTTAACGCCGGGCATGAGTATGCCGGCCGCCAAAATGTGGTGGCCAGCTTCAAGGGTATGGGCGGCGGCGCCAGCCTATTGATGAACGGCCACTGCGATATTGTGCCCCCCGGCGATGAAAGCGCCTGGACTAGCCCCCCCTTTACAGCCACCGAGCGCGATGGCCTTTTGTATGGCCGGGGCGCCGCAGACATGAAGGGGGGCCTTGCTGCGGCTATTTTGGCGGTGCAGCTCTTACAGGACATGGGCTACCGATTTAAAGGCGATATTTTTATCGAATCCGTCATTGATGAGGAGGGCGGCGGCAACGGCACCATTGCCTGCTGTGACCGTGGCTACCGCGCCGATGGCGCCCTTTTGATGGAGCCCACCAGCCTTGCTGTGATGCCCGCCAACCGCGGCGCCTTTCTGGGCTCCTTTACGGTGAAGGGCAAACCGGTACATGCCAGTATACGCGGCTTTGGCGTTTCCGCCATTGAAAAAGCGATAAAGCTGATTGACGGCCTGCGTGAGCTAGAGCTTAGGTGGCTGCTCACCAAAGAGCATCCGCTTTTGGGCAACCCCACCATCAACGTGGGCTGTATCCAAGGCGGAGAAGGGGCCTCCACCGTGCCGGAAGAATGCACCGTCAAGTTTGATGTGGAGTTTTTCCCGATGGAGTACGATGCAGAGGGCCACGCGCACACGGTGGACCCAGAGGACATCAAAAAAGAGGTACAGCAGCACCTGAACCGTGTAGCCGCGGGGGATGAATGGCTTCGTACACACCCGGTTACCATCCAGTGGTATCAGGAGACGCTCTGCTTTCAAACCGACACGGACGACCCCTTTGTGAAGGCCGCTGCCGCTGCAAGCCAGGCGGTGCTTGGCCGTGCACGCATAAAGGGCCTGCCCTGTGGCTGCGATGGCGCCCAGCTTTTTACCATTGGAAAAATGCCCGTGGTGGTGCTGGGCCCTGGCGACGTGCAGCGCGCCCACACCACTGATGAATATCTGCCACTGGACGAATTTTACAAAGCCATTGAACTGTATGCCCACCTGATTGCCGACTGGGTAGGCATTGAACAAACCGGCAAATGACACATGGGAAAAAAATTTAATGATAACAAACAGGAGAGGCAACACCCCGTGAAAAGAGATGTATATGAGCAGGCCCGGCAAAGGGTTTTGGCCACATTGGAAAACGCCCGCATTGCCCTTACAGAAGAAGAAAAAAACACCGTGGAAGTGGCCGATTTTGGCCTTTGTGACCTGGAAAATGTGGGCCTGGAACTGATTACCTATGTGAACACCGAGCGCGTATGTGCGAAAGAGCTGGTGCTCTTTCCCCACCAAAGCTGCCCAGAACACCGCCACGCCCCCTTTGCGGGCTATCCCGGCAAGGAGGAAACCTTCCGCTGCCGCAGCGGTGTGGTATACCTGTATGTGGAAGGCGAAGCCACACAAAACCCCAAGGCCCAGCCACCCCAAACCGGGCGGGAATACTACACCGTTTTCTGCGAGGTGGTGCTGCACCCCGGCCAACAATATACCCTGCCCATCAACACAAAGCATTGGTTCCAAGCCGGGCCCGAGGGCTGCATCGTCTCTGAGTTCAGTACCCCCTCTTTTGACGATAAAGATATCTTTACCGACCCGAACATTGACCGCCTGCCCAAAATGGAGGACTGAACATGTTTGAAGCAAATACGTTTAAAAACCGCGCCACTATTGTGAGCAGCGTACTGGAAAAAGCCCAGAGGTTTGACCCCGGCTACCGCCTGCCCGCCGAGGAGTTTGCCGCCCGCCAAAAGGCGGTGTGGCAGATGTTACAGGCCAAAGGCTTCGATTGTGGCATCGTGTATTCCGACGAGCACTACTGCGGCGACGTGCCCTATCTTGCGGGTAACAACAATATTATTGTGGAGCCAATTGCGGCCGTGCTGGGGGCCAAGGGCCTCTATTTCATCGCAGGGCTTGAAAGCGGCATTGTGGCCGAGCAATACTGCCACCGCTCGGGCGTTGTCATCCGCAAAGTGGATATTTTAAAGGCAGATTCACCCAGCTACCCCAAAGACCTAAGCACCGTAGAGGATATTGTGTGCGAAGCCTGCGGTGAAAAACCCAAGAAAATTGCCCTGCTTACCACGCGCGGCATTTTCCCCCTTGGTTTTTATAACACCTTGGCCCGCATTGCCGGGGCCGAAAATGTGCAGGATATTTCTGAGGACTATTATGCGATCAAATACGAAAAATCTGACAATGAGATGCGCCTGATAGAAGAGAGCTGCCTGATTAGCGACAGCGTGATGGAAGGCATGCTGCGCCTTTTGGCCCCCGGCATAAGCGAGGGCGAACTGGCGGGTTGGGGCACCCTGATGGCGCGCGAACTGGGCGTGGAGGAAGATGGCTTCCCCATCATGGTGACAAGCGGCATCAACAACAAAACCATAGTGGCCCATTCCTCAAACCGCGTCATCCAGCCGGGGGACATTGTGCACATCGGCCTTTCCCCAAAGCGCGACGGTTTATGCGGTGCACAGCGCGCCAGTGTGCAGTGTGTGGCTTCGCCAAGCGAAGTGGACGTGTATTACCGCCTGTGGATGGACTTTTTAGAGGGCGCGTTTGACTATGGGGTAGAGGTACTAAAGCGCATCGCGCGCTATGACCTGCCTGGGCGGGTACATGAGGAAGAAATGATTGCCTACTACGAGGGTAAAAAAGCGGAGATGGAGGCAAAGTCCGGCCTTTCCCTGCCGGATTTTGCAAAACTGAAGGGCTATGTTACCACCCACAACTCCGGCTATACCGAATGCCAGGAGTTTTACGGCGCCCTGGCCTGTGACTTTGACAAGCCACTGGCCCAGCAGATGGTTACAATGATTGATGTGGGCCTGCAAGGTTTTTGGGGCCCATGGGAAAATCACCTCATCCCCGGCATAGACTATTTGGTTATTGAGAAAACCGCCGGGAAGTTTGGCAGGGAGGTACGCATTTTAAACAAGCTGCCGGTAAACTTGCAGCACTTTGTGGGCGAGGGCTTTGGGGCCTAAGGCCCCAAAGCCGCCTGCTTTAAGCATAACAGCAGTCTTATCTGGGCGCATCCTTTTGTGCCACTATCTTGCAACCATCCCATACTGGAAAGGCGAAAGGCAACAAATGCAAACTCTTTTGGGAATTGACATTGGAACCTCCGGCTGTAAAACAGTACTTTTTGATGTTTCGGGCGCCGCCCTTTCCTCCCACACCGCAGAATATCCCCTATCACAGCCACAAAATGGCTGGGCGGAGCAAGACCCCGAACACTGGTGGCAGGCCACTGTAGAGGGGATTCGCGCCGTGCTGGCGCAAAGCGGCGCAGACGCCGCCTCCATTGCGGGCATCGGCCTTTCCGGCCAGATGCATGGCCTTGTGATGCTGGACAAAAATGGCGCTGTGCTGCGCCCCTGTATCATTTGGGCCGACCAGCGCACCGCCGCCGAATGTGAGGAAATAAACCGGCGGGTGGGTACACAGCGCGTCATTGAAATTACGGCCAACCCGCCCATGACAGGTTTTACCGCCGCCAAAATTTTATGGGTACGCAACAACGAGCCGCAAATTTATGAGCGCTGCGCCCATATTTTATTGCCGAAGGACTATATCCGCTACCGCCTTTCGGGCGAATTTGCCACCGATGTGTCCGATGCTTCGGGCATGCAGCTGATGGATGTGGCGGCGCGCAAATGGTCTTTGGAGATACTCTCCAAACTGGAAATTGACCCTGTCCTGCTGGCGCCGCTGTATGAATCCCCCGATATCACCGCCGTTACAAGCGCTGCCGCGGCGGATGAGACGGGCCTTTGCGCCAAAATCCCCATTGGGGCCGGTGCGGGCGACAACCCCGCTGCGGCCGTGGGCACCGGTGTTGTGGGCGCAGGCCGTGCCTTCACCACCATCGGTTCCTCGGCGGTTATCTACGCCGTGGCCGATACCCTGCGCACCGACCTTTTGGGCCGCGTGCATGGGCTGTGTGCTTCAGTGCCGGGCAAATGGACGGTGATGAGCTGCACACAAGGGGCGGGCCTCTCGCTAAAATGGCTGCGAGACAGCTGCTGCGCCGAAGAAATCCAAAAGGCCCAGCGCGAAAATATCGACCCCTATGTGCTGATGGATAAACTTGCCAAGGATATCCCCATCGGGGCCGACCGTCTTTTGTTTTTGCCCTACCTGATGGGGGAACGCTCCCCCCACCCGGACCCAAACTGCCGCGGGGTTTTCTTTGGGCTTTCGGCGCTGCACACCCGCGCCCATCTCATTCGCGCCGTGCTGGAAGGGGTGGCCTTCTCGCAACGCGACTGCCTGGATGTATTCCGTGAAATGGAGGTACTGCCCGACGAGATGATTTTAACCGGTGGCGGCGGGCGCAGCCCTCTGTGGCGGCAGATGTTGGCCGATTTGTACAACACCCCGGTGTACACCCTTCGGCAAGAGCAAGGGGCCGTTTTGGGCGCGGCCTTGCTGGCAGGCGTTGGCACTGGTGTTTATAGCACAGTGGAAGAGGCCTGCGCCAATGTGATTAAAATGAATGCGCCGCAGCCCCCCAATGCCCAGCAGCACCGCCAGTATGAGCCCTTTTACCAGTTATACCGCAAACTGTATCCCCGCATGAAAGAATCCTTCGCAGACCTTCTATCACTTCGTGTTCTGTAAGCGCCGCTTGGCCTCCCAGAGGATTCTGCTCACCCAAGCTTTAAACCATAACAGGAGAATTCTTCCTTTATACGCCAAACTTTAGCGTAAAACAGATATTTATTTGCCTGTAAATTCAATAGTGATATCACCATTGTTGTTTGAAACTTTCAGCGTCTTCGTACCGTTTTCTTTGTTCCGTGGCAGATTGTTTTCCCCTTTTTTGCTCTCACAGTAAATGGCATACTCATCATAACTTCCCACTATCGAACCCGTGATATCTCCATTTTTTGCGGTGAGGTTTATGGCGTTTCCGGCATCCAGTTTATCAAAAACAATGTTGCCACCCACAGAGGATAGTGAAACCTCCCCACTAGCCGCCAATGCGGGAAGGGAAATATCCTCATTCGTGGTGGAGATTTGAAGAGCCGTCAAAAGCACGTCCGGCAGCTGCAACGATATTTTACGGGAACCGGCAGCCGATTTGCCGCCTATATAGTCCGTCCACTCTTTATCGCTTACAGCGGTCATTGTCAGCGTGTGAGAATCAGAGACAGAGATATCATAATACTCCTGGCCGCTTTCGGAATAGTCAATGTGAATTTGGTTGTCGGGGGATGGCGTCACTTCCACTTGCCTATCCCGAACATCAATGCGGATTTTCGTAATTTCTTCACCCTTTGCCGTATAGCTTTTCTCTGTAAACACCTCTCCGTTATTTGTACAGCCAGTTAAGCAAGCGGCGCCTAAAACAAGGCACAGTAACAACACAAACATTTTTTTCATACAATATTCCTCCAAATAGTAAAGTGTTTTTTTAAAGAACAAGCCATTTCTGAATGGCCTTTGCCATTTCCTCAATGACGTGGGTGGATACTATAACCCCCTTCAATCACATACTTTTACTCCTTCTACAGGCTTTGGCATGTACTTGATTTGCGTAAGTTTTCCTGCTATAGTCATTGTAAACCCTTTTGTAACACAAGGGTCAAGAGGCAATGATGAAATTTTATTTTACAGTAGGTGAAACGGCAAAAGCGGCCCATACAACCATAGAAACTCTGCGGCATTACGACCGTATCGGGCTGGTTCAGCCAAGCAAAAAAGATAGCGCTACCAACTACCGCTATTACACAGAGCAAGACATTGTGCGTATCAATACGGTTCGTGCTTTACAGCAGATGGATTTACCTCTGCAAAAAATCAAAGAGGTGTTAACATTTGATGCCCTGGAAAACATCATTGATTTTTTGGCAGAGGCAGAAAAAAGAGCCGATGAAAAAATGGCTTTGCTGGAATACAGCAAGGCGAAAATACAGCTGGCAAAATCGGATTATGAGAAAAAACTCCGTGGACATATCCAAGCTGAGGGCATCGCTATCCAATATTTCCCAAAACGTGTTATCCTGCTTTCCAACACGCTTGAAACCCCAAGCCTTACCAAGCTTTGGGGTTATTTAAAACATTTCTACGATAAAATCAATCCATCCCTCAAAGAGCAATTTTCGTTTGAAGACATGGCGGGTATCTATACGGAAAATGGGGTATCCAGAATGTTCGCAGTTTGTATTCGCTACGAAAAAATAGATGGATTAAAGATTTTGCCCAAAGGGAACTATTTGTGCGCAGACTGCACCGAAGAAAACAGAGCCGCCAAATTAAAGGAGCTGCTGCGGGTTGCAAAGGAGGAACATGCTGCCCAGCCGCGGTTTACCGTGCAGCAAATTGTCATATCCGGCATATTACAGTGGCATTATCAAGCCCAAGTTTATTTGGAAGAGTAAGGCCGTTTACCTTACGGGAGACAAAAAAGCGCCATGCACACCCAAACCTTTTGAATGACCCCTTGTTTTTGGCACAGGGCATACCCCAAAGCCTGGCCCCAGCCCTTCCCCACAATACCCAGTACCAGCCTACCCCTCTTTTTCTGCCGCAACTTCCTTTGGTGTGGCTCCCTGCCTGCCCAAGGTGTAAAAAGTTTTTTGAGAAGCCAGCCCAATGGCAAGCGCAAAGATGCCCGTTGGAATGAGAACCAGATAAATAGCGCTTGAAAAACTGTCGAACAAAGCGCCGTATACCAGTTGCCCCAGCGGCTGGGCGCACAGTGTTATGGTTACCACATAGGCCATAATCTTCCCAATCAGTTCGTTCGGCGTTTTTTGCTGGATGGCGGACAGTGCAAAGATAGAAAAAACGCAGGCTACAAACTGCATGACGAATAGAGAGGCGGTTATGACAAAATAGCTTGGCATTGCGCCCGCCGCCGGGAGCAAAAAGATAGCGCCTACCGGAAGAAAGGAAATACCCAGTACGGTTAACAGCCGGTACAGGTTTTGGGTTTTTACCCGTTTCACCAAAAAACTTACACTAACACTTCCCGCTATTACAGCCAGCGCCAGCGCACTTTCGGCCATGCCATAGTGCTCTGCGCCAAGGCCCAGCACGTTGCGTATGAGGAACGGCAGCCCGATGCTTACGGCCCCCGTAAGCAAAAAATTAACCATTGCCGCAAGTAAAAGCACCTGTAAAACGCCAGGCTGCTCCTTCACAATAAAACGCATACTGATACAAAAATCACTTTTTATCATCTGCACGGCGTTCTGCGTACTTTTCACGCGCTTATACTCCATTTTTATAAAGCATTCCAAAAAAGCGGTAAGGAAAAAACTTCCTACGCTTACCATCATAATGGGCCTGAGCCCAAACGCCGTGTATAATACACTGCCCAGTATTGGGGCAAGCAGGGCGGCAAGGGCTGTAACCTGGTTTACAACGGCGTTGGCCCGAATGATATTGTCGCCCCTTTGCATCTGGGGAATACAGGCCTGCACGGTGGGCGATTCAAACGCGCCCAATATGGATAGGACAACCAAAATAACTCCCAGCGTAAAAATGGCGTTTTGCTGCGAAAATAGCACAGCCGCTAAAAGCATGGTAAATCCTGAAAGCAAATCCAGCGCAACCATAATGGTACGTCGGTTCGCCCTATCGGCTAAAATGCCGCCAAAGGGCGATAACACGATGGTGGGAACCGTGGCAATGGCCAGTAAGCCCCCAAAAACCGCGGCCGAGCCGGTCACCTCTAAAATATACATGGCCAATGCAAATTTCAGGGTGATATTGCCCAGCAAAGAGCTTAGCTGCCCCAAAACCAATAAGGTAAAATTGCGGGTAAATAACTTTTGCTCCATTTCTGAATCTCCCTCAATACAGTATTTATTATACATTCAATATGTATGTATAATAGTAAATAAAATTGCCGCTTCTCTGCGGCAAATTTTACCCTTCATCTGCATAACACAGGGCCTTCATCCCCTGCATCAGTTCCTCGGTAAATACAAAAAGCCCCATACTATCCAACACTTTTTTGGTAACCACCAGTTTTTCCCAGCTCTCCTCCGCCGAGGCCGGATAGATGGTGGGGATGGTCCAAAAATTGGTAAAAAAAGCAAACAATTCGGCAAGCTGTTTGGGAAAGTCCGTCTTTATCGAGCCATCCCGCACCCCTTCCTCAATCAGCGCCTGATACTCGGGGGCAACCGTATCCCGGTTGCTATCCACCAGATCCTTTAAAAAAACCGGGCTTTTCAGCAATTCCAAAAACTGTAGGCTAATTGCCCTGCGCTCTGTTAAAACCAGGCTATCCCAAAGCAAAAACTGTAACTTTTCCAGGCCGTTCAAATCGCTTCTTCCCCTTGCTTTTTCAAAGGGGTTATCGTTATAATACAGTCTGTCGCAAAGGGCATCCAGCACCTCTTCTTTTGATTTAAAATGGTGGTAAAAAGCCCCGCGCGTCAGCCCTTTCATCTCGTTTACAATATCCAGTATGGTGGTCTGCTCATACCCCTTATCCAAAAACAGTTTCAGCGCGGCGTCTAGTATAATTTGTACCGTCTCTTCGGGGTATTTATTGCGCGGCAATCGCCTCACCTCTTTTGCAAAACTCACCTGTAGCTTATCTGTACAAACCATAACATACACAGTGTATGTTTGTCAATTGAAAAATTCCATTCCATTTTGGGGAGGCTAAAACAAGTGGATAATGCAAAAGTGTATGGTATGCGGCTGGCCGCCGTTTACCCCTTACTGGTGAACAAGGCGGTAAAAAAAGGCCGCACCCAGGGCGAAGTAGATGAGGTGATTTGCTGGCTAACCGGGTATACCCAAAAGCAGCTTGAACAACTTTTGGAAAAGGACACCTCCTATGGTGACTTTTTCGCAAACGCCCCCGCCCCAAACCCAAACCGGGCGCTTATTAAAGGCGTTGTTTGCGGGGTAAGGGTGGAGGAGGTGCAAGCGCCGCTGATGCGGGAAGTGCGTTACCTGGATAAACTGATTGACGAGCTTGCCAAAGGCAAGGCGATGGAGAAAATTTTACGGAGGTGAAGCGCAGCCTTCTTTCTCAGCCTTTTGCCTTGTATAGCCAACCACACCAAAATTCTGCAAATGGAAAGCCACAAAACAGCCTTTTTCCGCCTGTTTTGTGGCTTTCCTCTGTTTTACAGCAAAGCAAAGGGTTGGCAAAAGCGGCATGGGCGCCGGCGGCCTTGCCCCAGGTAAGCCCCAAGCCGCTTTGCGCGGGGTTTTACACCAGCTTATACCGCTCCAAAAGTTCTCCAATCATCGTTCCCTTCACCTTGGCATAGGCCCGTTTTTCCAAAAATTTCATAACAATTGGCACTTTTAAATCCTCCAGCTTGTTGCCGTCCATCATCTTGGCCGAAGCATCCAAAAGGCAGCGCACATCATAACAAGAGCCAAACACCTCGGGCACGCCGCGGTCGATATCAAGCAGGGTATACACCGCTTCCATCGCCGTGCGCACCGAATACTCCGTGGTGAACACACAGTCGCGCGCCGTTTCGGCAAACTGGCCAATAAACGCAAAGTTTACACAGCCCTCCGGCACAACACGGGGCCGGTCGCCCGCGGTACGGGGCATAAAAAACGCCGTGATGTAGGGCATCATGCAGGGCACGCAGTGGGTGGTCTCAGCGCAGCTTTCAATCTGCTCCACAGGTACGCCAATGTGGTATAGCCACTCCATCACAATCTCCCGTCCGGTGCAGTCCTTCATGTGTTTTTTTACATAGTCGCCGGGAACATCTGTATACAGCCCATAGAACCACACCACAATTTTGCCGTTCGGCTGCACCTTAAAGTGGGGCTGGCGGTTGATGGTCCAACTGCAAAACCAGCTGGAATCCTTCACGGTAACAATGCCGCCGGTTACCACCTTACCGCTGTGAGGGTCTCGTTTGCATATTTTTTCAATATAGGGGGTGATGGTGTCGTCATTCAGCGTAATGGTGGCCGATTCCCAGTTTGTTGCCCCAATATTCGTGCAGAACTTATCGGGGTTGCCAAAGGCTTTATCCTGGTTTGCAATGCTGCGCCAAAGTTCCCAGCAGGCGCCCGGGGCGGTATTCAGCACCGGCGGGGTGTCGTCGTCGCCCAAGGCGGCGTTTTCGGTGCAGCTTCCATTGGTTACAAACACAAGGTCGGTCTCCAGCAGGTCAATTTCCTCCGCCCTGCCCCGGCGCAGCAGGCTGATGCGCTTTGCCTGCTTTTTGCCCTGTGTCATTTCAAAGGCGACATTCGTCACCTTTGCATCATATACAAAATGTACCTTGTGCGCCTCCAAATACTTCATCATAGGCAGGATGAGCGATTCATACTGGTTGTATTTGGTGAACTTGAGGGCCGAAAAATCCGGCAGACCACCAATGTGGTGGATAAACCGCTGAATGTACAGCTTCATCTCCAGTGCGCTGTGCCATTTTTCAAACGCAAACATGGTTTGCCAGTACAGCCAAAAATTGGAACGGTAAAATTCTTCGTCAAACACATCGTCTATGGTTTTATCGTACAAGTCCTCATCCCTGGTTAAAAACAGCTTGGCAATTTGCATAGAGGCCGCCTGTGAAAGCGCAAACTTACCGTCTGTATGGGCATCCTCGCCTCTATTCACGGTGGCCCGGCACAGGGAATAATTTGGGTCCTTTTTGTTCAGCCAGTAAAATTCATCCAGTACGCTCGCGTCAGGCGTCTCCAGCGACGGGATGGAGCGGAAAAGGTCCCACAGACATTCAAAATGGTTTTCCATCTCCCTCCCGCCGCGAACAATAAACCCCTTGTTGGGGTCCAAAATACCGTCGCAGGCCCCACCGCTTATGCTCAGCTCTTCAAAAATGTGGATATTTTCCCCTTTCATCTGCCCATCGCGAATTAAAAAGCAAGCGCCTGCCAGCGCGGCAAGGCCGCCCCCCACAAAATAGGCCGATTTCAAGTCCACATCTTTCGGCTTCATCGGTTTTGCAAAAGCTTCATAGTTCCCGTTACTGTAATACATACTCTGCGCCTCCCGTTTTGTTTTCTGTTTTCAGTATACCTCTCTTTTTACTGCGGGCCATATACAACAAGGGGGCTGTGTCTAAGTTTTAGACATAGCCCCCTTATTGTATAAAAACTAGGGTGTGTTCGATAATTGTTCCAATTCGTGCTTTTGCCTAAAATTTTAGTGTACTTTGGGCGCGGAGGACGAAGGCGGGCTTTCGCCCGGCAAGGACAAAAAGCACAAAAGACGCAACATTTGGCAAAATGACGAGTTGGGTTACTTATCGAACACACCCTAGGCAAGATATTTTTCCATATCGCCCGCCGTCAGCTTTACTATCCTCGCCTGAATGGCGTGGTAATCCTCTTTCATGCCGCTTTTCACCCATTCCAGTATGGTGCCCACAATGGCATAGGCAAAAAAGTTTTCAATAAATGCCCGGTCGCTTTGTGGCAGCCTTTTCCCTGGGTCCAGTTCCGCCAGCACCAGGTCTAAATAGTGGCGCTGCACATTGTATAAATAGCGCTCCAGCACATCACGGCTAATCGAGCGGCTTACATTGGTGATAAACGCCTTGTTTTCCAGCAAATAACCAAATACCCGCAGCAAACAGTCGGCCCAATTGGCGTAACTGGGGTCTGCATCCATCGCCTGCCGCGTCTCGTTTGCAAATATCCATTCAAGCAGCGCATAAATATCCTGAAAATGGTAGTAAAAAGTTTGCCGGTTTACCCCGCAGTCCTCTGTAATGTCCATCACGGTAATTTTATCCAGGGTCTTTTGTTCCAGCATCTTTTTTAGCGAGCACGCCAGCGCTTTCTTGGTCAGTTCTTTCATTTGGGCCTCCCTTTGGGGCGCCTATGCATCTTATAAGCCCATGGGTTTTTGGCTCCGCCTTTACAGCATTTGAACAAATGCTGTAAAAATACCAACACTTTGTAAATAGCCTCTATAGTAAAAACTAGTTTACCACAGCCCCCGCCGCATTACAATTGCCTCGCTTCACCTGCGCCCGCCCTATGCTTCGCCATGGATGACAAGAACATCCCTCGCCTTGATTTCGGTATCCCCCTTTGGCAAAATGGTTTTGTTGCCGCGTATCAGCACAATCACCAGTTCGTCCTCCCGCTTTGAAAACTCCTGAATGGTTTTCCCCTCCCAGCCGCTGCCGGGTGTAACGGTGTGCTCCCGCAGGGAGATTCCCGATTCATCGCAAAAAGCGCGGGCACTTAAAATGGCAATGTCCCCCTGCTGCAACTGGGTATTGCCACCGGGCACAATGCGCGCACCGGCGCGCAAAAGCATCACAATCAGGGTGTCAGGCGGCAGGGTAATGGCCTTGATTTCCCGCCCTGTCCAGGGGTGGCCAACCTCCATTTTCACCTGGATGAAATGTAGTTCCAGTTCCTCTGAGTAATCACTGAAGGTTTTTAAAACGTCAATGCTTCCATCGGTCATTTTCAGTTTTTTGGCGCACAGCGGCAACAGGGTGCCCTGGAAGGTGATGGAGAGCAGTACGATGCAAAAAACGATGTGATAGAGGTCATTGGCAAGGTTTGGCGGGCTTACGGTGGCCATGATGGCAAACACAATGGAGGCCGCCCCCCGCAGCCCCGCAAAAGACACCAGCGTCTGCTGCCGAAGGCTGCAGCGGAAGGGGCTTAGAATGGAAAATACAGCCAGGGGCCGGGCCACCAGCGTTAAAACCAGCATAACCGCCAGCGCGGTAAAAAATACAGCTGGAATTTTTGAGGGGGTTGCCAATAGCCCCAAAAGGAAGAAGATCAGCATCTGCACAAGGCCCGTAACGCCGCTAAAAAAGTGGTTGAGGGCTTTTTGGTTTTGTATTTTTTGGTTGCCCAAAATAATACCGCATAAATAAACGCTTAGGTAGCCGTTCCCCCCGGTGGCGGCCGCCGCCGCATAGGCCAACAGGGCCACACCCGTTATAAAGGCCATGTCAAAGCCATCGGTAACAAAGCGGAAGCGGCGCATAAAAAAGACCGCCCCAAACCCCAGGACCACGCCAAACGCCAGCCCAAAGGCAAACTGCGTAAACAGCAGATACACCACCGAGCCGCCACTTACGCCGGTATCCATAACCGAAAGCATAATGATGGTAAGCATGTAAGAGCAAGGGTCGTTGCTGCCACTCTCCAGTTCCAGCATGGAGTCGGTATTGTTTTTTAAGCCCAATTTTTTAGAGCGCAGGATAGAAAAAACTGAGGCCGCATCGGTGGAACTGACCACCGAACCGATGAGCATACTTTCCAGCAGGGGAATGCCCAAAAGCAGGTAGCAGCCAAGGCCTGTTAGCAGGGCGGTCAGGGCCACCCCCAGGGTGGCCAGCAGGGCCGATTGCACCGCAACGGGTTTTGCCTCCTTCCAGTTTGTGCCAAACCCACCAAAAAACATGATAAAAATAAGGGCGACGGAACATATTTTTTCTACCAGGCCATAATTTTCAAAGTGGATTTTAAAAACACCGTCCGTACCAAAAACCAGGCCCAGGGCGATAAAGGCAAGCAACACGGGGATGCCAAACCTATGGGTAAACCGGTTGAGCAATACACACACCAAAATAACCAGCGCCGCCAGTAAAATACCGGTTGTCATTCGCCCATCCCCCTTCCCACACGTGGCCTGTTTGTGTGGCTAATCGTATATAAAGTGTAACAAATGCTCTTTTTAAACGCAAGGCGCTGGGCGGGCGCAGGGGGGCTTCGTCTAAAAAACAGTGGATTCCACGTTTTTGATTTGCATTTTATGCGTGCAAAGCCGAGGAAAAACCTTTATAATGGGCTTAGCATAAGGGGTTTTGCCCCTCTTTTAGGGCCTCTGTAGTGCCATGTAAACCCCTTTTAGGCATCCCTATAAAACAAGCTCGCCAACAAAAATCAGTAAAGCCCCAGGAGGACGCATGAAAAGAACTTTTCTGGCCGCTTTGTCGCTGCTTCTTTGTGCCTGCCTTTCCGCCTGCAATTCTTTTGGAGAAGGAAAAACACCGGACGCATCCTCTTTGGCAGCAGCGGCCCCCAGCACCTCTGCACCCATGGCAGTGCCACAAGAGGCCCCCGCCCCAGAGGCGGAAGCCCCCGGCTACCTGCTTTTTGAAAATACGGCCACAAATGCCACCCTGCTTGTTAGCGACCCCGCCGTAATTGCGGAACTGACACAGGCCTACGAGGCGCTGCGGAACAGCGGCAGCACCCAGTACTGGTTTGAAAACGAAAATACCGAATCCGGCAGGCCGGACTTCGATATTCTCCTCATCCAGGGCGGCTCCAATGTACGCTGGTGGCCCTATGTAAAAAACACCGCCATCTCCCATGGCGAAGAGCAGATGGCCCTGGATAGCATTGTTGAGAAGGCCTTAGCATCTGCAGAGGAGATGTCCGCCTATGCGTTTTCCCTTGCCCAGCCAGCGCAGTATTTGCAGGTGGCCCACCTGCTGGAGGCCGGGTATAGCGGCCGGGTGTACTGCACACGCAAAAACCTTGCATTACAATACAGCACCCTTCGGCTAAACTACAGCCGCGTGGGCACCGAAGAAGAACGCGAGGAGGCAGACCGCCTGCAACGCGACGATTACGAAGGGCAAGCCCTGGGCGTTTTCCCCAGCGATGATATCTTCTTAACGGTAATTGACCACTTGAATGAACTAAATCTGATCGAGGCGGTTTCACCCGTCCGCCCCGCCGAAAGCGGCCCTACTTTTACGCGTGAAATAACCCTTTACCTGCGCCGCCACTTGTATGAACAAAGCCTTGCCGAACTGCGGGACATCTGGGCCGCCGCCTTAACGCCACCCGCCTATGAGGCTTTTACAGATGATAATTTTCAGTACACCCAAAACGATAGCTTTGTATTTACCCTTTTAACCAAAAGCCCCCTAAGCGGCGAAGAACTTTCGCAAATACAAAAAGACTATGACCTATCGCTGGAACCTGCTGATGGAAACCAGACCCCCGCATAAACCAGTGCCCAGCCAATGGGTAAAAAAACAGGAGGCCGCATGGAAAAGCAAAAAGCCAAGCACAAAACCCGTAAAATCCTTCTGTTCTCCCTCGCCGCGCTTTTGCTGCTTATGGCCCTGGGCTTTATTTTATACACGGCAAACTATTACCATGCCGATACAGAGGCCCTGGCCCTTTTGCAAAATAACGAAGCCCTTACCGTACAGGGGGACCTGACCATATTACACCCCAGTACCCCCAGTGACACCGCCCTTATTTTTTACCCCGGTGCCAAGGTGGAGCACACAGCCTACCTGCCCATTCTAGAAAAACTGCGCCAAAACGGCATTACCTGCGTGCTGGTGCAAAAGCCCTTCAACATGGCCATCTTTAAGCCCAATGCCGCAAACCAGGCCTTTACCGCCCTGCCAAACATTCAAAACTGGTATATTGGGGGGCACTCCATGGGCGGGGCCATGGCCAGTAGCTATGCCGCAAAAAACCCCGAAAAGCTAAAGGGGCTCATTTTGCTGGGGGCCTATATCTACGGCGATTACCCGCCCGAAAACACCTTGACCATCTATGGCAGCTTAAACGAGAGCGTGGGCAAAAAAATCAACTACACCCAAAACGTTTTGGTTATTGAGGGAGGCAACCACGCGCAGTTTGGCAACTACGGCCCCCAAAAAGGGGATGCGCCCGCCACCATTAACGCCGAAGAACAACAAAATAAAGCGGTAGAGGCCATATTGGCTTTTACCGCTCTAGAAAATGCGTAGATATGGTTTTGGTGGGTGTGCCGGTGGGGGGTGGTAGAGGCCTGTTCGGGGCTTTTGTAGTGGAGGCTTATAGCGGGCTTCTACCCATATCCCGCCAGAACTCCCCGCTACTTCCCCTATTCAGCCCGCTTTACCTGCGGGTATACTGCAGGGCAATTCGGTTTTCAGGGTTTGGCTGCACGGTATACAGGTACAGCAAAAAAAGCCATTCCAGGGGTTTCATCAGCAGATAAGTAAAGTCGGCCCGCCACGCCGTTGTAATGATTTTAGAGAGCGGATAGCCCCGGCGGTTATAAAAGCTGCGCAGCTTTTTATGCAAGCCGGGATGCCGCTCGGCCAGGGCCTCTTCAAAAGCATTGGCAACACACAGTTGGCGGTTTACCACAATACGCCGGCCACAGCGCCGCCCATAGCGCAGTGGCCTAACCAGTTTTTTATGCCCGCGCAGGGCCACTGTGCAAAGGTAATGGCCATCCAGCACAACACTGGGCGGTGAGATTTGCTGCGAAAGGCGCCAGTCGCTGGTATCCAAAAAAACACGTATGAATGCGTCTGCCCTCTGGCCAAACAGCAACAATAGCACTATCAGTAAGGCAGCCAGCGGAACCACCAGCAAAAACGGCAGCAGATACCAGCCTGAAACTTTGCACATCAGGCTCCCCGCAAAACGCAAAACACGGTGTTTCTCCGCATAGGGGTTCTGGCCGCCAATACGCGCCGCCTGTGCTTTGGCCTCGGTGCGCAGCAGGCGCGCCGCACACAGGAGGTAAACGGCGGGAAACAGGGACAAAAGCAGCATGATAAGCAGGTTTGGCATACTGCTAAACTGAATTATAACAAGCACGGCGGTGAACATACCCAGGCAAACGCCTGCAAGGCAAAGGGCTGCCACCAGCGGGGGCAGGGTACGTTTCAGCTTTAGCTGATAAAAAAATGCTCCCCTGCCCTTTACTTGGCTTTCCCCCAGCATCCTCTGCGCCAGTTCTTGCCCATAACGCCTCGCAAAATATCTCTCTGGTTTCACCGGCCAACAGCGCGCTCTATAGCGCAGCACCAAATAGGCCACAAGCCCAACCGCGCAAAACACCAACAGGGTGGGCAGGTGCGCGCCCGCAAAAGGCGTGTGCAACTCTCCACCCATATCGGTATTAAAATAAACGAGCTGTGTCCAATACTCCTGCCTATAGTCCAGCAAACCCAAAAGCAACAGCAGGTATACCGTTCCCAAAATCATGCTTAGCCCATCCGTCAGCATCCCGGCCCTGGGGTTTTTGCGAAACAGGTTTACCACCGCCATAATGGCCAGCCAGGCCGGCACCCCCAAAAGCAGCGCCAGCACAATAACAGTGGTAAAATCATTGGCAAACAGGCGTGTAAAAAAATCTGAAATAGGATTTGGATAGGTAGTGGTTAACATTTCCTCATACATTGGGGTGTTTCCTCCATAGTTATTACAGTTTCTCAAAAAGCTGTGCAGCAGGTTTTTGTAAGGAACTATTATACAGAGTGGAAACTGTTGGGCAGCGCCTGCTTTTTCCCGTATATATGCGCTACAGTTTGTTCATTTGCTGTAAATGATGGGGAACTGCCCCGGCACGGGCAAAGGCAAATTACACATCCGGCCTGCCGGTTTGGTTTTACAGGCCCTCTTAGCGGAAGCTTGGCGCCGTCTCCCCGGCCAGATGAAAGCGGCGGCGCAGCAAGGCCTCAATACGGGCCATAAGCAGGTTTGCCAAAAGCGCAAGCCCACCCGAAAAAATGGCCCCCCATAAAATTTTATAGGTGTTGCGGGTGCGCAGGCCGTCAAACAAAATGGTGCCTAGCCCCCCCGCGCCAATGGTGGCCGCAATATTGGCAATGCCAATGGTGGAGATAAGCGCCAGGTGTACCCCCGCCATTACCACGGGCAGGGCCAGGGGCAGCTGCACCCGCCAAAGGCGCTGCCAAAAATCCATGCCCATGCCTGTGGCGGTTTCCAGTGCGCCGGGGTCCACCCCGTTCAGCCCCGCCATAAAATTACGCAACAGCAAAAATTGGTTGTACACCACCAGCACCAGTATAGCCGTGCCGCGGCCCAGCCCTGTAACAGGCACCAAAAGCGCAAACAGCGCCAGTGAAGGGATGGCATATACCACCGAAAACAACCCCACCGCCGCTTCGGCCAAACGGGGGAAACGCACAAAAAGCAGGGCAAAGCCCCCCGCCAGCAACAGCGAAAATACCAGCGTGATGCCCACAATGGCCAGGTGCTGCTGCAGGGCCTGCCAAAGTTTGGGCCAATAGCTGCCAAAAAAGGCAAAAAAGCCGCTCATCTGCCCTCCACCGCCTGCATAAACACCTCGCTGCTGTGCCTTGCCGGGGCCAGCATATTTTTTACAAATTCATTGGCCGGGCGCCGCGCTATCTCGTGCGGGGCACCCAGTTGCTGCACCTTGCCGCCGTCCATAATCAGCACGCGGTTACCCAGCGCAAAGGCCTCGCCAATATCGTGGGTAACAAACAGGTAGGTGCGGCGGTGCTTTTGGTGAATTTTCAGAAGTTCCTCTTGCAGGTTCACCCGGTTGATGGCGTCAATAGCCCCAAAAGGCTCGTCCAGCAGCATGATGTGCGGGTCGGCCGCTAGGGCCCGCGCCAGCCCTACCCGCTGCTGTTGCCCGCCCGAAAGCTGGGAGGGATAGCGGTTTCGGTACTCCTCCGGCTCCAAATTCACCAGTTCCAAAAGTTCATCCACCCGGCTATCTATTTTGGCCTTATCCCAGCCCAAAATTTTGGGTACGGTGGCAATGTTCTGGCGGATGTTCATATGGGGGAAGAGCCCCACGCTTTGAATGACATACCCAATTTGGCGCCGTAATTGCACGGGGTCTTTTTCCCGTACGTCCTCCCCGTCAATCAGTACGCTGCCGCTGTCGGGCTCATACATCCGGTTCACCATCTTTAACAGGGTGGTTTTGCCACAGCCTGAGGTGCCCAAAATGGTTACCAGTTCCCCATCCTCCACCCGGAAGCTCACATCATCCACGGCGTTATAGCCACTGACGCCAAAGCTTTTTACCACCTTTTCAAACTCAATTCCCCTGTGCATCTGCCATCCCTTCCTGTATAGCCTCTGGCCGCTTACTTATGCGCTACAGTTCGTTCATTTGCTGTAAAAAGCCGCAGGGCCTTTTTGGGGCAGCGGTTTACACACAGCCCGCAGCCCACACAGCGGCCGGCCTCAAAGGCCACCTTGCCGCCCTGTTTGGTAAACAGGCCAAAGGGGCAGCGCTTTACACACATGCCGCAGCCTATGCATTTTTCACTGTCCAGCACAGTGTAGTAGCGCACTATGGGCCAGCGCCCCGCACTGCCCAGCGCCCGCTGGGCCTTAAACAGGTAGCAGCAATCGGCGCAGCAGTTGCATATGCCGCCATAGGGGTTTGCCGTGTGCATCAGCCCTGCTTTATCGGCCTCTTTTACCACCTGCATGGCCTCTTTTTTGCCAATGGGGCGCGAAACCCCGCGCGAGGCATAGCTGCCCGGCGCGGTGCGGTAAGAAAGGCAGGTATTGAGGGGTTTGCCGCACACCTGGCCGGCCAGGGCCCTGCAGTCGCAGGGCGAAAGGTAAATCTGCCTCTCGTCGGCCTCCATACGTTTTAGCAGTTCTTCCATGGGCAGCACTTCGTCCAGGGTTGGGGTTTGGGCCGCATCATCCAGCCCATCCAGGTAGCGCTGCAGGTACAGCCGGTTCAGCGCCTCCCAGGTGCCGGGGGGGAAGCTCTGGTAAACCTCGGGTTCACTCACGCTGAATATATCCAGCCGCACAAAAAAATCGGCCAGGGCGTATTGCTGTGTTTCTTCATCGCACAAATTTAAATAGCCCCGGCGGTAACCCTGGGCCAAAAAGTGGGCGGTTTCCTCCCCGCTCACCTCACCGTCCCGCAGGCTGCCCAGTACCATTTGGGCCCGGGCGGGAAAAAAGGCCTCCCGGCCCATGTGCAGGGCAAAAGCCTGCTCCTCCTCGTTCACCATCGCCTGCGCCATGGCAAGCCCTTCTTCGGGCACGCCAAACAGCTTTATAAATGCGGCCTCCAGTTCCATACCGGCCGCCCCCTAGCCCGCCGCCGCGGCCTGCACCCCGGCGCGAATCGTCTCGTAATACCCGGCGGCCACATCCTCAAACTCCTTGCCGTCCACGTCTACCTCGGCATTCAGCCCGGTGATGGTGGGGGTATCCAGCGTGGCGCTCACCGCCTCAATCACCTTAACGGCGGCGGGGTTTTGCCGGTAGTAATCCCCCCGCATCACCGGCGCAATGTTGTAGGGCGGCCAGGCTTTTTGGTCGTCCTCCAAAAGGGTAAACTGCGGCTGAGAGAGCTGCCCCTCTGTGGTGTAAGCCGGGGCGGCGTCCGCCTCGTCATTTTCCAAAACATCGTATTTTAATGAATTACTAAACACATTGATGGAGGCAAAGTCAAAGGGGCCGTAAACGGCTTCCAAGGCGGGCAGGCCATCCTCCCGCACCTCAAACTCCCCTTGCGAGGCAAAACGCACCTCCCCCGCCTTCGCCTGCAAATCGGAAAGGGTGCTGATGCCTAGGCGCTGGGCTGTATCGGTGCGCATCACAATGCCCTGGCCGTCGTTTGCCTCGGCGGGGCTAAGCCACACCAGGTCAAACTGGGCCTCGTACTCCTTTTGCAAAATACGCAGCACCTCATCGGGGTCGGTTACGGGCTTCTGGCCCAAAATCACAATCAGCCCGGTGCCGGTGTACTCGGGGTACAGGTCTATCTCGTCGCTGGTTATGGCCACGTGGTCAATGGCGCTGGCCACGTCAAACACACGCTTTACCGCGTATCCACTGTCCTCCAGGGCCAAAGCGTAGAGTTCGGCCACAATCAGGTTTTCGGTAAACCCTTTCGAGCCAATCCGTATAGCTTTTTCGCCCCCCTCAGCCGCGGGGGCCGCGCCGGTGCAGCCCGCCAAAGCCAGCGTCAGCACCAGGGCCATCACCAGTGGCCATAAGCTTATCTTCCATCTGCCTCTTTTCATAATAGTACTGCCTTCCTCACTATATACTATAT
Source organism: uncultured Oscillospiraceae bacterium (assembly GCA_964550985.1). Lineage (GTDB taxonomy): Bacteria > Bacillota > Clostridia > Oscillospirales > Ruminococcaceae > JAAYCI01. The sequence continues at coordinate 28,806 of CAZKBM010000037.1, forward strand.
TGGGTTTGCAAGCCCGCTTTTTATAGCCAACTACAGCATTTGAACAAATGTTTTACACAGCAAGCGCCGAGCAAAAACAGGTTAGGCAAGGCGCAAAATTGTAGAAATGCTTGGTGCATTGCAAAATTTTGCAACGAAGCATAAAACTGTTTTTGCCGGTGCGGTGTGTAAGTTATTTGTGAAAATGCT
>CAZKBM010000038.1:0-8393 GCA_964550985.1 uncultured Oscillospiraceae bacterium
TAAAACATAATATGGTTGTATTTTAAGGCAAACAACATAAGAATTATTATGTTGTATTGGGGGGGGTGACGCATTTTGCCGTCATTTGGCCTAATTATACGTGAAATGTGGCAAATTGGCAAGAAAAAACGCATAAGTTGTAAGTGATATACAAAATGGGAGGGTATTGCCCGGTGTCGCCCGGCACATCCGCCTTCGGCGTCCGCCTTTTTGCCTGCGGCAAAAAGATATGCTATAAGAACCCCGCTACGGCGCTTCGCCCCGGCGGGAACCTTGTTGTATATCTCGCCGCGCAAAGCCCGGCACATCCGCCTTCGGCGCCTGCCTTTTTGCCTGCGGCAAAAAGATATGCTATAATATATTGCCTGAAGATTTTGGCGGGGAGATTCCCCATTTGTTGACGGCGGAGGAAAACCCATGGATGTGCGCGTTGGTGATAAGATTGAGGTGCGAAAGCCCCACCCCTGTGGCAGCCGCTGCTTTTTAGTTTTACGCGTGGGGATGGATTTTCGCATCCAGTGCGAGGGCTGTGGTCATCAGGTGATGCTGCCGAGGGCAAAAATTGAAAAAAATATTAAAAAAATTGTGCGGCAAGATGAGGGCGATGCCCCAACATGAGCCTATCAATAGTCCCTAAAAGCCGCCTTTTATGTGTCTCCACAAATATCCCTAATATAAAAAAGCATAAAAATTTAAAATAGTGTAAGTGATGCAATTGGTAAAACAATAAAATGCAATAGTAATCCCACAATTCTGTGCGAGAAAATAGAAGCGAGAAAAATCTGAAAGACAAAGGAAGATTTTATGTTCGATAGTTTGGATGCGGTGAAGAGCCGTTATGAAGAGATAAACCAGCGCCTGCAAGACCCCGCCACCGTACAGGACAATGCAAAATACACGGCGCTGATGAAAGAGTATAAACAGCTAACCCCGCTGGTGGAAACCTACTCCGCCTATCTTGCGGCGCAAAAGGCCCACGAAGACGCGCGGGCACTGCTGGAGGAAGGCGGCTTGGACGCCGAACTCAAGGAACTGGCAAAAGAGGAATTTGAGGAAAGCCGCGATAAAATTGACTCCCTTTCGCAGGAACTTCGTATCCTGCTTCTTCCGCGCGATGAAAATGACGAGCGCAGCGTGATTATGGAAATTCGCGGTGGTACGGGGGGCGATGAGGCCGCTTTATTTGCGCACAGCCTTTTTCGCATGTATGGCCTGTACGCCGAAAAACGCGGCTGGAAGCTGGAGGTTTTAAACGCCAATGAGACCGAACTTGGCGGCCTGAAAGAGGTGGAGTTCTCTCTTGAGGGGGACAGTGTATACAGCCGTATGAAGTTTGAGGCGGGCACCCACCGGGTGCAGCGCGTGCCCGAAACCGAGGCCCAGGGCCGCATCCACACCTCGGCTGTTACCGTGGCGGTTATGGCCGAGGCGGAAGAGGTGGACGTGGAGATAAATCCGGCCGATTTGAAGGTGGACACCTACCGTTCTTCGGGCGCAGGGGGCCAGCACGTAAACAAAACCTCCAGCGCCATACGCATTACCCACCTGCCCACCGGCCTTGTGGTAGAGTGCCAAGACGAGCGCAGCCAGCATAAAAACCGTGATAAGGCGATGAAGGTGTTGCGCAGCCGCCTGCTGGCCCAAAAACAGGAGGCGCAAAAAACAGAGATTGACGCGGCCCGCCGCAGCCAGGTGGGCAGTGGCGACCGCAGCGAGCGGATACGCACCTATAACTACCCCCAAAGCCGCGTTACCGACCACCGCATCAATTTAACCCTGTATAAACTGGATACCATTATGGCGGGGAATTTGGACGAATTGCTTGACCCCCTGATTGCCGCCGACCAGGCCGAAAAATTGCAGGCTGCGGCGGGGGACTAAGGCAGTGGAGACAAAGGTGCTGCCGCTAGATGATGAGACGGCGGAATATGCCGCCAAACTTTTGCGGCAGGGTGAGGTGGTGGCCATTCCCACCGAGACGGTATATGGCCTTGCCGCAAACGCTTTTTCGCAAGAGGCTGTGGCTAAAATATTTGCCGCCAAAGGCCGCCCGCAGGATAACCCCCTGATTGTACACATAGCCGATTTGGAAGATTTAACGGCTGTTGCCCCTGCAGCCCCGCAAGCGGCTGGGCTCTTGGCCAAGGCATTTTGGCCGGGGCCCCTTACGCTGGTGCTAGGCAAAAGCCCGGCCCTTGCGCCTGGGGTTAGCGCCGGCCTTGCCACGGCCGGGGTACGTATGCCGGCCCACCCTGGGGCGCGCGGGGTCATCCGCAAAACCGGCCTGCCGCTGGCTGCCCCCTCGGCCAACCTTTCAGGTAGGCCCAGCCCCACCTGCGCCGCGCATGTTTTACAGGATTTTGCGGGTAAAATCCCTCTTATTTTGGATGGCGGCCCCTCGATAGTTGGGGTGGAATCCACGGTGCTTGCGCTGGAAGACGAGCCGGTTGTACTGCGGCCGGGCTTTGTTACGGCGGCCGAGATAGCGGAAGTGCTGCAAGCCCCCGTGCGTTATTCCAAAACCGTAACGGCCCCCTTAGCCAAGGGCGAAGCTGCCAGAAGCCCCGGCACCAAGTACAGGCACTACGCCCCTATAGCGGACCTCAGCCTTATAAAAGGGGATTTTAAGGCTTTTTGCAACTGGGCCAAAGGCCACCCAAACCCCGGCCTTTGGGCACTGTGCTACACAGGCGAGGAGAAAAAACTACCCATGCCGGCTTTGGCCTATGGCAGTTTGGGAGACAGCGCCTCCCAAAGCGCGGGGCTGTTTGCCGCACTGCGCAGGCTGGACGAGGTGGGGGCCCAAACCGTATATGTCCGCTGGGAGGCGGAGGATGAAAAAAATCTGGCCGTTTATAACCGGCTTTTGCGGGCGGCGGCCTTTCGGGTGGTGCAGGCATGAGTAAGATGTGGGTGGTGGGCATTACCGGGCACTCCGGCAGCGGAAAGTCCAGCCTGGCCGGCTACTACGCCTCGCTGGGTTATCCCATGGCAGATGGCGATGAACTTTCGCGTGCGGTGTGTACGGCGGGCAGCCCCTGTGTACAGGAGTTGAAAAAAGCCTTTGGTAGTGATATTGTAGATGAAGAGGGTAATTTGTTGCGCCGCACTTTGGGCGAAAAAGTATATGGAGACGCCGCCCTAAACACCCAACTCATGGGCATCAGCCACCCCTTCTTGCTGGAAGAGCTGAAAAACCGGGAGAAAGCCGCCGAGGCAACCGGGGCAAAATTCTTTTTTTTAGATGGCGCCATGCTGGTTGGCAGTATTTTTGAGGCGCACTGCAAACGGATTATTGTGGTGGAATGCAATACAAAACTTACTATTAGCCGCATTATATTGCGCGATAAAATTTCCAAAGCCGCGGCGCATAACCGTCTGAACGCCCAAAAAACCACACAGGAACTGCGCCAGGCGGCCAGTTACCTGATAGAAAATGATGGCTCCCTGAACCGCTTACACCAAAAGGCCGATGCAGTACTGCACCAGCTTGAAAAAGAGTATGCGGCCCATGCGGCCATGGAGTAGATATGCCAAACAGCCTGTTGCGTTTTTTTGCCCGGTTCTTGCCCCTGGTACTACTGGCCGCCAGCCTTACGGCCTGTGGGGGGCAAAGCTCGTACCCGCTTTTATATGGCGAGGAGGTGGGGGAGTGGGCAGACACCTATGGCCTGGACCCGCTGCTTGTGTATGCGGTGATTCATACCGAAAGCGGCTTTGACCCAGAGGCCGCCTCAGACGCGGGGGCCATTGGCCTGATGCAGATGACCGAGGACACCTTTGACTGGGTAAAAAGTAAGGTGGCGCCAGAGGATGAGACCTTAACGTTTGAGAGCCTGTACCAGCCTGCTGTCAGCATCCGTTTTGGCTGTTATTTTTTGGCCTATTGCATGGAAAAATATGTCGGAGATGTCTCCACAGCGGCGGCGGCTTATCACAGCGGCATGGGCACGGTAGATAGGCTGTTGCAAGAGGGGGAACACACGGCTGATGGGCGGACGCTTAGCAGTTTCCCCTACAGACAGATGAGCCACTATGTCAAAAAAATCAACGATAGTTATAGGCGATATCAAGAGCTATACGCCGCCACTTCGGCGGTTGGCGCAAAGCTCTAACATAGAATAGGAGAATAAAAATGGCAAAAGCAAAAAAGTCAGAGCAGAATTTGGCAGAGGAATTACTGTTAAAAAACCAGCACCTGGCCGATTGTGACAGCGGCATGTTTGAAAAGGCCGAAAAATTTTGTGAGGGCTACAAGGCGTTTTTAGACGATGGCAAAACCGAGCGCGAGAGCAACCGAGCTGCGCTTGCGCTGCTTACCAAAGCGGGCTACAAAGAGGTAAAACACGGGCAAAAGTACAAAGCCGGAGATAAAATTTATTACCAAAACCGGGGCAAGGCGCTGGTGGCCGCCACCATTGGGCAAAAACCACTGGAGGAAGGGGTGCGTATCACAGCCGCCCATGCAGATGTACCCCGGCTGGACTTAAAACCAAAGCCTCTATATGAAAATTCAGACCTGGCCTATTTTAAAACTCATTACTACGGTGGTATTCGTAAATACCAGTGGGCCACCATCCCCCTCTCCATGCATGGTGTTGTGATAAAGGCAAGCGGCGAGGCGGTAGAAATTCGCATTGGCGAGGAGCCGGGCGAGCCGGTGTTCTGCATCACCGACCTTTTGCCCCACCTCTCGGCCGAGCAAAACAAGCGCAGCCTCAGCGAGGGGCTGAAAGGGGAGGAACTCAACATCCTCATAGGCTCTTTGCCCTATGGCGAAAGCGAGGAAAAAGACCGCTTTAAGCTGGCCGTTATGCGTTTCCTCAACGAAAAATATGGAATCACCGAGCGAGACTTTGCCCGTGCCGAACTGGAATTTGTGCCGGCCCACAAGGCGGTAGATATCGGCTTTGACCGCAGCATGTTGGGCGCATATGGGCAGGATGACCGTGTGTGCTGTTACACTGGGCTTATGGCCGAGATTGCGCAGAAAAAGCCCCAACACACCACCGTAATGGTGGTGGCAGATAAAGAGGAGACCGGCTCGGACGGGAACACAGGCCTCGCCAGCGACTATCTCTTCCAGTTCTTGCAAGATTTGGCCGAGGTACAGGGGGCGCATTACAATAGCCTGCTACGTGCCTCAAAATGCCTCTCGGCAGACGTTCACGCCGCTTACGACCCCACCTTCTCCGACGCTTTTGACAAATACAATACGGTGTTTTTCAACCAGGGGGCGGCCTTTTCCAAATACGGCGGTTCCCGTGGCAAAAATGGCACCTCCGATGCTTCGGCCGAGTTCATGGGCGAAATTACCACCATGCTGGACAATAAAAAAATCCCCTGGCAACTTGGGGAGATGGGCCGCATCGACCTGGGCGGCGGCGGCACGGTGGCCAAATTTATTGCGGCCAAAAACATTGATGTAGTGGATATCGGCGTGCCGGTGCTTGCGATGCACGCCCCGCTGGAGATTACCTCGAAGTTGGATGTGTACAGCACCTACGAGGTGATAAAAGCCTTTTTGGAAGAGTAATAGCTAATCAATAAAAACGGCTGCAAACGGAAAATTTAACCGTTTGCAGCCGTTTTATAGTTTTGAATCTCCCTGTGTTTGTTTGGCTTTGCCAAATCACACAATTTTAATATTTCGTTGTTTAAGGGAAGATATGCCATCTTTTAAATCACATACCATAGGTATATTTAGTACTTATCATTCAACGTCTATCAAACAGGTGGCACTTCGCTGGGCAGTAGGTATACTTTATCCTTACCGTAAAAGCTGGCTACACCTTGGTTAGACCAATAATTGGGGTCGTCGGTAATATCCTCATAGTACAAAACGTAAGGTTTGGAACGTAAAGGCTCAACCGCCACCTCACGAAGAGCTTCATCCTCATATAAGGTAAGCCGCGCCTCAAGTTGTGTACTATAGGTGGTCGCCTCGCCCGTGATAAGACTTTGCGCTGCGCTATATGAGGTATATGTTTTGTAACTTCCCTGTGCCACACAGAGACAAACAAACATGGAAATCCCAGCAATCAGGCCCAAAATACTGTTGTGTCTCAAAACCTTAACCAGCGCCAGATCCCAACTTTTCCCATCTGCACTTTTGGCACCAGCCAATTTGTTGTTCAGCCAACCAAGTAGATAAAACAAGTTAAAAACCAAAAGTAGTATATATGTGAAGTAGTAAACATTTACCATTCGGTCTGGCCCCATATCTCGAATGACATAAATGCCAGGGCAAAGTTGTACCCCCAAAAAGCACCAGCTTCCCATCAGCCATAAAAGAGGATAGCGGAAGCTTCGTGCCGTAAACCGCGCAATATGCCAAAGTGCCGGTGCAAGTAAAAGCAAAGCAACCACCAATGCAGGGTTTGTCCACTCCTGTACATACCGTGGTACCTGGCACAGGGCCTCCCAAATGGCATTCAGAATAGAGGTTTCACCAAAAAAAGTTTTGCGGATGTTATTTCCGGGGGCAGTGATATTTATGAAAAAGCTGGTTGCATTTGCGGCAAAAGGAAGAAGGCCCCACTTCCAGGCTGGGTTCTTGTTTACAGCCCACAAAAACAGGGTTAGTGCCAAACCAACAATGGTGCTTAAGCCTGTTACTAAGTTGCCACCACCAACGGCTATGCCCAGTAAAACGCTTAGCAACATTCGCAAAAGGTTTGTTACATTTCGTTTTGCTTTCGCCATGCAGAACATCAGTGAAAATAATATAAGAGAAAGAGAGAAAGAAAAGGTGTAGTGCAAAGCCCCGTTGTACCAAAATAAACCGCTTACCGCCGAGGGTAGGGTTTGTATACAAAAAAATGCAAGCCAAATTGCAACTAAAAGCCATGTCCATATACTGGCGGCATACATCTTGCCCAGTACTGCGCGTACCAATAGGAATACCCCTGTAGTTAGTATACCCACCATGAGGAAGGGGACAATCACATAATATTCATCGCCAAACACATTGGGTCCCATACTCATTAAAAATACATTAATAAAGGTACCCTGCCAGTTGAGATATGTATCTGCCGTTTTTGCGGCAGCAGCTTTTACAACCGGCATAAGTTCACCGGTTTGTAAAAAAATGGCTCGCGTAGATACATTATAACCATAATCGTCCGCTGAAGGCATGTTGTGTGGTGCAATCATCGCTATGGGTACTAGGCTTACAATAAATGCAACCAGTGCCACCAGGCAAAAACGCTTCCATGTAATTCTTTGCCCCGCTCCACTTAGCACTCTATCCATCCGTTTACCAAACATTTCTTTTCCTCCGCAGTATTCCTCATGCAGTAATGTTTCTGAATTCATACGAAAATTGGCAGTGAAACCCAAAACCATTACCATAGCCCAATTTGGCAGCAGCCAACCCTGCGCAAACCCAAAACATGGCAGGCCTCCCGGCCAAAAACACCGCCCAATAGCTCTGTATACTCTGCCAGCATGGCCAGGGGTACAAAGGCCTGAATGGTGCCTGCAAAGCCCCCGCCCTGTAGCCGCCAGCCGCCTGTGCCTTCTAAAAGGCGCTGGGAGAGGGCCAGGGCCAGTGGCAGCCCCTGCTCTTTAGGCGCCTCTGCCCGGTAGGCATTTTGGTTGTATTCGAAGGAGGAGTGCCCGCCCAAGGTGAGTAAAGAGAGAAAACGCGGCATATCTTTTTGGGCGATGGCCTCGGTCAGCTTGGGCACTCGGTGGCACTCGGCAAAAAAGTGCAGTGCGCGCAGCAGGGCACGGTCACCTAGTTTCCCGCGCAGCCCTGGCAGGGCTTTTATAAATGCGGCCTCATCCACCTGCCGCAACAGAGGTTTACCAAAGGCTTTGGCTACGGCCTCCATTTCGCCCCGTATGGCGGCGTAATCGGCCGTCATGTCGGCGTGGCTGCCCCCGGTATCTGTGATGACCAGAGCATAGCCCAGGGCGCTCAGGTCAAAAGCCACCTGTTCCACTTTGGGGGCTTCGGGGTCTGCAAAATCAATACAGATGGCCCCGCCCACAGCGCAGGCCAATTGATCCATCAGGCCGGAGGGTTTGCCAAAATATTCATTTTCGGCGTACTGCCCAATCTGGGCCAGTTCTATGGGGGAAAAACGAGATTCGTTATAAATACAGTTTAGAACCTCGGCCAGGCAAACCTCAAAAGCGGCCGAACTGGAGAGACCACTGCCCTTTAAAACGTCCGAACTTGTATAGATATCCAGCCCGCCCAAAGTCACGCCCCGTTGAGCAAAACCCGCGGCAACGCCGCGTACCAGCGCCGCAGAGGTTTCCCGCTCCATGGCAAGGGGGGCCAAACCCTCCAGTACCACCGCATCGGCCACGCCAAACCCGGCCGATTTTACGCGCAAAACCCCGTCATTATTTTTTGTAACAGCCGCGATAATGTCTAAATT
>CAZKBM010000038.1:8403-28909 GCA_964550985.1 uncultured Oscillospiraceae bacterium
CCGAGGCCGCCAGCACAGGGCCCCCGTTATGGTCGGTGTGGTTGCCGCCAATTTCGGTGCGGCCCGGGGCCGAAAACAGGCTCAGCTCCCGTCCTTGGCCAAATTCGGTTTCAAATTCCCGGATGAGCCGGGTATAACGAAGCCGCTGCCCTGTAACATATTCCTTTCCATACAAGGAGGTAAGCACGGCATCCAAGCCGCCATTTTCTAGTTGTCTTGTCCATTCTGCTGCGTTCGGCATCTGCAATTACCCCTTGTTCATTTGTGGCAAATTCATAATAAACAGTATAGCATAGAATAAAAATGTTGTCGAATGTCTTTGTGGAAGCAGTGTGTGGCTTACAGGGTAAAAAACCGGTGCAGAGCAAAACGGCGCACCGGGCTACAAAGAACTATTACAGCCGCTTTAGGCGCAATACAAAACAGGCGCCGCCGCCCTCTGTGTCCTCGGCTAATACAGCCGCCCCTTGGGCTAGGGCCAATTTCTGCGCAATCGAAAGCCCCAGGCCAAAGTGTTCTTTTAGGCCGCGGCTTTTGTCGGCCCGGTAAAACTGGTGAAATACAAGCTGCTTATCCTCTATCTGTAGGCCTGGGCCATGGTCCGCCACCTTCACCAAAATATGTCTCCGCCCGGTTTGGGCCACAATCTCCACGCGCTTACCTTCTTTGCCGTATTCAAACGCGTTGCTGAGAAAGGCCGAGAGAATTTGTGTGATTCTATCTGCGTCCCCTTTTGCGGCGGGCAGGTTTTTTGGGGGTAATAGCAGCCGCAAGGAAAGGCCATTTTGCTCGGCCAGCGGCACGAATTGCTCATACAGAGAGATAAGAAGAGATTCCATGTCAACGCTTTCAAGTCTTATCGCCAGTCGCCCGGCCTCACCGGCAGAGAGCATCAGCAAATCCTCCACAAGCCGGGCCAAACGGTCAGCCTCTTGCACAATTTTGTTTGCGCCGGCCAGGGCCTGCGCAGGGTTTTGGCAGATGAGCTGGGCACTGCTTTTGATGATGGCTACGGGGGTTCGCAAGTCGTGCCCGGCGGAGGCCGTGAACTCCATCTGCTGGCGATAGGCCCGCTGGGTGGGGCCAGCCGCCATGCGGGCCAATACATGGCTAATACACAAAAGGGCCAGCAAGGCACCACAAAAAATGCCTACATAGCGTAGCCGCGCATTTTGCAATGCTTGGGTTTTGGTGGCCTCGGATTTCAGCATAAGAAGGCCGTACCAGGCCCGTGTACCGCTTTGCACCACCTGGTATTCCCCCTGCCAGTTTCTTTTCACTCCGTCCTGCACCGTGAACCGGCCGGAAATTTCTCCAAAGCTATTCGCTTTTAAAAAGAGGGTCTCAGCTTGCTTAAGCAGGCTGTTTTTTTCTGCACTAAAGGGCGGCAGGGCGGGCACCACAGCTGTTCCATTTTCATAGATTTGAAGAACCACGCCGTTCTCCTGTTCAAAATGGCGCAGTTCTACCGGGTCTATGGCGCTACGGTTTTGTATCTGGCGCAAAAAAGAGGAAAACTGCGCCTCAAACACAGCGTCATAGCCATCGGCAATTTGGCGCAGGGTAAGCTGGTAGGCCAGCAGGCAGGCCGCCAGTAAAACGGCGCCGGTCAGCAGGCAAAGCAGTAGCATAATTCGGTTTTTCAGCCTCAGAATAGCAGACATGGCGGTTTCCTTATACATGGGGATTTGGCAGGCTAAACCCCACCCCCCGGTGGTTTTGAAATTGCAGACGAGAGCCCACGGCAATCAGTCGTCTGCGTAAAAAATGAATATAAGTTGCAATATTGCTCTCGTTTGTATCAGAATCTGGCCCCCAAACCCGGCTAAACAGCGTTTGCCTTGTAATCACACCCCCCGAACTGCGTAGGAATAAAGCGAGCATGGCAGCCTCCCGCCCGGTAAGATGTACACTGGTTTTGGGGCCGGTCAGTTTGCGGCTGTGGCTCTCCAGCGCCAAATCGGCATAGTGCAGGGTATTTGAGGCCTCAATAACAGCGGGACGGCGCACCAGTGCCCGTACCCTGGCCAGCAGTTCGCCCATCTCAAAAGGTTTTGCAAGGTAATCGTCTGCGCCTGCGTCCAGCCCGCTAATGCGGTGTTCTACCTGGCCCAAGGCACTGAGCATCAAAACAGGGGTTGAGATGCACCGGCGGCGTATATTTTGCAAGAGGGAGAGGCCGTCCAGTTCGGGTAGCATCCAGTCAAGCACCACCAGGTCACAGCTATTGTTCTCAATATAGTATAGTCCCTCCTCGCCATCGTGTGCGCAAAGTACCTCATAGCCTTCGGTTTTGAGAATGCTCTCAATGTTTTCGCAAAGCGAAACCTCGTCTTCCACCAGCAATATTTTCATGGGCTTTCCCTCCTTTTTTCTATCATACCTTAATTTACATGAATTTATATGGAAAATCTCTTGAATTTTCCATCATTTTTCAATGGTGAGACGGGTATACTGAAAACGGAAAAATTTTGCTAAGGAGAATATATATGAATAGAATAAAAAGAGCAATGACGGCTATGGGGTTGGCAGGGCTTTTGCTGTGTGCGGGTTGTACGGGCGGGGCGGGGAACGCAAACACCGGGGAACTCTCATCCGGCGGCGTTTCGGCAGCAGATGTGCAGGGCGTGCAGGGAATGTTTGTGCAAAGTAAGCTAAACCCCGATACCCAGGAAGAAATCAGCTATGACAGCCTATATAGGCAGGAGGATGGAAGCTTGCTGCTGACCGGGTGGGGCGAAGATGGGCAGCCCTGCGTTTTCACCGGGGACGGGCTGGGAGAGTGGGAGGAGACAGCAAACCCCGCCGCCGCCGCGTTTGCAAGTGAGCAGCGACAAAGCGGGGAGACGCCAAAATTTACGCTTACCATGGATGGAAACTGGTGGTTTGCTCTGAGCGAGCGCTACAGAGGCAATGGGGAGCAGGCAAGCGAGGAGGATTTGGCCTTGGCGCCGCCGCATCTGGTGCGTGTTACGGCCGGCCAAGAAACCGCGCGTTTTGACATACCGCTGGAAGAGGCACAAAGCGGGGAACACTACACTTTGGATGTACTGGTGCCGGGCGTAGGCGGGCAGGTGTATGGCCTGCTTACGGAAGTTTACAAGTACGAAAAAGCCTACTGGATGGCATTTGACGGAAGTACGGGCAAAGTTGTGGCCAAGGTGGCCTTGAATCCGGGGGAACATGCCGTTCATGATTCGGTTTTTAAGAAAAACAAACTCTATGTTCCAAACTCTGCCAGCAGCCAATTGGATGTGTTTTCCATGGAGAACGGGACAAAGCTGGAGAGCATTGCCATCCCCTCACTGAAATTTGGGTGGGAGAGTGTAAATTTTGCTATTGCGGAAAACGGAGACTTCTGCTACGCCAATTCCGCGGGCATCCACCGGGTGGCGCAGGGCGGCACGCTGGTGCAAGATATGGTGAACGGCACCCAGTTTGTGTTCGCCGCCCCGGAATACTACGGTATGCAGCTTGTGGCCATGGAGGATGGCAGCTATCTGCATCTGGCTACCGATGATGGGCGGGCCAGTGCCCTGTACCGCTTTGTGTTCGATGAAAACGCGCACATAGATGCGGCCAACACCCTGCGGGTGTGGGCCCTGGCCGAAAACCATGTGTTGCGGGCGGCCATTGCCGCGTTTGCCAAGACGAACCCGGAGGTGTATGTGACGGTGGAATATGGCCGCAGTGCCGATGCCACAGGTGCCACCGACGAGGATATTATCTGCATTCTAAATACCCGCCTGCTTACAGGCGATGCGCCGGATGTTCTAATATTGGATGGTTTATCGGCAGAACCCTACTTCAAGCGCGGCCTACTGGCCGATTTGACCGGGCAGGTGGATATCAGCGGCTGCTATGAGAACATCATGCAGGCCTATACGGTGGACGGTAAGGCTTTCGGATATCCTGCGCTGTTTCAAATGCCGCTTTTTATGGCAAACGCCGGCGATGAAAACGCCGCCGGGGTGGAAAACCTGGCCGCCTTGGCCACGCTTGCAGAGGAAGAAGATGCTTTGTACTACGGCAGCTACCTGGAGATGTTTGAGGCCCTGTATATGGCCTACGGCAACGAAATTTTCCCAGATGCGGCCGGCGTGAACGAGGAGGCTTTACAAAACTTTTTGGCGAACACAAAACGCATTTCCGACGTTTTGAAACTGACCGATGAAAATAACTATATGCACGGTGGGGTCGGCAATTCGGGGGTCTACCCGCGGCAGGGCCTGGCCTCTTTTATGGAGACAAATTCACTTTACGCTGCCGATATTCTGTGGGAGCCCATCGATGTCAGTGTGATGTATCAGATGAGCGGGGCAAAGGCCTTTAGCCCTTTGCCGGGCGGCAGCTTTATACCGGTGTGCGCTGGGGCCGTACCCGAAAGCGCCCAAAACAAAAAAGCCGCCTTGGCGTTTATTGAAGAAATGATTCAAAACAAAGAGGTGCAAACTTTGAGTATGGACCAGGGCTTTTCTGTGAAGATAGGCCAGCATCTGCCAAAGTATGAGGACTGGGCAGAACTTAGCCCGACACCCGACGGTAGCAGCCCGGCCGAGTATGACTGGGATAGCCTTGTGGCCAGCTTTACCAGGGCGGCCAACACAGAAAAGGTTTTGCAGCAAAAGCTTTATGAGCAAGCGCAGCGCCTGTATGCGGGGCAAAGCACTTTGCAGGAGGCCGTGGACGGCGTTTTGCAAAATACAGGCCTATATTTTGAAGAGAGAAACTAGCCGCCAAAACGAGAACACATTAGAAGGAAAAGAAAAGGAAAACCAATGAAAAAGACAATATTTGCTGTGATACTCCTTGCTGCCATGCTGTTAACCGCCTGTGGCGCCACCCACAACTCTTCCCCCGGCACCAGCCCAACAAGCCTTTTGCAGCCAGCTAAGCCCGCGGCAGCGGCTGAGACAAGCTCTTTGCCGCAGTCCGCTTCCATGCCCGGCAGTGCTGAGCCAGCCTCAAGCGACCTTGGCCAGCGGCAGAGACAAGAGCTGCTGGCACAGCAGGCCGCAAACCCCTTGGGTGACTTAAGCGGAATCATCATTGAAACCACCGCCGCCGGTTTTCGCTTTTCGGGCTCTAAGCCGGAATTAGTTGCAGAAGGCGCCCTTGTTACAGGCGAAGCCGCCAACGGCCAAAGCACCAACATTCTCTATTCAGAAAGTACTGTCTTCCAGCTCTGCCTATATGATATCTCCGAAAATACCTCGGAATATTATTCCGCCACGGTGCAGGATGTTTCGCCTGGGGCCCTGACGACACTTTGGGGGGAATACAGTGGAACGGATTTTATCGCTTCCCTAGTGCAGGTTATAAAACAGGTATGATGTTTCTATTACAGTTTCTCAAAAGGTTGCGCAGCAAGCTTTTGCTATTAGAGTTTCTCAAAAAGCTGTGCAGCAGCTTTTTGTAAGAAACTCTAATACAGAGTAGAAACTGTTATGCAGCGCCTGATTTTTCCCGTATTTATGCGCTTCAGTTTGTTCATTTGCTGTGAACAGGCGGCACAGAGAAAAAACGGAGATTTAGGGCCTGTAGTCAAGCATTAAGCAGGGGGTATAGGGTTTACAGAACTGAGAAAGCGGGGGTAATACCCCGGGTGTCTAGTCCAAAGGGAACAGCCTGTAAACGCAAGCGTTTACAGGCTGTTCCCTTTGCAAAAAGAATGAGACTGCCTTTTGCTCTTGCAAAAAAACAATCCCATTCTTTTTTGGAGCTTCTGATCGGATTCGAACCGATGACCTGCTCATTACGAGTGAGCTGCTCTACCCCTGAGCCACAGAAGCATAAAACATGGTTGTGCCCCAATTGGACGTTTACAAAAAAGCACTTTCCTCAGCAAATAAAATCGATGCGCCGCGCATGTAGTACTTTGCCCCTCAGCCACACCAGCGGGGTGATTTACAAATAAGGCCTTTATCTATTATAATGGGATTTAGCAATTCGTCAAGCAAAAAGTAACCACTCTTTTCAAGATGTGCAGGGGCTGTAATAACCTTCCCAGCTGCACAGTTAAGGGTTTACTTAAAGAAAGAGGGTGGGTATATGCTACGCGAAAGCATTGCCATTTTGGTGCTGGAATTGCTCATGGTTTTGATATTGGTGCGCTCCAAGCATCCGGGTTATGCGCTTTCAATCCTTCCGCTTGCCATACTGCCAGGGGCACACCTGCTGGTGCTGCTCGTTCAGCGCTTAATGGGCGAAACCGTTTTTGGGGTGCGCACTGCGGCTATTCGAGGCTTTGTAGATATGCTGGCCGTTGTGGGCAGTGTGCTGGCCATTGTTTTAATTAGCCGAAAAATCGATTCTGCCAAAAACCGCAAGCTGTACCTCTTGGCCCTAATTATCTATACTGTTTTACTTGGCTGGATCTTTATATGGAATAGCCTGCAGATGATTATTGTGTAACCGGCGCCATTTTGGGCGCCACTAACTGGGAAAACACGTAAGGGCTGCCACTTCTTTTTGCCTTTGCGTGTTTTTTATTGCGGGTTTTGCCGGTTTGTCTCAGTCAATGGCAAAATCCTCCGGCGAATACTCCGGTAGGTGGGGCTGGCGCTGGGGTATACGGTGCAAAGGGTTATAGCGGTATCTTTTGCAGTGGTAGTTTGGGGCCACCGGGCCGTATTTTCGGCATAGAATCATCACCTCATCGGGTGCGGGGCGGCCCAAATGGCAGGTTTGGCAGGCGGGTTTTCTATGGTTTCCAAACAGTTTTTTTGGCATGATCATTCCTCTATTGTTATTGCGCGCTTGTGCACAGTATACCCAAAAAACGGGCATTTCACAAGAAAAAGATAAAATCTCGCAAGAAAACAGTTCCTATCCTAAATATTTTGTGGTATAATACTGATAATTATAATAAAATACTAGTAACAATTGATAAAATTTGAGGTGAAGGGCTTATAGAAAAGCAGATTGATCTGCATGATATGGAAGTGGCACTGGCCATTTTTGGCAGTTCCGATAGCAACGTAAAGTTGCTGGAAGAAGAATTTGGCGTAACACTGGTATACCGTGGCACCGAAATGAAAATTGTAGGGGAGGCCGAGGCCGTAGAAGCGGCCGAAAAAGCCCTTACCGCTATGGTGCAGCTACACGCCGGTGGCCTGCCGCTGGATGAACAGGCCGTGCGCTACTGCATCTCCCTTGCGCGTGCGGGGGAAGAGGCCAAAGCGGCCGAACTTACGGGCGATTTTGTCCTCATCAACGATAAGGGCCGCCCCATACGCCCCAAAACCTTAGGGCAAAAAGCCTATATCAGCGCCATACAAAAGCACCCCATCACCTTTGGGGTGGGCCCGGCCGGCACTGGTAAAACCTACCTTGCGGTGGCCATGGCCGTTAAGGCCCTAAAAGCGCACGAGGTAACCCGCATTATTTTAACCAGGCCCGCGGTAGAGGCCGGGGAAAAACTGGGTTTTTTACCGGGAGATTTACAGAACAAGGTGGACCCTTATTTACGCCCGCTGTATGACGCACTGTTCGACATGCTGGGGCACGAGGGCACCGGGCGACTTTTGGAAAAACAGGTGATAGAAGTTGCCCCGCTTGCCTATATGCGTGGCCGTACGCTGGACGACGCCTTTATTATTTTAGATGAGGCCCAAAACACCAGCCGCGAGCAAATGAAGATGTTTTTAACCCGAATGGGGGTAGGCAGCCGGGTGGTGGTTACGGGGGATGTGACACAAATAGACCTGCCGGACAAAAACCGCAGCGGCCTGATTGACGCCCTTTCCACCTTAAAATCCATCGAGGATATTGCGCGGATTAAATTTACGGATAAAGACGTCGTCCGTCATCGCCTTGTACAAGAGATCATACGGGCGTACGATAAAGCTTCGGCAAAATATAAACGTTAGGGAGTGAAGATGTGGCGCACAAAGTCTATATCTCCAACCGTCAAAAAGCAGTAAAAATACCCTCTGGGCTGCGTATTCTCATCCGCCGCTCTTGCAATGCGGTGCTGGAACTGGAGGGCTTTGGCCAGCCTGCCGAGGTAAGCGTTACCTTTGTGGATAACGAGGAGATTGCAAAACTGAACCTACAATACCGCAAAAACCCAAACCCCACCGATGTATTGAGTTTTCCCTTGAATGAGGGGGAGGCCTACGAAAAAAACCAGGAGACCGGCGCGGCCATTTTGGGCGATATTGTCATCTCCATGGAAAAAGCGGTGGAGCAGGCCCAGCTTTATGGCCACACCCTGCAGCGCGAGGTGGCTTACCTCACCGTGCACTCCATGTACCACCTGCTGGGGTACGACCATGAGACCGGGGGCATTGAGGCTGTGCATATGCGTGAAAAAGAGGAAAATGCGCTGATAAAACTGGGGTTGCCACGCACGGTTTCCTATACAAACCTTGAAGAGGAACGATGAGAGAAAAGTGGACCGCTTTTCTAAATGGTTTTGCCTATGCAGCTAAAGGGGTAAAATTGGCCGTGCTAGAGGAACGCAACTTCCGTTTTCACCTCTGTGCGGGCTTTTATGTATTTCTGTTTTCGCTGTTTTACCCCTTCACCTCGGCCGAGTATGCCCTGCTTACCGTTTTGGTGGGCGGGGTTTTGGCGTTAGAACTTGTAAATTCCTCGCTAGAGCGGGCTGTGTGGAAGCCCAGCCCCCAAAAATATGAGATGGCCGGCGCGGTGAAGGATATGGCCGCCGGAGCCGTACTGGTATTTTGCATAGCGGCCGCCGTGGCGGGGGTTTTTCTGTTTTGGAATACGGCGGTATTTGCCGTCATTTTCCGTTTTTTCATGGCCCGCCTGTGGCTGCTGGCTTTACTACTTCTTTCGCTGGGGGTTTCGGGCTGGTTTATCTTCGGCTTTGCCACCCAGGTGCCCAAGGAATAAACTGGCCAAACAAACATACCCGAAAGGATACCCCTTCATGCCCCAGAATATACCTTTGCCCCAAACCAGTTCGGTTTTCGTGGCCATAGTAGGCCGCCCCAATGTGGGTAAATCTTCGCTGATGAACCGCCTTTGTGGCGTTAAAACCGCCATTGTCACCCCAAAACCCCAAACCACCCGCACCCGTATTACCGGCATTGTAACCAAAGGTGCATTGCAGTATATTTTTTTGGATACACCCGGCTTCCACAAAGCCCGCACGGCGCTGGGCCAGCAGATGCTGGGCACGGTGCGTACCAGCTTAAGTGACGCCGACGTGGTGCTGATGCTGTTTGAGCCCGAGGGAGCTTTGCGGGAGGAAGAGACAGAGTTGCTTGCCTCCATAAAGCAGGGGGGCACCCCCGCCATAGGCGCCGTGAACAAGGCCGACTTGCTGGACAGTTTGCCCAAGCTGGAGATGCGGCTGCAACTGGCAAGGGAGAGCGGGGCCTTTAAAAAAGTGCTGGGCATCAGCGCCGAAACGGGGGAAAACTGTGAAGAATTACTGGGTGCCTTGGCCCAATATGCGCAGGCAGGCCCCCACTACTTCCCGGAGGATGCCTATACCGATATGCCCGAAAAGGTGTTGGTGGCCGAGATGCTGCGGGAAAAACTGCTGCTGAATATGCAGGAGGAAATACCCCACGGCATTTTTGTGGAGATAGAGCGCTTCCACGAGCGGGAGGACAGCCCGATTATTGACATAGATGCCGTGATATACTGTGAAAAACAAAGCCATAAGGGCATGGTGATTGGCAAGGGCGGGCAGATGCTGAAAAAGGTGGCCTCGGCCGCCCGCGCCAACGCAGAGGAGATGCTGGGCGCCAAGGTAAACCTAAAATGCTGGGTGAAGGTGCGCAGTGATTGGCGGGATGACGTAAATTTCCTAAAACAGGCGGGCTTTCGTGAGTAATGGCTAGTGGTATAAGGCAGGCAACATGAAAATTACCGAGAAAGGGCTGGTATTGCGAGAGGTGAAAATCGGCGAATCCAGCCGCATTCTCACCCTGCTCACAGCCGGGCACGGCATTGTGTCGGTATCGGCCAAGGGCAGCCTGAACCCCAAAAATAAGCTGTTCAGCGCCTCAGGGCTGTACGGCTACTCCGAGTGGGTGCTGCGCGAGGGCCGCAAGGTTTGGTTTGTGGACGAAGCCAGCTCCATTGAGCTTTTTTTTGGCCTGCGGGAGGATGTGCAGAGCCTTTTTTTGGCCGCCTATATGGCCGAATTGGCCCAGATTTTTTCCCCCATGGGGGAGGAGGCCGGACGCCTCTTGCGCCTCACCTTAAACAGCCTATACCTGTTAAGCCGCCAAAAGCGCAGCCCAGCTTTTGTCAAGGCTGTGTACGAGATGCGTACCCTTTCGGAAAGCGGCTTTTTGCCCGAACTTTTGGCCTGTGAAGAGTGTGGCCTGTATGAGGGCGGGCCCTTTGCCTTTCTGCCCGCAAACGGGGCTTTATTGTGTAGTGCCTGCGCCCAAAAAAGGGAGATACCCTGCAATTTAAGCGAAGCCGCCCTCGCGGCGCTTCGCCATATCGTCTATTCTGACGATGACAAGCTATACAACTTTACTTTAACAGACGAGGGGGTAAACTGCCTGGGAAGGGCGGTTCAGCAATATCTTTTGTATCATTTGCACGCCGTACCCAAAAGTTTGCAGCCCTTACAAACCTTATTGAGTGGAGAATAAACCGTATTGATGAACGAGAGAGATTATAAAAGCCTGGAACTGGATAAAATAGTAGAGATGGCCGCCGCGCGCGCCGTATGCCCCGAAACCCTGCCCCGCCTGCGGGAGGAGCGCCCCCAAACCCAGCCCGAGGCGGCCAGGATGCTGCTGCGCCAAACCGACGCCTTGGCGGCTTGCCTTGTAAAAAACGGCAACCCGCGGCTCTCCTCCTGCCCAGGGGCTGATATGGCGGTCTCCCGCGCCCAAAAGGGTGGGGTGCTCTCCATGGCTGAGCTATTGCTGGTGGCGGGGGCGCTGCGCAATTTTGCCATGTTGGAAGGCTGGTTTAAGGCCGGGGAGGAAAAAAGTACCCCGGCGGACGACCTGTTTTTTACGCTATCCCCGCAGCCGGCCCTGGCCGAAAGCATCCGCGCTGCCATACTATCCGAAGGGGAGATGGCCGACACCGCCAGCGATGAACTCTACAGCCTGCGGCGAAAAATACGCCAGGCCGAGGCCTCCATACGCGATAAGCTGGACGCCGTGGTGAAAAACCCAGGTGTGAATAAATACCTGCAAGACCCCATTGTCTCCCTGCGCAACGGGCGGTTTGTGGTGCCGGTAAAGGCCGAGCACCGGGGCGAAGTGGGGGGGGTCATCCATGACGTTTCCTCCAGCGGGGGCACCCTGTTTGTGGAGCCTTCGGCCGTTGTGGAGGCAAATGCCAAGGTGCTGCAGCTCAAAAACCAGGAGCAGGCCGAAATAGACCGTATTTTGGGGGAATTTTCGGAAAACGTGGCCGAAATTGCCCCGTTTTTTGCCGCCAGTTACGAGGCCATGCTGGAGATTGATA
This sequence comes from uncultured Oscillospiraceae bacterium, assembly GCA_964550985.1. Taxonomy (GTDB): domain Bacteria; phylum Bacillota; class Clostridia; order Oscillospirales; family Ruminococcaceae; genus JAAYCI01. The sequence continues at coordinate 19,825 of CAZKBM010000038.1, forward strand.
AGCGGCTGGCCAAGGCGGAGTTGGGCCTTTCAATGAACGGCGTTTGCCCCGAGATAAGCGGCGAGGCGGCCTTTAGCCTGGTAAAAGCCCGTCACCCGCTTTTAAGCCGGGATAGCGTGGTGCCGGTGGATATAGAACTTGGAATAAAATATGACACCATGGTAATTACCGGCCCCAATACCGGGGGAAAGACCGTCTCGTTAAAAACGGCGGGGCTGCTTTCGGCCATGGGGCAGATGGGCTACCTCATCCCGGCGGATGACCGCTCGGTTCTGGGCTGTTTTGAGCGTTTTTTGGTGGATATTGGCGACGAACAGAGCATTGAGCAAAGCCTTTCCACCTTTTCGGGGCATATCCGCAATATTACCGGGATACTGGCCGAGGCGGGCCGGGGAAGCTTAGTGCTGCTGGACGAACTTGGCGCGGGCACCGACCCCGCCGAGGGGGCGGCTTTGGCGGTATCCATCATCGAACGGCTACGAGAGAGTGGGGCGGCCACCATGGCCACCACCCACTATGCCGAACTAAAATTGTACGCGCTGGAAACCGAGGGTGTGCAAAACGCAGGTTGTGAGTTTGACGTGGAAACCCTGCGCCCCACCTACAAATTGGTGGTGGGGGTGCCGGGGCGCAGCAACGCCTTTTTTATTGGTGAAAAGCTGGGCATACCCGCCGCGGTGATTGAAAACGCCCGCCGCCACCTCTCTACCGAGCAGCGCCGCTTTGAAACCGTACTGGGGCAGCTGGAGGAGATGAAAAAAGAACTGGCCGATAAAGAGACCGAGATAGAAGAACTGCGCTATGCCGCCGACCACCAGCTGGAACTGGCCCGCCAAAAGCGGGATGAACTGATACGCCAGGGGGAGGCCGAGCTGGAGGCCGCCCGTGAAAAGGCCAAGGCCCTGGCGGATGAGGTGGAAAACAAGGCTTTTGGGCTGATTGATGAGATGAAGCGGCTGGAAAAAAACCAGCGTGTGGCCAATGCCCAAAAAGCCCAGCGTGCGCGCGAGATAGCCAAAAACGAGGCCTCGGGGCTAAGCAAGCTGGCAAAACAGGGGCAGGCGCGCCGCCCCCGGCAGTATCGCCCGCTGGAAAGTGTGAAGCTGGGGCAGGAGGTATGGCTGCCGGAGATGGATAAGCTTGCCACCGTTACCGCTCTGCCAGACCGCAGCGGCCAGGTGGAGGTGCGTATGGGTGCCCTGCGCACAAAATTGCCCCTTGGCGAACTGGCTGCATCGGCCGCCGCCGCGCCGCCCTTACAAAAAAGTGGCCAAACCCATGTTACACGCCAAGCGGGTGATAACCAGCGCGGGCCCCAAACCGAGTTAAACCTATTGGGCAAAACGGTGGACGAGGCCCTTTTGGAGTGTGACCAGTTCATTGACAATGCCGTGCTGCGTGGCCTCACCCCTGTATACATCATCCACGGCCGGGGCACGGGCGCTTTGCGCACGGCCATCACCCGCCACTTAAAAGGGCATAAAAATGTGGCCTCCTTCCGCCTGGGGCGCTATGGCGAAGGCGAGGACGGCGTGACGGTGGCCGAACTGAAGTGACGGCAGCAATTATAAAATGACGATTTTGAGGCCTATTTGCTGATATTGGCGCGCTACCGGCCAATCGCTGAAAAAATGTGGTTTTCTCAAAAAATAGAGAAAACCATAAAGTAAAGCAACACCGCACAAAGCCAACGCAGCCGCTTCGCCACGCTTCCTCATGTGGTGTTGCCCCATATCGATATGGATCGTTTCAATTTGGGTATTGGCCCCTTGCAATGGTGAAATTTAGGGAAGCCAATGTTCTGAACGCAAAAACAAATCGGCTATACACAGGTAATTCTGAGAATAGAAAAAATCCGGGAGGATGGAATCTCTGTAGATGGGGCCCAGGGGCTCCCACGAAAGTACAGTAAAAACTTCCGTACCCTGGTGGGATGATGGGGCAGGGGAGTCTTCCTGCATATGGCAAATATATACATTTTCAGGTATATTGAGTGCTGTGCCAAACCCCTGGGGCGGGGCGGCGCCATCCAGGTACACCGAGGTAAACTCAACCGAGGTTTCTGAAAATAGCCCTGCACCATCCCCAATAACGATATATTCTGGAGGACCGGAAACTCTTTTCACAATCCAAACTTTTGTCTGTCCCACTAAATCTGACGCCTGAACAGAATGTTTTATGGGAATACGAAACAAAATAAAATACACCGCGCAAAGGGTGAATAGAAAAAGGCAAACAATAAAAATGATTTTATGGCCTTTTTTGCCTCTAATTTTCATTTGAATAATCCCTTGTCTGTAGCTTGTCGCCATCCTGGTAAAAAATGGCGCTGCCCGCTATTTGCCAGCGCAACTGCTCGGTAGGTTGCGAAAGTGTGAGGTTTGTATATCTATAAAGTGGCGCGCCGCCAGGGGTATAGACATCCACCTTAAAGTTGTTGTAAAGTGGCACAGTACCGGTTTGCTGGGCATATTTTGCCTGTACGCCTGCCAGCAGGCCGCTGTTTAAAGTGAAAAAAGAATTTTCACCCAGTTCCAGTTTTTCCACCGGTTCCAGTGTTTTTGCGTGTAGTATGGTACAGGTGGCTTTTTGGGGGCTTTGTGTAAAAAGGTACAAATAGCCATTGTATATCGCAAAATCTTTGTATCCCTGTATCTCGTAAACAGGTAGCGCCTCGGCATCCATATCGGCCTTGTAAAAAATAACGCCATCGTTTTGGTAAAACAGGGAGGCGCCGCTGGCAAAAAAGCCAGAAAAATCCCTTGTAACTACCTGGCTGACGCCCTTGCTGCCCATCCAAATCAGTTCCGGGGGATTTTCCATCCAGCCCTGTGTTGCCACATAAAAATTGTCCTCAAAAAGCATCACACGGGAAAGGCTGCGGTTTGGCAGGCCAAGCTCTGCATTTTTGTTTTGGAGGGCACCGGATTTTACATCAAAGGCATATAACCAAAACGCCCCGTACTGGGAGGCTTCGTCCCCAGGGTCAACCGAAAAATAAACGGTATTTTCGTCAGCGGCCAAAATGTTTCGTATTGTTAGGCCGGGGGCGCAAACGGCCTTTACACTGCCCAAGTGTAAGGCACTTTGCAACACGCTTGTGCCGTCGGTGTAAAATAGCGTTTCGTCATTTAGCACCACCCCAGCCGAAGCGGCGGAGCTACCCGAAAAGTCTAAACCATTCGCTGCCGGCGGGCTAAGCTGCAAACGGATATACCTTTCACCGTCTTGAAAAGCCCCCTCTGCCGCCGCACCACCGGTAGAGTTCTCCAAGGCGTTTTTATGGGAAGCGCCAGGGCCATTTTCTTTAACCTGGCTGTTTGAAAATGACATTGAGATGTCGCTATTCCCGGTGGCATTCGCCATAGAAGGGGCCTGCCCGCAAGCCGCTAGGGCGGCTGCCAAGCTTAAAAACAGCAAGAAATTGGCGGTCTTTTTCATGCCTTACTCACTATTATGCTTTTTTCTGTTGTTCTGTTTTTTATACCGTTTGGTTTCATTTTACCCAACTGCTTTATTTAATCCAAATTGATGCCGTAGGTCACCAGCATTTTGCAAAAGTTTTTTACATTGTGGAACTGAATGCCGGTAATACCCGCTTGAAAGGCGGCCAATGCGTTTTCTTTTCGGTCATCGGCAAAAATGGTTTCCTGCGGCACCAGGCTGTATTGCTGCAAAAGCAGGCGGTAAATTTTGGGGTCCGGCTTTATCAGGCCCACCTCGCAAGAGGCAATGCCGCCATCGAACATCGACCAAAAACTGCGCTTTTGCAAAACGGCCAAACTCTCGCGCGCTATATTGGAGAGGTAGTACAGCTTGTAACCCTGCTTTTTGAATAGCCGCATTAAGTTTATGGTGGCCTTGCGGTCGGTCATCAGCTCCATCCAATTGTCCAGCAGCGCCTGCATCTCAAAGGCAATGTCCTCTTCTTCGGCCCGGCGCATAAAAATTTCGCTGGCATCTTCAAAGCTCATCTCGCCCAGGTCCATTTTTATCCACTCTTCACTGCCAAATACCGCCGCATACAGCTTGTTTTCCAGTCTCTCGTAAAAAAAGGTCTCTGCCAGGTAATCTTTGGGGTTATAGTTCACCACTACGCCGCCAAGGTCAAACACCAAATTTTGGTACAAAATTTCACCTCAAAATAGGTAAGTATTTTTATGTTGTTTTGTTAACAGTATTTTAGCATATTTACCGCAATAAGTATACTTTTTGTGGTGTTTTACGTTGTAGACAAAAACCAGTATTTGTGGTAGAATATAAAGTATATTTTACAGATAATAGAGATAATACGGCGTTTCATTTGCCGCTTTTTCAGGAAAAGGCAGTGCGTTTTCGCGCTGTTTTGCATACGGAAGGTGGGTCCTGTGCAACGGGCCGCTGCGAACCATGTCAGGCGGGGAACCGAGCAGCATTAAGCGGATGTGCCGGTGTGCCGCAGCCAACCTGCCTTTCGTATGCAAAGCGGCGCGAAGCCTGTCTTTTTCTTCATCCCGGCATAAATGCAGAGAGGGGAGTGCGCCATGTACAAAGCGCTATACCGTAAGTGGCGGCCCCAAACCTTTCGCGATGTGGTGGGGCAAGAGGCCATCACTACGGCCTTAACCAGCCAAATTGAGGCGGGCCGGGTGGCCCATGCCTACCTGTTTTGCGGCACAAGGGGCACGGGCAAAACCACCTGTGCCAAGGTGCTTGCCAAAACCGTAAACTGCGAGGCCCCCACCGAGGATGGCCCCTGCGGCGTATGCCCCTGCTGTGTGGGTATTGAAAACGGCAGCATTTTAGATGTGATTGAGATTGACGCGGCCTCGAACAACGGTGTGGATGATGTGCGTGATTTGCGCGATGAGACGGTATACCGCCCAGGACGCTGTAAATATAAGGTGTATATCATCGATGAAGTGCATATGCTCTCCACGGCAGCTTTTAACGCTCTGCTAAAAATTTTGGAAGAGCCGCCCTCCCATGTTATCTTCATCCTGGCCACAACCGAACTGCACAAGGTTCCCGCCACCATCCTCTCCCGTTGCCAGCACTTCGATTTCACCCGCATACCCGCAGATAAAATTACGGCGCGGCTTTTGGAGGTGGCGGAAAAAGAGGGGATTCCCCTAACCGCCGGGGCCGCCGGGCTGATTGCTGTTTTGGCCGATGGGGCCATGCGCGATGCCCTTTCCCTGCTGGATACCTGCGCGGCCTTTGGCGAAGAGGTGGACGACGCCCTTGTGCGCCGCATGGCCGGTGTAACCGATAAAAGCTACCTGTTTGCGCTGAGTGAGGCCGCCGCTGCAGGGCAGCTACACAGCCTGCTGGCCCTGGTGGCAGAACTGCGGGAACGCGCCATTGACGTAAAACGCCTGACAGAAGAGTTGGTTGGCCACTACCGAAATTTTTTGCTGGCTGCGGCAAAACCAGACGGCAGCCTGCTGGGTTTTCTGCCCGCTGACGAGAGGGAAAAGTACCTGGCGGGCGCCTCCGGCCTTGGCGATGGGCACTGTGTACTGGCCCTACACCGGCTGGCCGATGCGCTGGAACGTATGAGCCGCAGCCAGGACCCCCGTGTGGAGCTGGAACTGGCCCTGTTTGACCTGGCCCAGACCTCGGCGGCCACGCCGGTTTTGGGCGGGCAGGGCAGGGGCGCGGCAGTGGAAACAAACTTTAGGGGCGCACCCCCCATGGGCACAACCCCTGTACAAAGTTCTGTGGATGCCCAGCCCAATTCCAGTAGCTTCAATAGCGAACATAACTCCGGCGCACCAGGGCAAAGCCCCTTGACGCCTTTGGCCGAAAAGGGGGGTGCTACTGCCCCGGCCCTGGACGTGCCCATAAATCGGCAAGGGTCGCCGCCTAACGATGCTGTCAGCCCCAAGATGGCGCCTTCACCACAGCCACCTTCGCATTCTTCACAGCCGTCACCGCCGCCCTTGTCACAGCCATCGCCGCCTTCGGCGCCCTCACAGCCGCCTTCTTCACCGGCGTCGGCGGAGCCTCCTCCACCTGTAAACACCGGTGAAGCGGAGGAGACCGAGAGTGAAGCCGAAGTGTTTGCCCCCTGGCCGCAGGTGGTGGAGCAGATTTCCAAAGCCGACCCCATGGTGTACTCCTATATCAAAACCACCACGGGGTACTTTAACGGCAGACGCATCCTCATTGAGGGCGGGGATCTCTTTATGGAGTTCATACGCAGCGACAAAAATGTTAGCGAAGTGATTAAAGCGGCCATTCACGCTGTAACGGGTATGCGCTATGGCATTGGGCCCTATAAGCGTGAAAAGGCCGGGGAATCCCCCGCCGACACCACCCGTAAAACCCTGGCCGAGTGGGAACAAAAAGGGGTGCCCATTGAGTATGAGGGTGAACCTGAACAAAGCGACTAAATCCAAACAGATACCGAAGAAAAAGGAGCAGAAGGATGAAAGCGAGATTACCCGACGGATATGGCAAACAAAATGTAAATGCCCTGATGCAGCAGGCTCAGGAGATGCAGGACCGCATGCAGGTAAAGCAGGATGAACTGAAAGAGCAGGAGACCAAGGCCACTGCCGGGGGCGGCATGGTGGAGGTAACCATGCGGGGAGACTACACCGTCTCGGCCGTGCGCATTGACCCGGAACTGGCCAAAGAGGATGACCGGGAGATGCTGGAAGATATGATTGGCGCCGCTTTTAACGAAGGGGTGCGCCTTGTAAACGAACAGGCCGAAAAAGAAATGGCAGAGATTACGGCAGCCTACCCCGGCCTTGCGGGCCTTGGGCTTTAGGCGCGAAAGAAGTAGCGAATGGCTGTGAATGCAGAGCCCTTAAAACGGCTGATAGAATGTTTTGCCCGCCTGAATGGGGTGGGAATTAAAAGTGCCACCCGCATGGCCTACCAGGTGTTGGCTATGGATAAGGAACAGGCGATGGCTTTTTCTCAGGCCATTGTGGACGCACATGAAAAAATACGCCGCTGTAATGTTTGCCATAACCTTACCGAAGGGGAAGTTTGCGGCATTTGCAGTGACCCAAACCGCGATGCCGGAATGATATGTGTGGTGGAAAGCCCGCGGGATGTCCTCTCCTTTGATATGAGCCAGGAGTACCGGGGCCGCTACCATGTGCTGCACGGGCTCATCTCGCCCACGGCGGGCATTGGCCCCGACCAGTTGCCCGTACAGGCCCTGTTAGACCGCCTGCAAGACGGCGATGTGCACGAGGTAATTATGGCCACAAACCCAACGGTGGAAGGGGAGACAACTGCCCGTTACCTGGCGGGGCTGATAAAACCGCTAGGAATAAAAACAACACGCCTGGCACTGGGCCTACCTGTGAATGTAAGCCTTGAATATATCGATAAAGAAACACTTTTTCAGGCATTTAACCGCCGCGATGAGGTGTAACAGGGGCGGAAGAATCCCTTTTGAAGAACAGCCTGTGCCGGGTATGGGTGTTTTAACTTGACAAACGGCAAAAGCTGTAGTAAAGTACAGTTCCGGCCCTGTAAGGCAAAAAACGGGAGGTGATGGCCGTGGAAAAGGGAACAAAAACCGTGGTCGTCAACCGAAAGGCCCGCCATGAATATGAGGTGCTGGACCGTGTAGAGGCCGGTATTGCGCTTGTGGGAACCGAGGTAAAAAGCATCCGGCAGGGCAGCGTAAACCTGAAGGATTCCTGGGCCGAGGTGAAAGAAGGGGAGGCCTGGCTGATAGGAATGCACGTGTCCCCGTATGAAAAGGGCAACATTTTCAACCGTGAACCCGAGCGAAAAAGGAAACTTTTGCTGCATAAACGGGAGATACGCAAATTACAGGCCGATATTAAGATAAAGGGCCTAACGCTGGTGCCCCTAGCGCTGTATTTTAAAAATTCCAATGTAAAGGTAGAACTGGGCATCTGCCGCGGCAAAAAACTGTACGATAAGCGTGCCGCCAAGGCCGCCAGTGACGCAAAGCGCAGCATGGAAAGAGCGATAAAAGGCCACAATGTGTAGTGTAATGCCAAGCGGCTTTACATATAAAAAGAACGATAAAACAATAGGGGGATGTAAAGGTTTCGACAGGGAGAAGAAAGCCGGAGCAGCGGGTAGTGTTGTGGCCGCACTTTAAATGCCACGCAAAAATAGTTAACAAAACTGTTAATTTCAACCGCAACCCTGTTGCGGTCGCAGCTTAACTTAATATAGCTGCCGTCCACCCCGCCATATCGCCGGGCGGGTGCTGGGCGTCATTTAGGCGGTGAACGTGAACGCTCTTAAGCTTTGCGGGGCGTCATGAACTTATGAAGCTACCGACGCGGCGGCATGTTAGCCGGCCTGCCGCCGGGGGAACCTTTGCAGGTTAACTGCACCCGGAGATACTCTTGTGGACTTCTTTTTGGACACGGGTTCGATTCCCGTCATCTCCACCATGAAAAATCCTCCATGATTCGTTTGAATCGTGGAGGATTTTTCTTTAATATAACCCACTTTGTAACCCACTTTTATTGTTCGGACGCCTTTGTTTTGATTTGTCCTTCGCCGTATTCGATTACTTTGCGGAAAACGGTGTCCAGTTCTTCGGCGACCAAGTCGTCATCGCCGTCCATTTCATGGCCATAAATGCCAAAGGTGTCCATATCCTCGGCATGGCCTACCAGCGGTTTGACCATGCCCTCATCCAAACGTTTAGCGATGCTGACGAAGCTGTGGCGCATTTCATACAGGGATATTGGAGGGATGTGGTTTGATTCGCAATAGCGCTGCCACTGTTTATAAAAAGTGGGGTAGGGTGGGAGCAGGAAAACTGGGCTTTGTGGATTTAGAGAAACGCCCAAGGAGGCTTTGTATTCCGTTAAGACCTGCTGGGCGAGGGGCGTCATTTTGAAAGAACGGACGGCGTTCTGGTTCTTTCCAGTGGTTTGCTGGTGCTTCACATTTACCGCGCCAGTGACGTGGACTTTTCGCCCCTGTATATCACACCAGCGGAGGTTACGCAACTCACCGGGCCGCAGGCCTGTGAGAACGGCAAAGCGGTAAGCATATATATTTTCATCTGCCCTCTCCTTACCGCGCCAGGTAGTTTTGTTGCTGTTCAGCAGAATGACAAGAGCAGAGGGCTGCAGAATCTTTC
>CAZKBM010000039.1:0-28652 GCA_964550985.1 uncultured Oscillospiraceae bacterium
CGAAAGGGGAAAAGTAATGGAACCACCCCTGTTGGGATGATTCCATTATACGTGACCTATGAGGTGGCGGCGCTGGTGATTGTGCCCAGCGGCATGGATTATCGCATCTACGGCGGAGACAGCTATGTTTTAAGCGCCGGGGCTTTTCAAAAAGAGACAAATTCCAGCACGCCTTTGCATTACGCGTTTGATGTGAAGGAGGGCGCCGCCCCGGCTATGGAGACCTACCTGGCCGCCTACACCCAAAACGAAGGCGCACAGTACGATTATGAGAGCAAAGAGACCCACCGCGCCGAGTTTGAGGGTTTTCGGAACATGTTTATGCTGCTGGGGGGCGTGCTGAGTGCTGTTGTGGGGATGGTGGGTATTTTGAACTTCCTCAACGCCGTACTTACCAGCATAATAACGCGGCGTAAAGAGTTTGCCATGCTGCAATCCATTGGGATGACCGGCAAACAGCTAAAAAGAATGTTAATTTGGGAAAGTTTGCTGTATACCGTAAGTGCGGTGCTGTTTTGCTTTGTGCTAAATTTGGCGGCAAGCCCCCTGCTGGGCGCCGCGCTGGAAGGGGTATTTTGGTTTTTTGCCTTTAAGTTAACCGTGCTGCCTATTTTGCTGTGCCTGCCCATTATGGTGCTTATTTCCCTGCTGGTGCCCCATTTTGGCTACCAAAGCCTGGTAAAACAAAGCATTGTAGTGCGCCTGCGCGAAGAGGCGGCGTAGCGCAGCCCCAAGCTAAAAAACCCAATTTTTGAGAAACTGAAATAAGCGCCCCCAAAATGGCCCCAAATTTGTGGCTTTGCCTAAAAATCCCCCGCACATTTTTGTCAAAATGTGGAAAAATGCCCCGAAGTATTGACGGGCCGCCTGAAAAGAGTTACGCTTTTATTGCATGATTGTTGACAATTTACACGATGTTTTGGAGAAGCTATGACAGATATTCCCGTAAACAACATTAAAAAAGATATTTCGCAGAGAGAAAACCTGTCTTATCTGGCCCTGGACTATATCAAAAATATGATTTTGACAGGCGTGTACCGGGAGGGGCAGCACCTTTTGGAAGCCGAGATTGCCGACCAACTGGGTATTAGCCGGGGGCCGGTGCGCGAAGGGATGAAAATTGCCGAACAAGCCGGTATTATAACCATGGAGCCGCGCCGGGGGGCCTATGTAACCCGCTTTACCCCCAGCGATATTCAGGAAGTTTTTGAAATACGCCTACTGCTGGAAAATTCGATACTAAAAGATTTAATTACGAACAACGCGCTTACTGAAACAGATTTTGCCGCCCTTACCGCCATTGTAGATGAGATGGTGGCCATTACAAAAAGCACCCAAACCGAGGGGGAGGAACGGCAAAACGCAAACTCGGAGCTTGAGAAAAAAACGCTGGAACTGAACAGCAAAGACATTGTTTTCCACCAGTTCATCTGGAAAAAATCCGGCAGCAGGCGTAAGATGCGCATTTTGGAGGATATCTTTTTTCAGCTCAGGCTTTCGATGCTGTACGATACCCGCATGACGCACGATTTGGCCCTGACGGCGACAGACCATTACAAAATTATTGAAAAACTGAAACAGAAGGATATTAAAGGGGCGCAAAAGGCACTGAAAGACCACATTATTACCTGTTAATGCGGTGGGGAGAGAATAAAGCACAAGGAGCGCAAGAATCAAGTTTATTGTTTATTAAATTGTAAACAATAAACAATAAACAAAAATACATAAAAAACGTTAGTAAATAAATAGTTAGCAAGAAAGGGAGGGCAATGATGGAAAAAGAATTGGTTTTTAGCGTGGAGGAATTTAAAACCCGGCTGGAAAACACCAAAAAATCCATGGCGGAAAAAGGGATTGAGGTGCTGATTGTGGAGGACCCCGCCAACATGAATTATCTGACGGGTTTTGACGGTTGGTCCTTCTACGTACACCAGGGGCTGATTGTGGCGCTGGATAGCCCACAGCCCATTTGGTTTGGCCGCGGGCAAGACGGCAACGCCGCCCGGCTTACCACCTGGCTGGAGGAAGAAAATATACGCGCCTATGACGACAGCTATGTGCAAAACCCTGTGAAGCACCCCATGAATTATGTGGCGGATATACTGCGGGAGAAAAAATGGGAAAACAAAACCATTGGCACCGAGATGGACGCCTACTATTATTCGGCCAAATGCCAGGATGTGCTGGTGAAGGAACTGCCAAACGCCCGCTTTATTGACGCCACAAACCTGGTGAACTGGGTGAAGATTATAAAAAGCGATGCAGAGCTGGGTTTTATGAAGAAAGCGGCGAAAATTGCCGAAAAAGCCATGCAAACGGCCTATGAATCGGTGGGGATTGGGGTGCGGCAGTGTGACGCAGCGGCCAAGGTATACCACACCCAAATTAGCGGCACAGAGGAATATGGCGGCGACTATTCCTCCATCGTACCGCTTATGCCCGCAGGTGTGCGCACCTCCACCCCCCACCTGAGCTGGACGGACGAGCCCTACAAAGACGGAGACACGGTTATTTTAGAACTTTCGGGCAATTACCGCCGTTACCACAGCCCCTTGGCCCGTACCATGGTGCTGGGCAAGGCCCCCCAAAAGGTGCTGGATTTGGGCAAGACCGTGGCCGAGGGCCTGACCGAGGCGCTGGAGGCCATTAAACCCGGTATGCTGTGCGAAGAGGTGGAGCGGGTATGGGCTGCCTCCATTGCCAAAAGCGGCTTTGTGAAGGATTCCCGCATCGGCTATTCCATGGGCCTAAACTACCCGCCCGATTGGGGCGAGCACACCGCCAGCTTGCGCCCCGGCGATAAAACGGTTTTGCGGCCAGGCATGACCTTCCACATGATTCCAGGCATCTGGCTGGACGACTGCGGCGTGGATATCAGCGAGCCTTTTTATGTGACTGAGAAGGGCGCCGAGTGTTTTTGCCACTACCCGCGCAAGCTGTTGACAAAATAATGGCGGCAAAAAAATAGCAAAGCAAAGCGAGGTAGGGCATGGACTATAAAAAACTGGCACAGGAACAGAGTGGGGAATTGACGGCGCTGCGCAGGGCCTTCCACGCCCGGCCCGAGCTTGGCTACCAGGAGTTTGAGACGGCCAAAACCGTGGCCGCATACCTGCGCGTTCTGGGCCTGCAACCAAAAACCCTAACCAAAACCGGCCTTGTGGCCACCATACGGGGGGCAAAGCCGGGGCCCACCATTCTTTTGCGGGCCGATATGGACGCCCTGCCCCAGCAGGAGGCCACCGGCCTTGGCTTTGCCAGCCAAAACCCCGGTGTAATGCACGCCTGCGGGCACGATGGGCACATGGCCGTGCTGCTGGTAACGGCCAAAATTTTAACCGGGCTGAAAGAACACATGGCGGGCAACGTGAAGCTGGTGTTCCAGCCAAATGAGGAGGAGGCCGGGGCCCTGGCCATGATTGAGGCGGGGGTTTTGGAAGACCCCAAAGTGGACATGGCTTTTTCGCAGCATGTGTGGTCTTTGCTACCGGTGGGCAGCATGGGGGTGGCCCCTGGCGCCGTTATGGCCGCGCTGGAACATTTTGAGATAACCGTGCATGGCCGCGGCGGGCATACCTCCAGCCCGCACCTGGCCATAGACCCCATCCCCGCGGCCTGCCAAATGGTAAGCATGGCCCAGCATGTGCAAACCCGCGCCTTAGACCCTTTGAGTTCGGTGGCGTTGTTGTTTGGCGAAATTAAAGGCGGCACGGCCCCCAACGTAATTGCCGATGCCGTGCAGCTAACCGGCACCCTGCGCTACCTGCTAAAAGACGAAAAAACCGAAAAGCCCGCCATGAAAAAAAGCTTTGAGGCCATTTTAAACGGGGTGGCGGAGGCCTACGGGGTGAGGTATGACCTCAGGTATATCCCCTCAAACCCCTCGATGCACAACGATGAAAACATGGTGGAACTGGCCAGGAAAGCCGCCGAACAAACCGTGGGGGGCGAAAACATAAGCGCCTATTACTGCATGGGCGGAGAGGACTTTGCCGAGTTTTCCCACAGGGTGCCCAGTTGCTTCTTTTTTACGGGCGCGGGTAACCCCCAAAAGGGGGCCTGCCACCCCCACCACCACCCTAAGTTCAACATAGATGAGGACTGCCTGCCCCTGGCAACCGAGATGTTTTTGCGTTTGGTGGGCGGGCAACTGCTGGGGCAAGCTGTGTAAAGGGCGCCAAAAGTGTTTTGGGTGCGGGTTCAGGGTACAAAATGAGTTGATACGAGAGAGAAGGAGTTGGTGTTGTGTTTCATTCCGCCGGCGAAATGAACAATTTGATACGGGAGCACGTGAGTTACCGGGAGGGCTGCCTCAACTTGATTGCCTCGGAGAATTATTCCTCTGATTTTGTGCGAAGCTACATGACCAGTGACCTTGGCAACCGCTACGGTTGCTACGAAACCGGCAACCCCGAAAACCGCGAGTATACGGGCAACAAGTACATTCACCGGTTTGAAATGGAGACGCAGGAACTGGTTTGTGATATCTTTGGCGCCCGCTATGCCGATTTGCGGCCCATCAGCGGGCACATGGCGGGGATGTCGGTGGCGCTGGCATTATTGGATGTGAACGACCTGGTGATTGAGGTATCGCTGAAGGACTGGGGCCATGGCCTGATGGCCCCCATCTGCATGATAGACCAGCTTGGGGCCACCATCCGGGTGGATTTTATGCCCTTTGACGAAAACCGTGCGGTGGATTTTGAGGCGCTGGAAAAACAGGTGCGGGCCTTAAAGCCCAAACTCATCATCTTTGGCGGTTCGGGCACCCTGTTTGAGGAGCCCCTGCGCAAATTCCGCCCATTGGCCGACGAACTGGGCATACTGGTAGCCTACGATGCAGCCCACGTAACCGGCTTGATTGCGGGCGGCAGCATGAAAAACCCGCTGGAGGAGGGGGCCGACATCATGTTTGGCTCCACCCACAAGTCCTTTCCGGGGCCGCAGGGCGGGTTTGTGGTTTCCAACCGGGCGGATTTGATAGAGCGGGTGGGCAATACCCTGTCGCCCTCCCTCGTCACCTCCCACCATATCAACCGCCTGCCCGCCCTGGCCGCCTCCATTTTGGAGATGCAGGCCTTTGGCAAAGAGTACGCCGCCCAAATTGTAAAAAATACCAAAGCCCTGGGCAAAGCGCTGAACGCCTGCGGTTTTACGGTGTGCGGCAAGGCGCGCGGCTATAGCGATACCCACATTCTGCTGGTGGATATGGCCGCCCAAAAACTGTGCGTCCCCCCCGCAAAATTGCTGGAAGAGGCGCAAATCCTCTGTTCAGACGATTTTTCTGGGGCATCGGCCGATGTGCGCATCGGCACCCAGGAGGTGACCCGCCGGGGTATGCGGGAGGGCGAGATGGAAGAGATTGCCGCTTTGTTTAAAAGGCTGCTGATGGACGGGGAGGACGCCGAAGCTTTGCGCCGGGATGTGGAGGCCTTCAGCCGCCGTTTTGTGGGCCTTAGCTACGCCTATTAAACCCGGAGAGAAAGGGGGAACTTATGAAAAAGTTTGACGCTTTTGTGAGCAAATTTGAGGAGGCGGTGCTGGCCTTTTCCATTTTGGCCATGGCGGCTATCCTGATTGGCGGGGTGATAAGCCGCACGGTGTTCAATGCCAGCTGGACCTTTACCGAAGAGGTGGGCACCACCCTGAACCTGCTGGTTACCTTTTTTGCCGTGGGCTACTGTGCCCGCAAGGCGCGGCACATCAGCATGTCCATTGTGTTCGACCTTGTGAACGAAAAGGTAAAAAAGGTGATGATGGTTTTCATCACCCTGGTTACGGGGCTTGTGATGTGCGTTTTGTGCTACCTGGGTGTGCGCTACACCCTAAGCGTTATGCAGCTTGGCCGGGTAACGCCCGCGCTGCGCCTGCCCGTTTGGATTACCCTGTTGCCGCTGCCCCTGGGCTTTTTGCTTGCGGCAGTTGAATACCTGCGTACCTTTGTGCTGAATGTTACCAGCAAAAGCATTTGGATTTCCAGCCTTTTCCGCCTGGGAGAAAACACCGACGAGGCCCTGGGCCTAACCGACGAGCCCGAGGTCGCAAAGAGAGAGGCGGATGCCTTAAAAACCGCAGACAGGCAAGACAAAGGGGGGAACGAATAGTGGTAGCCTTGCTTTTATCCTTGATGTTCTTTTTTCTGCTTCTCAATTTTCCCATGATGATCCCGATGATTGTGGCCCCGCTGGTCATCATGCTCATCTTTATTCCCGGTGTGGATTTGATGATGGGGATGCAGCAGCTTGTGGCGGGTATCTCCTCCTCGGTGCTGCTCTCGGTTCCCATGTTTATTCTGGCGGCCGATATCATGTGCACGGGTAAAACCACCCGCCGCCTTTTGGATTTGGTTGAAACTTGCATTGGCCATATCCACGGCGGCATGGCCATCACCACCGCCGTAACCTGCACCATCTTCGGGGCCATTTCGGGCTCTACCCAGGCCACGGTTGTGGCCATTGGCAAGCCCATGCGCAGCCGCTTGCAGGGCATTGGCTATAAGGATTCCAGCAGTATTGGCCTCATCATCAGTTCGGCCATCATCGCCCTGCTCATCCCGCCCAGTATCTCCATGATTATGTATGCGGTGGTAACGGGCACCTCGGTGGGCTCGCTGTTCATTGCGGGGGTGGGCCCCGGCCTTCTCATCATGTTGTTCTTCGCCATTTTCAGCTATTTTTTTGCCCGCAAGGCAAAAATTCCCCGCCAAAAGCGTGCCAGCCTAAAACAGGTGGGGGTGGCCTTACGCAAGGCCATTGGGCCCCTGGGCTTCCCCGTCATCATCTTTGCGGGCATCTATTCGGGGCTGTTTAGCCCGGTGGAGGCCGCCGCGGTATCGGTGCTGTACGCCCTGATATTGGAAATGCTGGTTTTCCGCTCGGTCAATTTTAAATCTTTATACAAAATTGCCCTCAGTACGGCCATTGTAACCTGTGCGGTGTTTGTGCTGGTCTCGGCCGGGCAACTATTCTCCTGGGTTATCTCCTACGCCCGCATTCCCCAAATGCTCACCGATGCGGTTTTGGGCGCTGCCCCTTCGGCGCTGGCCGTGCTCGTCACCGTCACCATCTTTTTCTTCATCGGCTGCATGTTTGTCGATTCCCTCGTCGTCATCATCATCCTTTCCCCCATCTTTTACACCGTGGCCATGCAGGCGGGCATCAACCCCATCCACCTCGGCATCATCATCACCCTGCAGGCCGCCGTTGGCTCGGTCTCCCCGCCTTTTGGCTGCAACATCTTTACGGCCAGCGCCATCTTCAACCGGCCCTATTTAACGGTGATAAAAGGCCTGCCGCCCTACCTGATATTGCTGGTGGCCATCTCCATCATTGTCATTTTGTTCCCGCAGCTCTCCCTTTTCCTGCTGCGCTAATCCATCCGCATAAACCGCTTGATACAGAAAAGGAGAATTGGTATGTTTGTAAAGAAAAAACTGGCACAACTGGCATGTTCGGTACTGGCTGCGGCCCTGCTTGCCGCCTGCGGCGGCAACACTGCGTCCTCGGCGGGCGCTTCGGCCCCGGCTGCCTCTGCGGCGGGCGCAGCCGCCGCCCCGGCCCAGGCGGGGGAAACCTACACCTGGCGCATGGCCCACGAAGAATATAACGGCAGTATGCAGGATGTATACTGCCAGGAGTTTGCCCAAAAGCTGAACGAAAAATCCGACGGGCGAATTACCCTGGATATCTACCCCGTTGGGCAGATTGGGGACGCGACCCAGCAGTGTGAACTTTTACAGAACGGCGGGCTGGAGTTTGCCATCATCTCCCCCGGCAACACCGGCACCATCGTGCCCGAAAACCAGCTTTTCTCCCTGCATTTCCTGTTTAGCCAGGACATGCAAAAAAACATGGCCATTTTTGAAAACAGCGTGGCCTTAAACGAAAAGCTGAACGAGAAATACCTGGAAAAAAATATCCAGGTGCTTGCCTACTGGACCGAGGGCTTTATGCAGTGGACCAGCAACAAACCCCTGCACAGCCCGGCCGATTTTAAGGGTCTCAAGTTCCGCACCATGCCCTCGCCCATGATTGTGGCCGCGTATGAAGCCTATGGCGCAAACCCCACCCCCATGCCCTACCTAGAGGTGTATTCGGGCTTGCAGCTCAACATGATTGAGGGCCAGGAAAACCCCATCAGCGCCATCGAGGAATCCAAATTCTATGAGGTGCAAAAATATCTCACCGAGGCAAACTCCAACATCTATGTTACGGCCACCTGCGTAAACCCAAAATTCTTTGAGGGCTTGCCTGCTGATGTGCAAAATATTATACTGGAGACGATTGATGAGATGCGCCCCCGCTCGCTGGAAATTGTGGACGAGCTGAACGGGGCCGCGCTGGACAAAATTACCGCCGCCAGCGATATCACCGTAGAGGAATTGACCGAGGAAGAGCGCGCGGCCTTTGAAGCCGCAGCCCAAAGCGCCTACGATAAATACCGCGAGATGGTGGGCCCGGATGGCGCGGCCATTTTGGACGAACTGATTAAAGAGGTGGAGGCCGCATAAAAGCGGCGCTGCCAGCTATAAAGCCAGATATAAAAAAACCTTGCCCCGGCGGGGCTTGGGCCAAGCGGCCCGCCCCGCCGGGCCATGCCTGTTTTTGCATAAACCCAAAGAGGTGAGCGCCATGCACGCAGTGGATTTAAGCCATACCATCAGCGAGGATATACCCGTGTACCCCGGCACCCTGCCCCCAAAAATAGAAAGGGCCAACACCCATGAAAAGGACGGCTTTTTAGAGCACCGCTTGACCTTTTACTCCCACACCGGCACCCATATGGACGCGCCGCTGCACATGCTGCCCGGGGCCCCCTCGCTTAGCGACTATGAGGTGAGGCAGTTTGTGGGCCCGGCCATGGTGATAGACGCCGCCACTTTGGCGCCAGGGCAAACCCTTGGCGTGGAAGCCCTGCAACCTTTGCTGCCACAGCTTGCAAAGGCCGAGTTTTGGCTTTTCCGCTTTGGGTGGAGCCAGTATTGGGGCCAGCCCGTCTATTTTGAAAATTACCCCTGCATCAGCCCCGAGGTGGCCGGCTTTGCGGCCCAAAGCGGTATTAAAGGCCTGGGGGTGGATACCATTGGCGTGGATGGCATTGCGGATACGGAGTTTCCCATCCACCACATTTTGCTGGAAAAAGGCGTGCTGATTTTGGAAAACCTCACACATTTGGAAAAACTGCCAAAGGGGCTTTTTACCCTGGCGGCCCTGCCTTTAAAAACCCAAAATGCCGATGGAGCCCCCCTGCGCGCCGTGGCCCTGGTGTAGGGCTGCTATGTAAAAACCTCGCCTGGCTTACGTTTTGTAAATATTGACAAAAAACGCGCAGAAGCGTATGATGATGACCTATAGCTAAAACCGTGATGTTGTGCTATAAAATTTGGAATATGGGGGGCGGCCTATGCAGGAAATGGCCCAAACCGGTGGGCAGGCCCGCTTTATAAACTGGCGTAGGAATGCCTTTCTTTTCATTCTGAGCCAGGTTTTTTCTATTTTTGGCTCCTCCATTGTGCAATATTGTATCATCTGGCACATCACCCTTACCACACAGTCGGGGCTGTATGCGGCGGTTTCCATCCTGTGCAATTTATTGCCCATGTTTTTGCTGATGCCCTTTGTGGGGGTGTGGGCCGATCGATTTAACCGCAAGTGGATAATCAACCTGGCCGACGGAGGAATGGCGCTGGTGGCCCTGGCCGTGGCGCTTTTATACCTGGCGGGCCTTGGCAATGTGTATGTTTTGCTGGGGGCCTTACTTTTGCGCGCTTTTGGCGGGGCGGTGCAAAACCCCTGTGTAAACGCCATGATACCCGAGTTTGTGCCCCCCGAAAAGCTGACAAGGGTGAACAGCCTATACACCACCTCATTCAGCATGGTGCAAATGATTGCCCCTGCCCTGGCGGCAGCGCTGCTGGGCCTTGTCAATTTTGGGGCGCTGTTTTTTGTGGACGTGATTACGGCAAGCCTTGCCATTGCCCTGCTTGGGTTTGGCCTGCGGCTGCCCAAACGGCAAAAACCCACCGAGGGGCAAAACGCGGGCAGCTATGTGCAGGATATGAAGCAGGGCCTTTTGTATATTGGGCGCACCCCTTTTTTGCGGCATTTGTTTTTGTACCTGGCGGCGTGCTCTTTTTTATGTGCCCCGGTGTTTTACCTTAGCCCC
This sequence comes from uncultured Oscillospiraceae bacterium, assembly GCA_964550985.1. Lineage (GTDB taxonomy): Bacteria > Bacillota > Clostridia > Oscillospirales > Ruminococcaceae > JAAYCI01. The sequence continues at coordinate 10,165 of CAZKBM010000039.1, forward strand.
CTGTTTGTAACGCGCAGCTTCGGCGGGGAGGTTTGGTATCTTTCGGCGGTGGAAATTACCCTCACGGGGGGGATGCTGCTGGGCGGGGTGCTTATGGCAAGCTGGGGCGGGTTTAGAAATAAGCTAAGCACCATTGTGTTTGGCGGCTGCCTTATGGCGGCGGCCTCCCTTTTGATGGGGGCAAAACTTTCCGTTTGGGTGTTTTTGGCCGCCATAGTGGTGTTTGGGCTGGGCAACGCCATCTACAGCACCCCGGCCACCGTGCTTATGCAAACCGGCGCAGACGAGCGCTATATCGGGCGGGTGTTTTCGGCCTATGCCATGCTGAACACCGGCGTGCTGCAAATTGGTATGCTGGTGTTTGGCCCGCTGGCCGATGTGCTGGATATCTGCTGGTTATTGCTGGGCTGCGGCGGGGCGCTATTTTTGGCAAGCCTGCTGCTGGTACGCAGCCATGCTTTGCGCCTGGCGGGGCAGCAAAACACGCAAAACACGGTGTAGCAACTTGTTTTTTGGGGTTTGACAAGCTAACCGCTTCATGTTATGATAGCAAAATAGTTTTTATAGCCAACTAAGTTAAAAAGTGGTTTAAGGATAGCGAGGATGGTTTTTCCAGTGCAAGGCGGAGGAATGAGCAACCCTTGGTGGGTTGCGATTGACGACAACGCAGCAGTTGGGAAACCAGACCGATAGCATGGAGCACTTTTTGGCTTAGTGGGCTATACCTGTGAGGGAGTAGTTCGCGCGCCGTGGCGCGTGTCAAGTCAACATACTGGCCGCACATGCGGCCTGGCTTGCCTTAATGAACGAGACTCATGTATGGCTTTTTTGGCATACGGGGTCTCTTTTTTTGTGTGAACCCGGTATGGCTGAAAGGCCGCCGGGTTTTTGTTTGCGCGCTATTTGCGCACCGAGGCAAGGCAATTTGCGGTATCATTACAGTTTCTCAAAAAGCTGTGCAGTAGGTTTTTGTAAGAAACTCTAGAGTAGAAACTCTTATGCAGCGCCTGATTTTTCCGGTATTTATGCGATACAGTTTGTTCATTTGCTGTAAATTTTTGGGGGGTAAACAATGAGTGACTTTTTGGGAACGAGAGAGGAAAAGCTGCAAACCCTGGGGGTGGACCCCCAAAGCGGCCTGAGCGCCGCCGAAGCGGAGCAGAGCGCCGCCCGCTACGGGAAAAACGTGCTAACCGCCACAAAGGGGGAATCTCTCTTCCGCCGGGTTTGGCATGCCGCCACCGAGCCCATGATTTTAATGTTGATTGCGGCGGGTGTGATTGCGCTGGTGGTAAACCTCATCCGGGCCTTTTCGGGCGGCGAGGCCGATTTTTTGGAGTGCGTGGGCATTTTTGCGGCCATTGCCCTCTCGGTGGTCATCACGGTGGTGATGGAGGGCAAAAGCGCCAAGGCCTTTGAAGCTTTGAGCAAAATTGGCGAGGACGTGCAGGTTAAGGCCCTGCGCGGCGGCAGCCCGGTGCTGTTAAGCCAGCGCGATATTGTGGTGGGGGATATCCTGCTGCTGAGCGCGGGGGATAAGATTACAGCCGACGGACGCCTTTTGGAGAGCACCGACCTGAGCTGTGACGAGGCCGCCCTTACGGGCGAAAGCCTGCCCGTGCAAAAGGACGCCGCCTGCCTGTTGCAGCAGAAGAACACCCCGGTGGCCGAGCGCGCCAACATGTTGTACCGGGGCACCTACCTCACAACGGGTTTTGGCAAGTTATTGGTTACCGCCGTGGGCGATAACACCGAGTTTGGCAAGATTGCAAATGAACTGGCGGGTACAGAAAAAAGCAGTACTCCCCTGCAGGAAAAACTGGCCCGCCTGGGCAAAACCATCACGCTGTTTGGGGTTTGTGCCGCAGCACTGGTTTTTGCGGTGCAGATGGTCTCGTTTGCCACCCACGGAGGGCTGGTTTTGGAGGAGGTGATGGAGGCTTTTGTAACCAGCATTGTGCTGATTGTGGCCGCCGTGCCTGAGGGGCTGCCCACCATCGTGGCGGTGTCGCTCTCCATCAACATCATCAAACTCTCCAAGCAGAACGCACTGGTGAAAAAGATTATCGCCTCCGAGACGGTGGGCTGCGTGAATGTCATCTGTTCGGACAAAACCGGCACGCTGACCGAAAACCGCATGACGGTGCTGGGCGAAATGGAAAACGACTGGGTGCTGCAAAACCTCTGCGTGAACAGCACGGCGGATATCGGCCCGGACGGCGCATTTTTGGGCAGCCCCACCGAATGCGCCCTGCTTACCGCCGCCCAAAAGGCAGGGCGAAACTACCAAAGCTGCCGCTGTGGCGCGCAGCGGGTACATGTGTTCCCCTTTTCCTCTGAAAAAAAGGCCATGACGACGCTGGAGCATGGCGAAGAGGGCTTTGTGGCCTACCTGAAAGGCAGCCCTGAAAAGGTGTTAAGCGCCTGCAGCCTAAGCGGGCAGCAGCGCCAAACCATTGAGGCCGAGATGGAAAAAGACCAGAAAAAAGCGCGCAGGGTGATTGCCTTTGCCCACCGGATATGGCCCGAGTGCCCGCCCCTTAGCGAAGAAGCCATGGAAACCGAGATGGAGTTTGACGGTTTTGTGGCCATTGCCGACCCTTTGCGCGCCGACGTGTACGAAGCGGCCAAAAACTGCCAAAGCGCGGGCGTGGAACTGAAAATGCTGACGGGGGACAACCTGCTTACGGCCACGGCCATTGCCGAAGAACTGAACCTGCTGGAGGGCGGGCGCAAAGCCGTGCAGGCAAACGAGCTGGAGGGGCTGAGCGACGAGGAATTGGCCCTGCGCCTGCCCGGCATTGCCGTAATTGCCCGCAGCACCCCCACCATAAAAATGCGGGTGGTAAAACTGCTGCGCAAGGCGGGTAATGTGGTGGCCGTAACGGGCGACGGCATCAACGACGCGCCCGCGCTTAAAAATGCCGATGTGGGCATTGCCATGGGCATTTCGGGCACCGAGGTCTCCAAAGAGGCCAGCGACATTGTACTGCTGGACGACTCCTTCTCTACCATTGTAAAGGCCATCCAGTGGGGGCGGGGCATCTACGAAAATTTCAAGCGCTTCATCAGCTTCCAGCTGACGGTCAACGTATCGTCTGTGGTGGTGGTTTTGGCCTCCATTTTATTGGGGTTAAAAGCGCCCTTTACCGCCTTGCAACTGCTGTGGATCAACCTGATTATGGACGGCCCCCCCGCGCTTACACTGGGGCTGGAGCCCGTACACGGCGATTTGATGCGCGAGGCCCCGGTAAAGCGGAGTGACAATATCCTTTCGCGCGCCATGCTGTGCAAAATTGGCCTTACCGGGCTGTATATCTCGCTGGTGTTTTTGGCGCAGTACCTGTTTAACTTTTTGGGGGCCGAAGAAGGCCAGGTGCCCACGGTGCTTTTTACCCTTTTTGCGCTCATTCAGCTTTTTAACGCCTTCAACTGCCGGGAACTGCACAGCGGCAGCATTTTTACCCACCTGCTCTCCAACCGGCTGATGCTTTTGGTGGTGGGGGCCACCTTTGCTTTGCAGGTGTTGTTTATTCAGTTTGCGGGCGCCTTTTTTGGCACGGTGCCCCTGCCACTTGGGCTGTGGCTGAAACTATTTGCCACGGCGGCCAGCGTGCTGGTGCTTTCAGAACTGGTTAAGCTGGCCTGGCGCGGCATAAAAAGCGCGCGAGCAAAAGGCTAAAGCCGGGCAGGGTGGGAAAATATGGAAATGGCAACGAGATAATTGGCTTAGGAAAGCAAAGGGTAAAAAACTGTCGATTTACAAAGCGGCATGGTGTATAATTAGGGAACAAGTAGAGAACCCGGTTACGGTTTGGTTACGGCGGCCGGTGTATAGTACAAACAGTTCCAAAGCCTGGGCCCCATACCAAAGCGGGCTGGCCGGTTAACCGGCTGACAGGAGCGCTCAAAACACAAAACACAAAACCAAAAAACGGAGGAAAAACCATGAAAAACAAACGTATTGCCCTGATGGGCGCAGCCCTGGTACTTGCGCTCTCCCTGGCCGCCCTCACCGGCTGCTCGTCGTCGGCCTCGTCCGCCTCGCCCTCCGCGGCGGCCCCAGCCCCGGCTTCTTCCCAGGCCTCATCTGCCGGTAGCATGGCTGCGCCCGCCTCTACAGTGGACGCAAAATCGATGCAGCCGGTTTCTGCCTCGGGCGAAATGGCCGGCGCCTACACCGAGCAGCGCGAACTGACCGCCGAGGACAAGGCCCTGTTTGAGGAAGTGATGGCAAAGCAGGAGAATGGCAAAACCTACGAGGCGGTATCGGTGGCCACGCAGGTGGTGGCGGGTACAAACTACCGCTTTGCCGTAAAAGTGACGCAAGATGGCAAAACCAGCGACGCCTTTGTGGTGATTTTCCAGCCTCTGCCCGGCCAGGGCGATGCCGAGTTTGTGGCCGAAGAGTGCTAAAAAGCGATATGTAACTGTGCCACAATAGGCTAAAACAGCGGGCTGTCCATCCGTAAAATTATGCCCTAGCAAAGCGCACCCCAAAAGCGAAACAGTTCCCTGTACTGTCTCGCCTTTGGGGTGCGCTTCACTGCACCCCGCCCGTTGGTGTAAACATCTTTGTTTCGGCAAGGCAGGCGGGTATTAGTATTGAGGGGATGATAAAATGGCTGCTGGCGGTAATACTGGTTTTGGTGGTGGCGCTATTGTTTATCACCTATATCCCGGCTTTGTCGCTGGCCCTGCCCTCGCTGATGAAATAACGCCCTGTGACGGCTTTTCCAAATGGATGTGATAGCCCATTTGCTGTAAAAGCGGATAAGCGGGGGCCGGGTTGGAAATTTTCCAGCCTCGGCCCCCGCTTGTTTGCATAAAATGCATCTTGGAAATGCGTTTGTTTGTGTGGGGAACCTGGCTGGCCGCCCTTTGGTGCTGCGGCCAAGAACAAAACGGACGAAAATGACAAAAAAATGGCAAATATTACTAAAATATGAACAGCGTGAGATTCATATAAAACATTTTGTTGTGATATTTGATAACACAAATGCTTGAGGCAAGCGTCACATAAGCGCCAAATGCATTAATTTTAGTTGATTCAAGCCAAAAATGGGTCTATAATCAAAAGTGGAAATATGCATGGTAAGCCGGGGTGCGGCCTGTGTTTGCTGTGTAAAAAACCAAAAACATTGGAAAAGGAGCAAAGAATCATGACATCTTTGATCAGCCCGGATAATACCTGGGCGCTGATGGCCATTATGACGGTTATTGCGGCCGGGGCAATTGTGCTGGAGCAAAAGTTCTCGTGGGCCTCTAAGATAACCGGCTGTGTTATTGCGCTTATCGGCGCAATGATTCTCTCAAACCTGCGCGTTATCCCCTTGGCGGCGCCCGCGTATGACCTTGTGTGGGACTATGTGGTGCCTCTGGCCATCCCTCTGCTTTTGTTCAACTGCAACATCAAAAAAATCTGGCGCGAAAGCGGCCGTATGTTGGGTATCTACCTCATCAGCGGCGTTGGCACCATAGCGGGCGGCTTCCTGGCCTTCTTCTTGTTTAAAAATGTGCTCAAGGAATTGCCCGGCGTAACCGCCATGATGGTGGGCACCTACACCGGCGGCAGCGTAAACCTAGTGGCCATGTCAGACGCCTTTAAGGTTTCGGGTGATGTTGTATCCACCACCGTGGTGGCCGATAACCTGTTGATGGCACTGTACTTTTTTGCCCTGGTGGCCATTCCGGCCATCGGCTTTTTCAAAAAGTTTTATAAGCATCCCCTGGAAGATGAAATTGCGGCGGCAGCCAAAGAGGGCGGCGCCAAAAACCACGCCGAAAACTACTGGAAAGCCAAACCCATTGCCCTCAAGCACATCGCCATGTGTGTGGCCTGTACCTTCTCCATCGTGGCCATTTCCAGCGCTGTGGCCAACCTGCTCAGCAGTGTCATTCCCTCGGGTGCGGAGGTAAACTTCTTCCTGAACCTGCTCAATGGCCTTTTGGGCAGCAAGTACCTGATTATGACCACCCTCACCATGATTTTGGCCACCGCGTTCCCCGGCTTTTTTGGCAACTTGGCCGGCGCGCAGGAACTGGGCACCTTCTTCATCCACATTTTCTTTACGGTTATCGGCGTGCCGGCCTCCATCTGGCTCATCATCACCCAGGCGCCGCTGCTGCTGGTGTTCTGCCTGGTTATGGTGCTGGTGAACATGATTTTCTCCTTCGGCTTCGGCAAATTGCTGCGCTTTAACCTTGAGGAGATTTGCCTTGCCTCCAACGCCAATATTGGCGGCCCCACTACCGCGGCGGCTTTGGCGGTTTCCAAAGGCTGGGTCTCGCTCATCGTGCCCTCTATTTTGGTGGGTACACTAGGTTATGTTATTGGCAACTACTATGGCCTGTTCATTGGCACCATTTTGGGCGGCGCCGCCTAACTGCCCCCGCACGGGGCAACCCAGCCTGGTGATAAGCAGCCGGTAAAATGCGTTTTATAAGCGAACAACCGGCGTTAATAAAGGGGGCTGCCGCACGGCGTTTTTCCAAAAGGTAAAACCAATTTTGCGGCAGTACCCCTGTCACAATCCTAAAAACCAACCCGGAGAAGGCCCTGAATAGAGCCTTCTCCGGGTTGGTTTTGTGTAAAGGGGCCGCCTGCGGCGGCATTTTTTTGACGCCGCAGCGTAAAAACCGCTTTGGCCCATAGGGATGCGCCAGGTTTTGTGTACGGGCTGTGGGTTTGGTAGAGTGCGGCAGGCCGTGAATGTGGCAAAAATGTGAGATTACATTACAAAAGTATGAAGCGGGCAAAGTTTAGTATTGCGCTATTCAATGTTATTTTTCTGGCGAATTGCCCGCAGGCAAATGTGGCAAAAAAGCGCCAAATACAGCGCTTTTGGTTGCTTCAAGCGGCCGGTGAAGCTATAATAAAAAACTGTAACCATACATGGTAAGCCGGGGTGCGGCCTGTGCTTGCTTTGTAAAAAATACACATTGGAATAAGGAGTGAAGAATCATGACATCTTTGATTAGCCCGGATAATACCTGGGCGCTGATGGCCATTATGACGGTTATTGCGGCCGGGGCAATCGTGCTGGAGCAACGGTTCTCTTGGGCATCGAAAGTGACGGGCTGTGTTATTGCGCTTATCGGCGCAATGATACTTTCCAATTTACGTATCATCCCGCTGGATGCCCCCGCCTACGACCTGGTGTGGGCTTACGTTGTACCCCTGGCCATTCCCCTTTTGCTGTTCAACTGCAACATCAAAAAAATCTGGCGCGAAAGCGGCCGTATGCTGGGCATTTACCTTATTGGCGGCGTAGGTACTGTTTTGGGCGGCTTTTTGGCCTATTTTGCCTTTAACAGCGTGCTGAAGGAGCTGCCCGGCGTAACCGCCATGATGGTGGGCACCTATACCGGCGGCAGTGTAAACCTGGTGGCCATGTCCGATGCCTTTAATGTGACGGGGGATGTGGTTTCCACCTCTGTGGTGGCCGATAACCTGCTGATGGCGCTGTATTTCTTTGCCCTGGTTGCCATTCCGGCCATCGGCTTTTTCAAAAAGAACTACAAACACCCACTGGAAGATGAAATTGCAGCGGCTACCAAGGAAGAGGGCGGCAAAAACCACGCCGAAAGCTATTGGAAGGCAAAGCCCATCTCCCTAAAGCACATTGCCATCTGCATTGCCTGCACCTTCTCTATTGTGGCCGTCTCCACCGCTCTGGCAAACCTGCTGGGCGGGCTCATCCCTTCGGGCCCCGAGGTGAACGTCTTTTTTAACCTGGCAAGCGGCCTTTTGGGCAGCAAGTACCTCATTATGACCACCCTCACCATGATTTTGGCCACCGCGTTCCCCGGCTTTTTTGGCAATTTGGCCGGCGCGCAGGAGATTGGCACCTTCTTTATCCACATCTTTTTTACGGTTATCGGCGTACCCGCCTCCATCTGGCTCATCATCACCCAGGCGCCGTTGCTGCTGGTTTTCTGCCTGATTATTGTGCTGGTGAACATGCTTTTCTCCTTCGGCTTTGGCAAACTGCTGGGCTTTAACCTGGAGGAAATCTGCCTTGCCTCCAACGCAAACATCGGTGGCCCTACCACCGCGGCAGCCTTGGCGGTTTCAAAAGGCTGGGGCTCGCTGATTGTACCCACCATTTTGGTGGGCACGCTGGGTTATGTAATTGGCAACTACTACGGCCTATTGGTGGGCACCGTGCTGGGCGCCTAACTGCCCCCGCACGGGGCGGTTTTGCCGGTTGTAACCGGTTGACGAAAAGCTTTTTATAGGGTATAGTTTTATAAGTTGTAAAAGTGAGAAAGCCAGGGTGGCTTTCTCACTTTTTTGCAACAATTCTGCTTGTTGCATGGCCATAATTCATATAATGTGTGGTGCTTATGGGAAAGAAATTGCCGGGGGAGCTTCTGGTTTTTTTTGCGGCCCTGCTGTGGAGTTTGATTGGTATTTTGGTAAAAGGGGTGGCGGTAAGCCCCGCCTGGATGATGGTGGTGCGCAGTTTAACGGCCAGCATCTGCCTGCTGCCCTTTTTATTCAAGCCCCGTTTGCGTATGCAAAAGGCACTGGTTTTGGCGGGGGTTTTCTACACGGCCTTTTGTTTTTTGTTCATCTGGGCGGCAAGGCTGGGCAATGCGGCCATGGCTATCTCCATGCAGTATACCGCCCCGGTGTACCTGCTGGGTTACGATATGATAAAAGCCCGCAAAGCCAGCGCAAGGCAGTTGGTTCCCTTTGTGCTGCTTTTGGCGGGCATTGGCATGAATGTGCTGGGCGCGGTGGGGCAGGTGCCTCCTTTGGCCCTGCTTTTGGGGCTTTTGGTGGGCCTTGTGTTTGTGTTTTACGGCGGCTTTTTGCAAAAGGTAGAGGGGGCCTCCCCTTTTGGGGTCATCTCGGCGGTTAACCTTATAGCGCTGGTTTTGTGCCTGTTTGTGTTGCCGTTTAACCCTGCCCCTGCGCCCGCTTCCCTGCAAACGGTGCTTGTGCTCATCCTCTCGGGGCTGCTCATATCGGCCCTTTCCTACGTGCTGTACCGCGCGGGGCTCTCCAAAATTCCGCTGGAGAGGGGGATGCTCATCACCCTTTCAGAGGTGCTGTTAAACCCTTTTTGGGTTTTCCTTTTTATGGGCGAGGTGCCGCCCCCGCTTACCATGGTGGCGCTTTTTATCATTTTGGCGGGGGCCATGGCCAACATTTTACTTTCGCGTACAAAGCCAGCGCCCCCCGGCACACAGGCTTAGAGTGTGCTTACATAAGTTCAGCGAAAGTTCAGCGAAACACCTTTAGGGGCGCCTTAACATTTCGGCGGGCAGGCTCTCCTCAGGGCCCAAAATATTTTGGCCTTTTAGGGGTAGGTACAGGCGGGTGACATAGTCCTCTGCATTTTCGGTCATGGTGGCGCCAATGAGGTATTCCTCCAGCGAAGTGCCCGCAAGTTCCAGGCCTTTTTCCGCCGCGTAGGCCTCCAGGGCCAGGTAGGCGCTTTCCATGTGCTGGTAATGGCCCACATAGATGGTGGAAACCGCCTGAAACGGCCCCAAAACCCGGCTGCCCGGCATGTGTGCGCCCTCCTCCACAATATTCATGCAAACTTCAAAATCCCCCATCTGGTCGGCGGGGTCGTCGCTAAACTGCTTCAAATAATCCCCGGGGAAGATGGCCATATTGGCGCCCACCACCGTCACCTTTAGCTCTTCGGCTATCTTAAACAGTTCCGCCCTGCGGGAGATGAACAGGTGCTTTGCGTTCCAGTGGCTGATGTACCGGGTAAAAAGAATCACCCGCGCGGGAAATTCCACCACCTCAATCCGGCCGGTGGGCTCGCTGGCAACCTTTTGGCTTGTCTCGTTCAGCCCTTTGGCCACCCGTACCAAAATATCCATGGTAAGGTTATATTTATGCTGAGTGGCCTCCAGTTCCCGCCGCAGGGTGTACAGCCGGTGTTCCAGTTCCTCCCGCAGAGGCATCAGTTGCCGGTGGGCCAATGTTTTGCTGATGTCTTTCAAGGGGAAATCAAGGCTTTTTAATTCCTGCAACAGCAAAATTTCTTCAATTTGTTCCTCGGTATAATAGCGATAGTTTGTGGCGGGGTCACGGTATTTGGGGGTCAATATATCGTTTTGGTCGTAATATCGAAGTTGCTTTTTGGAGATGTTGCACAGTTCGGCCATCTGCCCTACGGTATATTTTTTGCTGGCGACACTCATGTGGCCCCTCCCAGGTATTTCTTATGTGGAATAAGCTTTGCCTACATAATAGCCCATGGGGCCGGGTTTCTGCAAGGGCAATACCGCACAAAGATGCCGGTGATGCGGCTGTGTCAGCTTTGTGCGGTGTTGCCCAAGGTTTATTCTGTGGCCTGCCCGCTCCCTCCATACCCAAAACATCACAAAGGCTATACGTTTTGTATATTCTTTGTTTTTTTGCACAGACCTTGCAAAATGTTGTGGAATGCATTACTATAGTATACAATATGTAGTTATACCAGTGGTTTTTGTGGCGCGGGTAGACAATGGGGCGTTTTTGGCCTTTGGGCGGCAATTTGCGTAGGTTTGGGCGGCAACGCCGCCCAAACCGAAGAAAGACAAAAGGGGTGCCTTTGTGGGAATGGACTATATTATGGGCGTGTCTGGCGCAGACGGCACGACCAGTATCAATATAGCAACCTTAAGCGGTACGGTGGTAACCAGCTTTACGGTTGGGGCCATCAACTTTTTTTTCGCCAACGAGGAAGAGGCCGGCCACAACCTGGCCGAGGCCTTTGTTACGGCCCAAATGGCCGGTTACCCCATACGCAATTGCCGCCAGGTGTGCGTGGGGGTGGCGGGGCTGCAGCACAGCGGCACCTCGCTGCGGCTGGTGCCCGCTTTGCGTGGGGTGATGCGCCGCTGTGGCTACAATGGCGACGCCTACCTGACCGACGACGAGCAGGTGGCCCTGGCCGGGGCCCTGGGGGGTGACCGCGGCGCCATTTTAATAGCGGGGGATACCTCGGCCTGTTATGGTAAAAACAAGGTGGGTGGGCAACACCGCACCGGCGGCTATGGGGAACTTGCCGACGACGATGGCTCGGCCTATGCCATTGGCAGGGAGATTTTGCGCTCGGTGGCGCGCGCCAGCGATGGCCGCGGCCGCCTTACCCGTTTAACGGCGCAGCTTTACTTAAAGTTTGGCCTAGCCGGGCAGGGAGATTTAACCCGCTGGCTGCGTGGCAACAAGCTGGATGGCGCTGAAATTTGCGCCTTGGCGGGGTTGCTTTCTTCCGCCTGCCAGGCAAAAGACCGCGTGGCCCTGGAGATTGTGGACAAAGCGGTGGAACAACTGCTGGGCCTGGTTTCCCCTGTGGTGGATAAATTGGCCATTCAAAAAGGCGTGATGGCGGTGGCGGGCAAGGTACTGCTGGAGGATGTGTTCATTGGCATTGCGTTTAAAAAGAAAATCAGTGAAATTTACCCCGGTTTACAGTGTGTGCCCCCCCGCAGCGACGGAGCCACGGGCGCAGTGCTGCTGGCGAAGGAACGGTTGGCCCTGCGGGGTTTTATATAGGTGGTTTTGTAAACGGCCAACCGGCTTAGCAAGGATGAAGCTGGTTGGCTTTATTTAGAACCTGTATTCACAACTCCACACGGCCCACCCCCCGGCATTTTTTGTGTCGGCCTTCGTTGCGTTTTCTTGCCAACCACCAAGGTTGCCTACGAAACCGCGCCTTGTCCGACGCAAAAAATGCTCGGCTCTGGTCCATGCTCCGTTGTGAATACAGGTTCTTAACCATTCAAGTGAACGGAGTTGTTGCCAATGATGGAGTGGCCGGAAAGCCGGGTGCTGGCAAAGCAGCTAAACCAAACGGTGCAGGGGCGTCGTGTGTGCAAGCTACAGTTGGGCCTTAGCCCCCACAAATTCTTTTTTACCAACAAACAAGCGCCCTTTTTGCCGGAACTGATACAGGGGCAAACCCTGGGTCAGGCGCGGGCGCTGGGCATCTATGTGGAGATTGACGCGGGGGAAAACGCCCTTTTGGTGGGCGAGGGGCTGGCCCTTCGTCTGCTTGAGGCAGGTGAGAAACGCCCTGCAAAGTGCCAGTTGTTGCTGGAACTGGAGGATGGCAGGACCCTTTGCGGCAGCGTGCAGATGTATGGCGGAGCCTGGGCCTACCCGGCGGGAAGTTTTGCAAGCCCCTATTATCTGGCCGCGAAGGAAAAGCCCGCGCCTTGCACGCCTGCATTCGACGAGACCTATTTTTTACGGCTGATGGAACAGGAGAAACCGGCCTTGAGCGCCAAAGCTTTTTTGGCCACCCAGCAGCGCATTCCCGGCCTTGGCAACGGGGTTTTGCAGGACATTTTGCTGCGTGCGGGGCTAAACCCCCGCCAAAAACTGGGCGATATGGATGCGGGGGTGCAAAAAAAGCTGTATACCCAGTTGACAGCCACTTTGGAGGAGATGGAGCGCCAGGGTGGGCGGGATACCGAAAAGAATCTGTTTGGGAAAGAGGGGGGATACCGCTGCCTGCTCTCTGCCAAAACCTGGAAAGAGCCCTGCCCGCAGTGCGGGGCCAGGCTGGAAAAGCAGAATTACCTTGGCGGCAGCGTTTATATTTGCCCGTTTTGCCAGCCGCTGGCAGGGAAGGGGCAATAGTATGAATCGGACGCTAAAAAGAACACTGGTGGTGCTGGCCTTACTATTGGCGGCGCTTATTTTGGTGGCAGGGGGCTATGTGCTGTTTTTGCTGGCCAGCTATTACCGCATTCCCGATGCCACCCCGCTGGAGGTTGTACAAAACCGGCAAGGGGTGCTGCAAACCGGCAAAAGTTACACCGCCCTCACCTACAACATCGGTTTTGGCGCCTATGGGCCGGATTACTCCTTTTTTATGGATACCGGCCTGATGGAGGACGGCAGCCCTGTTGCGGGGCAGCACGCCCGCGCTTTAAGCAGCGAGGCCGTGCTGGCAAACATAGAAGGGGCCGCCGGGCTGCTGGCCGCCGCCGGGGCGGATTTTACCCTGCTGCAAGAGGTGGATGTAGAGGCCACCCGTTCGTACGGGGTAAACCAGGTGAAGGCGGTGGAAGAATCCCTGCCGGGGGCGTCCTCGGTTTACGCCTCCAATTTTCACACCGCCTACCTGCCCTACCCTTTTTATGAACCCATAGGCAAAACCGAGGCGGGGCTGCTCACCCTAAGCCGCTATGAGGTGGCAGAGGCCACCCGCCGCAGTTACCCCATCGATGAGGGGGCTATCGGCAAATTTTTTGATTTGGACCGCTGCTTTGCCGTGCTGCGCATCCCCGTTGCGGGCGGCGGGCAGCTTGTGCTCATCAACAGCCATATGTCGGCCTATGACGAGGGCGGGGTGTACCGCGCCGCCCAGATGGAGATGCTGTGCGAGGTGCTGCGTGAGGAACGGGCCGCCGGGAACTGGGTGGTGGTGGGCGGAGACTTTAACCATGCCTTTGGCGGGGCGGAAAGCCCCTTTCCCACACGCCAGCAAACGCCCGCCTGGGTATATCCCTTCCCAGAGGAGGAACTGCCCGAGGGTTTTAGCCTGGTGAAAGCCCAGAATATCAATACCGTGCCCACCTGCCGCAGCAGCGATATGCCCTATACACCGGGGGTAAACTACTGCGCTGTGCTGGATGGGTTCATCGTTTCAGACAATGTGGCCGCCCAGGCCGAAAACCAGGACAGCGCCTTCGCCTATAGTGACCATAACCCCGTATTGCTGCACTTTACGCTGGAGTAAAAGCACAGAGAGAGAAGCCATGGATAGAGAATTTGACGAGAGAGTGTATGCGCTGGCGGCACTGGTGCCGCATGGCCGTGTTACCACCTATGGGCAGCTGGCCGCCTTGGCGGGCAGGCCCCGCTGGGCCCGCCGCGCGGGGCAGGCGCTTAGCCGCGCGCCAGAGGAAGCCCCCTGCCACAGGGTGGTAAACAGCGCGGGGCGCACGGTGCCCGGCTGGGCACAGCAGCGGCAGTGGCTGCTGGAGGAAGGCGTGGTTTTTAAAGAAAATGGCTGTGTGGATATGCGCCGCTGCCGCATGGGCGCCGAGGCCTGGATGGCGATATTGGAAAAGCAGGACGGGTGAAAAGGCACAGGTACGTAGGCTGGGGTACATAGAGCTTGCTATAAAAACAAACAGCAAAAATGCTTTTGTTGTTTCTGCTGTAGGCTGCAAAATTTGCCAAAGGGCGGCGCTTGCCCCGCGCAGGGGCAGCGCCTGGGCGCTCGTAGGGGCAACAGTTTCCTTTCTTCTGCAGCAATAGTTGCCCCGCCCGTGCTTGACAGCCCCCCACTATGCATGGTATAGTTTAGCTTGCAACAAAGCAGTGTTGGCCTTACCGCCACACTCACCTTGCGCGCCGTTTAGGCGCCGGGTCAATATCGGAAGAACGCTCAGGTCTTGGCCTTTGGGTTTTTCATCGGTAGAGTGTGGCTTTGTTTTGTACAGCTACGCTTTTTTTGTTGCCATACCCACTTGCGGCGGCGCAAAGTGAAATAAAACAGGGGGTGCTTTCCCATAGCTAGCGGCAAAAAAGAGATGGAGATCAACGGGCAGATTCGTGACAAAGAGGTGCGTGTCATCGGTTCAGACGGCGGCCAACTTGGTATTATGCTTACCAAAGACGCCTTGCATTTGGCCGAGGAGGAAGACCTTGACCTTGTTAAAATTGCCCCACAGGCAAGCCCGCCCGTGGTAAAAGTGCTGGACTATGGTAAGTACCGTTTTGAGCTGCAAAAAAAGGAAAAAGAGGCCCGCAAGCACCAAAAGGTGGTGGAGATTAAGGAGATTCGGCTGTCGCTTAAAATTGACACCGGAGACTTCAACACCAAGCTGAGCCATGCCGAAAAATTCCTAAAAAATGGGGACAAGGTAAAGGTTTCCATCCGTTTTCGCGGCCGCGAAATGGCCCACGCCAGCCAGGGGCTGGATGTGCACCGCCGTTTTGCGGGGGAACTGGCCGAGTGGGCCACCGTGGAAAAACCCCCCAAACTGGAAGGGCGCAGCATGATTATGTTTTTGGCGCCGGTGCTGCCCAAAGAGCCCGGTAAAAAAGACGCGGCTTCCAAAGAGAAAAAGGCAGAAGCCGCCCCCGCAGGGGCGGAAAAACCGGCGGAGGCCACCTAGCCAAAGCCCTATAGTTCTGCGTAAAGCCATGCAGAAAATGCCCAAAACGATAAACAGGAGGATACGACTAATGCCGAAGCTAAAAAGCCATTCCGGCGCAAAGAAGCGTTTCAAAATGACCAAATCGGGCCGTGTAAAACGCGGTAGCGCCTTCACCAGCCATATTTTGAACAAAAAAACCCGTAAGGTGAAGCGGAATAACCGCCACCCGCAATATGTGGGCAAAACCAACGAGGCTGCCGTTAAAGAGATGCTGCCCTATTCGTAAGCGGCAGGGCCCGGCCCCACACCCCTGAGGGGGCAAAAGCCGGTTAAAAACAGAATTTTTCGGGCAGCCCCAATAGGGGGCGCCCGCACGGTAAAGGAGAGGGAACAGTATGGCACGTGTTAAAGGCGCCATGATGACGCGCAAAAGAAGGAAAAAGACCCTAAAGCTTGCCAAGGGGTATTACGGCAGTAAATCCAAACATTTTAAAATGGCAAAACAGCAGGTGATGAAAAGCGGGAACTACGCTTTCATTGGCCGTAAGCAAAAAAAGCGTGACTTCCGCCGCCTGTGGATTACCCGCATCAGCGCCGCCTGCCGCGCCGAGGGTACAAACTACTCCGCGTTTATGAACGGGCTGAAAAAGTCTGGCATTGAGCTGAACCGCAAGATGCTGAGCGAGATGGCCATTCACGACCCCGCCAGTTTTGTGGCCCTGGTGGAAACCGCGAAGAAAGCTGTTTAATAAGGGCACTGCCCGCGCACCCGCGCGTATGTGTGGGTGCTTCGTCTTTTCTACAGGCATATGGGGCGGGCGGTGCTTTTTGGAGGCGAGATGGTACAGCGGATTTGCAGCCGCGAGAATGACCGTGTGAAATACGCCCGGCGCCTGGCGGCCTCGGGCGCCTTTCGCATACAAGAGGGGCTGTTTTTTGCCGAGGGCAAGCGCCTTTGTTTTGACCTGGCCCAAAATGCGCCCCCCCACACCCTGTTTTACACCGAGGCCTTTTTGGCCGCAAACCCCGAGACGGCCCATTTGGCGGGGCAACATTTCCTCATCAGCGCGGGCGTGGCCGAAAAATTGGCCGATACCCGCAGCCCCCAGGGTTTGTTTTGCCTGTTTGCCCTGCCAAAGGCGGGGTTTGCACAGCTAAAACCCGAGTGCGGCGTTTTGCTGTGTGAGGAAGTGGGCGACCCCGCAAACGTAGGGGCGGCACTGCGCAGCGCCGCCGCTTTTGGCTATGGCGGGGCGGTGCTGGTTGGCGGGGCCGATCCCTTTTCCCCAAAGGCCCTGCGCGCCTCCATGGGGGCGGTTTTGCGCCTGCCCGTGCTGTGCGGCCTCGGCTTAGAGGAAGCGGCGGAAGCCCTGCAAAACGCGGGGGTGTGCCTGTACGCGGCTGCGGCAGGGCAGCCGGGTGGCGGCCCTGCCCAGGGGCCGGGCATATCGCAGCGCTTTGCGCTTTTGGTGGGCAACGAGGGCGCGGGGCTTAGCCAAAGGGCGCTGCAGCTAGCCACAAACCGGGTGGGCATCCCCATGCAAAATGGGGTGGAAAGCCTGAACGCCGCAGTGGCGGCCTCGGTGCTGATGTATCTTTTGAAAAACGGTTTATAGGCCTTTATGGCAGAGAGGGGGCGACGCAGATTTGAGCAAAGAGGTTTGGATGTGGCTGGCCGAGGGCATGGGCTTTGGCGCTGTGAACACCGGTGATTTGCTGCGCGCCTACCCAGACGGGGCGCTGGCCGTGCTGGGGGACTTGGGCGGGGAAAAACTGGATGAAATATTGACCCAGAAGCAGGCCGAAAAATTGGCTTCCAGCCGCCCGGCCGATTATGCCCTGCCCCTGGCCCATGCCGAGGCACAGGGCATTTATGCCCTGCCTTACGACGACAAGATGTACCCCGACATGCTGCGCAGCATAACAAACCCGCCGCTGCTGCTGTTTGTAAAGGGCGATTTAAACCTGTTAAACGGGCAGCTTAGCGTTGGCATGGTGGGGGCGCGGCGGCCCTCGGGCTACGGGGTGGAGGCTGTGCGCACCTTGGGGCGCGGGGTGGCCCTGGGCGGGGCCATTATTGTAAGCGGCCTGGCCGCGGGGCTGGATAGCGAGGCCCACAAGGCCGCCCTTGCGGTAAACGGCCCCACCATTGCCTGCATTGCCTTTGGGCACGAAAATTGTTACCCCGCCCAAAACAAAAAGCTGATGGAAGTGATAGAGCGCTACGGCGCGGTGATTAGCGAGTACCCCCCGGCGCAAAAGCCCGAAAAACCCTATTTTTTGCACCGCAACCGGCTGATTGCGGGCCTTTCGCACGCCCTTGTGGTGGCCGAGGCGCGCAAGCATTCCGGCACCATGAGCACGGTGAACTTTGCCACCGACTATGGCCGGGATGTGTTTGCCGTACCGGGCAGTGTTTTTTCAGAACTTTCGGCGGGAACCAACGCCATGATACGCGACGGGGCTTACCTTGCGGCCAGTGCGGGGGATATCCTCTCCATGTACGGCATTGAACTGCCCGAGGAGGATTTGGCGCGGGCGGCAGCCGCGCAGGCGCAGGAGGGGCGGCCCGCCATGGCGGCGGCGGGTATGGGGATGTACCCCCCGCTGGAGGAGGCCCGCACCGCCCCCGCCCGCCAGGTGCAGCGGCAGGATTTTACCCCCGAAGATGTGAGCCCCCCCGACGTGAAAATGGGGGAGCAAACCCTGCTGGAGGCTTTGCAGGGCCAGCTCGTGCCGGGTGGCGTGCCCTCGGCGGACAGGGTGAGCCGTGGCGCGGCCATCGATGCCTTCCGCCGTTTGCAGCAGGAATTTCCCCCCACGGATGACGCCGAACTGGACGCGCGCAACCGGGCGCTTGACGAGATGGTGGCCGCTGTGAGCGACGATGTGGATATCCGCCGCCCACCGGGCAAACCCACGGGCGAACGCAGCGAGCGTCGCAAGGAGTGGGAAAAGCAACTGGCGGACGAGCCCAAGGGCAAAGAAAAGGTAAAACCCTTCCGCTGGGACGCCGTAGAGCACCTGACAAAAGAAGAGGTGGCCAAGAAGGAAGAAGAGGCCGAGCAGCAGCGCCGCAAACGCCGTCCGCCGCCGGTGCAGCCGGTTTACCCTGCGCGTGGCATGGGGCCCATCTCCCCCATATCGGCCATAGAACCGGTAATGGCCCCCCGCCCGGTGATGCCCGTGGCCCCCATGGGTATGCCCAGCGCCCAGCCGCCCCAGCAGGGGGCTGGGCAGCAGCACAGGGCCACTACGGCCCCTGGCCGCAGTGGTAAACTGGTGATACCCGAAATTGAGATTGCCCCCCGTGCCCCGCGCAGGGCTGTACCAGAGGCCCAGCCAAGGGCAGAAGCCACGCCCCCGCCCATGGGAACGCCCCAGGCGGCGGTCCAGCCACCGGCCCCCCAAAG
>CAZKBM010000040.1:0-28507 GCA_964550985.1 uncultured Oscillospiraceae bacterium
AACTCAAAAGCCTGGGGCTTTTGTGCGGCGTTTTCGTGTTCGGGGCCTTTGTAGGCGCGTAAGCGGCGTAAAGCGTGGGCGCCCAGGGTGTTGCCGGGCAACATGCCTTTTACGGCCAGCTTCATGGCAAATTCGGGGCGCTCGCCCATCAGCTTGCGGTAGCTGGTCTCTTTCAGGCCGCCTACCCAGCCGGAATGGTGGCGGTAGAACTTCTTGTCCAGCTTATTGCCGGTTAAAATGGCTTTATCGCAGTTTACAATGATAACATGGTCGCCGCAATCCACATTCGGGGTGAACAAAACTTTGTGCTTACCGCGAAGCAGAATGGCCGCCTGCGCAGCAACACGCCCAAGGGGCTTGCCGCTTGCGTCCAGCAGGTACCATTTGCGTTCCACCTCAGCGGGTTTGGCAAGTGTAGTACTCATGGCTTTTCCTCCAAATCCTTCATGGCCCATTGGGCCTTTGCTACAAAATAGCGCGCCGCCAAGCGTATGGCAAGGCGCAAAATATAGTATAGCCAAGAAGAATGGCCCTGTCAATCATTTTTGGTCAATTTAATTATCCAAGGGCCGTAAACTCTTATTTTCTCAAAAATACTCCAATATACTTTGCTATTCTCCTGTGCCATTTTTAAAAGATAGAAGTGGATAAAAAGGCGGCTTGGGCCCCTGTTATGGATATTTCGGCCCTTTTCCTACCGCATGAGATACTGTATAATAATGAAATACTAAAACATTTCTATAATTCTGATGGAGCAGCTTTCCCTCAAATGTAAATGCCATTCAGAAACATCTTATCGATTACATACGGAAAACGCAATACACTATAAACTTATACACTTAGAGGACCCTATGAAAGCAATGCAGCGTCTGGAAGGTATCACGCGCAAGGCCATGCAAGGCTATGGCATGGTGCAGGCGGGAGATAAAATTTGCGTGGCGGTTTCCGGCGGGAAGGATAGCGTGGCACTGGCCGCCGTGCTATGGCGGCTGCGGCAGTACTATGAACTGCCTTTTGAGGTGATGGCCTTGACGCTGGACCCCTGCTTTTTTGGCAAAGAGACCGATTATACCCTGCTGGAAACGTATTTCAAAGACTTGGGCATTCCCTATGTCATCCGCCGCACAGGTATTGGCCAGCTTGTTTTTGAAACCCGAAGGGAGAAAAACCCCTGTGCCCTTTGCGCCAAGATGCGCCGCGGGGCACTGCATACGGTGGCAAAGGAATTGGGCTGCAATAAGGTGGCGCTGGGCCACCACCTGGACGATGCCATTGAAACGTTTTATATGAATCTGCTGGGCCAGGGGCGTATCAATTGCTATTCGCCCGTCACCTGGCTTTCCCGCAAGGAGATTACCCTCATCCGCCCTTTGTCCTTGGCGGAAGAGCGTGAAGTGGTAAAAGCCGTGCGGGAGGAGGGGCTGCCCATTGTGAAAAATCCCTGCCCGGTAGACGGCGCCACCGCCCGTGCCGAAATGAAAGCGTTCGTGGGGCAGAAGGTACGGGAGGATAAGGCCTTTCGGCAAAAGATGTTGGGCGCCCTGCAAAAAGCCGATATTGACGGCTGGCAGCCGAATAATTTGAAAAAATATTTCAATAACCAAACATGTGACAATACATAGAAATGGTATATGACCATATATGTATAAGACGATATGACGAACAAACAGAATAATAGTGAAGTTAAGCAAAATAATATCAATAAATAGATAAACGGTGGTAGTATTATGAGAAAACTGCTTGTTGTGGTTGACTATCAAAACGATTTTGTGGATGGTGCATTGGGCTTCAAAGGGGCCGAAAAGCTGGAAACCGGTATTTTACACCGTGTGGAGGAGACCCTGCGGGACGGGGGTTATGTGTTGTTCACACGCGATACCCACCCCAAGGAGTATTTGGAGACGCGGGAGGGAAAGTTTTTGCCCATACCCCACTGTGTGGAGGGGGAAACCGGCCACGCTCTATATGGCGCGCTGGTTCATTACCAAAGCAAGCAAGTAACCAATGTAGCCCTGGTGGATAAGCCCCTATTCAGCGTTCCGCAGGTGGCGCAGGCGGCTCAGGCCCTGTGCGGCGGGGCTCCAAGTGAAATTGAATTGTGCGGCCTAGTGACGGATATCTGTGTGCTGGCCAACGCCATACTGTTGCATGCCTACTTCCCTCTGGCGCAAATTCGCGTACTGGAAAATTTGGTGGGGACGGGCAATGAAGCGGGGGGACGCGCGGCGGTGCAGGTGCTTCGTGGTATGGGTATAGAAGTGTCGTGATAGATGACCGTAGGTGTTATTTTTTGGTGTGAAAAAGTGGGATTATTTTAAAATTCGGGTATTATCTACTTGGCATGGGGCCGGGCGCTGTGCTATACTATTCGGTATGAAAAGGCCCAGGTTGTATTTTGGGTATAGGCTGCGGATGCTTTGCGGCGAGAGGTGGTGTTTCGGTGGCAGACCAGGCACAGAGGAATGAGTACGACCAGTATGCCCCCCAAACAAATGGCAGGCTTTTTAGCAATGCCATGTTTGGGTTTAATAAAGAGGAAGTGCTGGAATACCTGGAGGAACTGGCCGACGAAAACAACCAGCGTCAAGATGCGGCGGAGCAGCGCATTCGCGAGTTGGATATGCAAATTCGTAATTTGCAGGCCCGTGCCGAGGCTGCGCCGCCCGCGCCCGAAGGGCAGCAAACCGAGGCCTTGGAAGAAAATAGGCGTTTTGCGGCCGAACTGGAGGATACCCGTCGCCAACTGATGGGCATGGCAAACTCCCTGGAGGTGGCCCGCAGTGCGGCCCAGCAGGCCGAAGAGGAATTGGCCGAGTTTAAGGAGCAGCTTTTCACCGCCCAAAAAGAGAACAACTGGCTGCGGGAAGAATACCAAAAAACCGATAAGCAGGTGGCCGAGTTGCGCCGCCAACTCGACGACGCCTCGCAGGGGCAGTGGTTTGGCGCAGAAGAACAAATTGCCGAACTGCGCCGCCAGTTAGAGGATATAATGGCCCAGCGCGATGCCGCCCAGGCCGAACGTGAGGCGCTGGAGGCCGAACGCGACGCCGCTGAAGCAGAGCGCGATGCCGCCGAGGCTGAGCGGGACGCCATGGAGGCCGAACGCGACGCGGCGGAGGCCGAACGTGAGGCGCTGGAAGCCGAGCGGGACGCCACCGGCTATGGAGATTCCCCCGCCGCCCAGGCAGCCGCCGCTTTGATTGCCGAGGCCACCGAAGAGGCCGAGCGGATACGCGAAAGCGCATATACTGAGCGTGACCGCATCCACAGGCAGATATGCAGTAGCGCCGGCGGGCTGCAAAACAGTATCAGCAGTTTGCGAGAGGATATCAGCAGCGTTGAGGGCGATGTGACGAATGTGCTGGAAAATGTGCAGGAGACACTGGCGGAGTTGTTGGTCTCATTGGGCCATACAGAGCAAGGGCTTAGCACCTTGGGCATTCAGGCCGAACGCTTTCCCTCCTCTTCTCCGGCTGTGGCAAAGCAGCCTGTGGTGTATTTCCAGCCCAGCCCGCAGGTTGAGCCAGAGGCTCCGGTTCGCGCCCAGGCAAAAACCCGTTCGGCGCCGCCAAAGCGCCAACCCGTAAAAGCACAGGCTGAACCGGCCCAAAGCTTTGGCAGTGGGGGCTTCCGCCGCCTGTGGCCCGAAGCGGGGGGCAAGGCCCCCAAAACGCAGCCCTTCCGCCCAAGTTACAGCAACACCCCCGCCCCTACCGGCGCGTATTTAACCCAGGCGGCGCGTAACCTGCCCGCCGAAGAATACGACTATGACCCGGAGGAAGAGCGGATGCGGGCCCTGACAGAAACCCTGGTGGACACCCTGCGCCAGATGCTGGACTAAAGATTTTTTGGTGAGGCATTGCCGTTTTACAACAAATCTACCGCAACAAAATATTAGCACTCTTGCAAACAGAGTGCTAATATTTTTAATTTATTCACAAAAAGAAAAAATTTTATACATAAATGCAGGATATTATAAAAACATAGCAACACAAACCAATATTTAATGGATATATAAAAGCCTGTAAAATATTGGCAAAAAACAGTTTAGAATGAAAGGAAGGATTTACTATGTTGAACCTGATTCCCTACACAAAGCGTGAAGCCAACCTTTTTAACTTTATGGATGACTTGGAGCGCAATTTTTTCGGGAATGCCGTCAAAGGCAGCAAGCAGTTCCGTTGTGATATCAGCGAGAAAGATGGAACCTATCAATTGCAGGCGGAGCTGCCCGGCTTTGAAAAGGAGGACATTCATTTGGAGTTGGATGGCGATTTCCTGACCATCAGCGCCCAGCACAATACCGAAAAGGAGGAGAAAGACGAGGAGGGCCGGTATATCCGCCGAGAAAGGCACTTCGGTAGTTTCACCCGCAGTTTTGATGTCTCGGGCATTGAGGCGGACAAGATAGCCGCGAATTACAAAAATGGCGTTTTGGAGGTGACTCTGCCCGCAAGGCGGGAGGAGGAACAAAAACCCAATGTGCGCCGCATTGAAATTGGCGATACCTAAGGCAACACCGCACAAAGCTGACATAGCCGCATCACCGGCAACTTTACCCGTCCTATTCCCCAAAAATGCGCGGGAATACACCCAGTATTCCCTGTGCTTTTTGGGAAATCTGCCAAGCAAATCTGCTCGGCGCTTCGGCTACGCTTCTTTGTGCGGTATTGCCCTAAATCAAACCAAGAGAGGCCCCTTGGCGTTGTATGCATCAATCAACGCCAAGGGGCCTCTCTTGGTTTTATAAAAAGCCGATCAGTGATATAAAAGTGATATAAAGAGCCAATGCGCGCAGAGAGTTTATGCCTGCAAAAAAATGTAATAAGATAAAATGACATGATAATTTTATGAGATATGGTAAAATAAAGTGAAAACAGTATTATATTTAAAATACAACGAAAAATCATTGGATTGCAGATTAAAACATGACAACTGTCCATACCTAATTCATAAAAATGTCAATAGAGTGATTGAATTTTATGTCAACCAACTGACGCCACGAAGAACTGAAGCGTTTTTGTGCCAAAAAGCCGCTTTGCTTGACAGAGTGTGGGCCAAAGCGTACCATATATTATAGAGAATTGCGTGCCTTTTGGAAGGGAGCGCCCGATGGACAAGCCCGTGAATAATTTGTATAGTACCCTGTATCATTGCCCCATTGTGGAACTGGCCGGTTTTTCGGCCCGTTATGCTTTGCCGGGCCAGCTTTTGGCCTACCTGAATTATGGCGGAAGCACCGGCAGCGCCAAAGACGCCCTGGCCGAGGGGATGCTTGCCCTGGCTGTGGAACGGGGCGCGTTGAAACCCGGCCAACCCGTGGTGGAAGCTTCCAGCGGAACCTTTGCCGTGGCCCTAACGGTAGCAGCCGTGCACAGCGGCCACCCGGTGTACCTTGTGATGCAGGGAACGGTAACGCCCGAACGCCAGCAGTATTTTACAGACCTTGGCGCCCGTGTGGTGCTTACGAACTACGTGTATGGCCGCAGCGGCACCTTGCAGCGTGCCCAGCAAATCTGCGAGGAAAAAGGCGGCTATTTTGTCAATTATTTTTCCAACGACGACAACCCGGAGTTTCATCGCCGTGTAACCGGCCCAGCCATTTTAGAGGCCATGGAGGGGAACATTGGCGCTGTGGTAGCGGGCGTGGGCAGCGGCGGCACCATTACCGGCGTGGGGGAGTATTTGAAAGCCTGGGCCGGAAATGTGTGGACGGTGGCCGTACAACCCTTTGAAAGCCAAACTTTGACGGGTGGGTTTTCGGGCAAGCACGGCATTGCGGGCCTGGGGGCAGGCTTTTTGCCGGATAACTATAACCCCTATATTGTGGATGAGGTTTTAAGCGTAACCACGGGAGACGCCAAAATAGCCGCGCGGGAACTGCTTACCACCGATGCCATACCCGCTGCTATTAGCTGTGGGGCGGTGCTGCACGCGGCCCGCCAGGTGATGCAAAAACGCCCCGGCCGGGTGCTTTGCCTGTTTAACGGCATGACTATTTACGAGTGAAAGCGGTTTCAAGGTGTTCCAAAAGAAAAGTGGGTTATATCCATTCTGGTGTGCAGTCAGCAGCGTTTTTATACCGTCTTTTGGATATCAATTTTCTATAATTTATAATTTGGTCAAAACATGGGGTGTATTGCGTGGGTTATATCCATTCTGGTGTGCAGTCAGCAGCGTTTTTATACCGTCTTTTGGATATCAATTTTCTATAATTTATAATTTGGCCAAAACATGGGGTGTATTGCAATGTGTATCTTTTCGCTTTACTTTTTCGATAAAAAGTGATAAAATCTATCTGGTTAATTACAATGGCAAATTTGACACTATTTTTTTATAGAGCCTATTTTTCACATAAATATCAACTTTACCCTGCGTTCTAATTGAGCGAAGGCAGAATTAGCATTATCCATGGTGGCTTTTTCTTTCTGTCAGAATTTAGTGAAAACACTATCTTGACAGAAAATTAGTTCTCTGTGGTTTTTTTTTGTAGTCAATTGGATTTTACCCGTTACTTTTTCCATTTTTTAACTTGGTGTAGTGCTTATATGAACACTTCAATATTTTCTTAAAGCCATTGTAGGGAATGAATCTTGAGATAAATCGCATCAGAATGAGTGTTATTATAAATGTAGGAGTCATTATATGGTATTTTCATCCATGGTTTTTCTGTGGCTTTTTCTGCCCATCGTAATTGTAGGATACTTTATTCTCAATCGCTTCACCAAGAAAGAAACACTGAAGAATGTCTTTTTACTGTTGGCAAGCTTGCTTTTTTATGCTTGGGGTGAGCCTAAATACATCATACTGATGATTGTATCCATTCTTGTAAACTGGCTCATCGGGATGCTTATGCAGTCACATGAAAATCAGCGAAAATTCTATTTGATTGCAAGTGTGGTTTTTAATTTGGGTTTGCTGGGCGTATACAAGTATTTTAATTTTTTCATAGATGTGATAAACACAACGCTTGGTTTGTCATTACAGTTTACAGAAATAGCACTTCCCATAGGAATTTCCTTTTTCACTTTTCAAATTCTATCCTATATAATAGATTTATATAGAAAAGAGTATGAAGCGCAAAAAAATGTCATCAACCTTGCACTCTATATCTCTTTTTTTCCACAGCTTATTGCAGGCCCCATTGTTAAGTATATTGATGTCAACAGGCAATTGACAAGTAGAACCGTCTCTCTGGATAAAGTTGCTTTGGGTATTCGGAGGTTTATTTATGGGCTGGCTAAAAAAGTATTAATCGCAAATACTCTGGCCTATTGTGTTGACCAAATTTACGGTTTAAATTCGGCTGATGTGACTGGATATTTAGCATGGATAGGAATGATATTGTACACACTTCAGATATATTTTGACTTTTCCGGATATTCGGATATGGCCATTGGACTTGGTAAAATTTTTGGTTTTGATTTTTTAGAAAACTTCAACTACCCCTATCTCTCGTCTTCCATACATGAATTTTGGAATAGATGGCACATTTCTTTGGGGAGCTGGTTTAAAAACTATCTTTACTTTCCCCTGGGAGGAAACAGAAAGGGAACCACAAGAACGTATGTGAATCTCTTCATAGTTTTTTTTGCCACAGGACTCTGGCATGGCGCAAGTTACAATTTTATTTTATGGGGCTTATACCACGGCTTTTTCTCCATTCTCGAAAGAGTAGGTTTTTCAAAGGTGCTGAAAAGGCACACTGTTTTCTCGAAAGTTTATACGCTTTTGGTTGTTTCATTTGGATGGGTTCTTTTTCGCGCTGAAACGCTTACACAGGCAACGGATATGTATTATCGTATATTGATGCCATTCCAGTTCACCTCCACTACCGTTCTATGGCAAGAGTGGTTTGGCAATAGAACGATTTTTGTGATGATTTGCGCGATTTTTGGCTGTGGAGTGCACCAACTTCTTTTCTCCAAAAATCACACCTTACAGAAATTGCAATACTCAACTGCCGAAATTATTTATTGTGTGGGGCTTCTTCTGTTATGCTTTGCATTGCTGGCAAGCAGTTCCTATAATCCATTTATTTATTTCAGATTTTAGGAGAATTTTATGTCGAGAAACAAAGCAAGAGTATTTGTGATTCTATTTTTGGTGTTAATTATTACACCTTACTTTAGCTACAGTATAGCAAAGAATTTTTTAGATACAGACAATTATGAAAAAAGAAATCTGCAAAGCAAACCGGTTTTTTCTTTGAAAGGTTTAGATTCTTTTTCACAGGATTGTGAGGCCTATGTTAATGATCATCTGCCCTATCGAAATCAGCTCATATTGATTAATAATTTTATCGATTATTCAATATTTAAGCAATCCACGAACAAAAATGTGATTTTGGGACAAAACGGCTGGCTGTTTTATTCAAACCCTAAGGATGGAGAAGCAGCCAGGCAATCACTGCATTACCTACAGTTTACCGATGAACAACTTGAGAAAATCACCGCAGGATTACTAACGGCGCAAGCTATCTGTGAAAAGACAGGGACAGAATTTGTACTTTGCATTCCGCCCAATAAAGAAAGCATTTATTCAAACGAATTCCCCAAAGAGTATAGCGTCTCAGAGAATTCGTCTTCCTATGAGCAGTTGGTGAATTATTTGCAGGCGAATACAGATATTCGGATTGTTTTACCGTATGATGAACTAAAAAATGCGCAGGCAAACTTTCCCGATGAACAACTTTACTTCTATAATGACACGCACTGGAATGCTCTTGGGGGGTATGTGGGGGCCAGGTGTCTCGCAAAAGAATTGGGAATCAATATGAAGCCTTTAGAGGAATTAACCATATCCAAAACAACCATACAAACGGGTGATTTGGTGGATATGCTGAGGGTTCCAGTAAAGTTGGATGACACATACTATTCACTTGATAACATTAGCAGCCATCAAACGACTGTATTGGAAAATGATTTTTTTACCAATTTTTCTTATAAAACGGAAGGCGCCGACAAGCGAAGATTGTTTGTTTACAGAGATTCCTTTAGCACAGCCTTGGCTCCAAGTCTTGCAACTCAGTTTGAAAATAGCTTGTTTGTAAATGCGAGCAGCTTTACACAGCAGGACTACTTTGACTATAATGCGGACATTTTTGTTCTGGAAATTGTAGAGCGTTCACTTCCAATGCTGGAGTATGAGTCACCAATGTCCTTCGTCAATTACGTGGTAGAAACAGGGGAAAGAAAAAATATCAACATAAAATCTGCTGTTCCCGGTTTCGCGCTGGATAACGTTACCATTCTCAATGTTCCGGCGGAGGGAGCTCAAAAACTTTTGCTGGAAGCTGGGAAAATAGAAAATGAATTTTCGGTACAATTGAAACCAGACGATACAGGGTACTTGATGGTCAGTGTGTTCGATAATGATGAACAAAAAACGCTATTGGAAAATGTTTATATTTACTATTAGGGGCCCCTGCAGTATTTTCACAAATAACTTACACACCGCACCGGCAAAAACAGCGCTAATCGTCACCTGTAAAATCTTGCAATGCATCCAAGTGTTCCTTCCATTTTGCACCTTGTCTAAATCTGTTTTTGCCCAGCGCTTGCTGTGTAAAACAATTATTCATATGCTGTAAAAAGGGTGTTGGGTTTACTACAGATGTAAACCCGACACCCTCTTTGTTTTAGTAAGCCTGTTGGTCATGCTCTTTTGTGGAATGGCTAAACCACCAATGTGTGAAGAATTTGCTCTATTCGCCAGCACCCGGCCCTTCCAGGCGGGGCGGCTCATCCTCCCGCAGCCGGAACTGCGCTACCAAGCGCTGCATAAGCTGCGCCTGGCTGGAAAGTTCCTCGCTGGATGCGGCCGATTCCTCACTCATGGCAGAGTTGCTTTGCACAACGCCCGAAATGCTTTCAATGCTCTGTACAATCATCCGCATCGTCTCCAGCTCTTCTTCAATGGTGCCGGCAATCAGGCGCGCGTCCTCGGCAACGCCCTGGGTCATGGTGTTGATGCTGTCCATGGTGCCCACCGTAACCTCTGCGGTTTGCGCTACTTTCGAGATGGAACTCACGGTGCTTTCAATCAAATTGGTGGTGTTCTGGGCGGCTTCAGCGCTTTTGGCGGCCAGGCTGCGCACTTCGTCTGCCACCACGGCAAAGCCCTTGCCGGCGGCGCCCGCCCGCGCGGCCTCAACCGCCGCATTTAGGGCCAAAATGTTGGTTTGGAAGGCGATGTCCTCTATGGTTTTAATAATCTTGCTAATCTCGGTCGATTTTGCATTCGCCTGATGGATCTCTTCCATCAAAACACGCATATGTTCATTTGTCTTATGTAGTTCCGCCTCGGTTAAGCCGCTGTCGGCAGTGATTTTGTTCACATTTTCCCCTGTGGTCTCAAATTGCTGCTGCATACCGCCAATGGCCGCCGAAAGGCTTTCCACCGAGGCAGCCTGTTCTACCGTGCCCTGGGCAAGGCTTTGAGCGCTGGCCGCCAAATGCCCCGAACTGGAGGACACCTGCTGCACAGCGCCACTGATATCGGCCAGCGTGTGGGAGACCTGATGGGTCAGCTTGTTCAGCGCCAGGGCCAACACGTCTTTTTCCGAGCGTGGTTCTGCCGAAACCGCCAGGTTTCCATCGGCCACCTCCTGTAGCAGTTCCACATTTTCCCGTACATTTTTCTGCATTTCCTCAAAGGAATCCACCAGCAAAAGAATTTCTTCCCCCTGGGTGTGGCCAAGGTCCACAAACTGGCTCTTTTCGCCGGAATGATCGCCCGCCGCCAGGTTGCGGGCCCAGTTTGTAAGGCCCACCAAAGGCTTTGTAATGCTGCTTGCCACCTTGGCTGAGGTGAGCACATTCAAAAGGATGGTAACCAAAGCCGCCAGAACCAGCGAAACCACCAGAACAATCAGTACGCTGTACACCTCCATCACGGGGGCTACCGTTGCCACCGAAAGCCCGGCCAGGCCCAGCGGCTCGTAACAAACCAGCGAAAGGCGTCCGTCCACCCCCGCAATCTGTATTCCGGCGTCGCCCGCCACCATTTTGTTCACAATTTCCGCAAAGCCCTTGCTCATCGCGTCCACATAGGCGGTGGCCTCCTCGTCCTCTGCGGCGGGCTCCAGCCAGTTTTGCACCAGCACAATCTCCTCATTGGGATGGGCCGACACAAGGCCATTCGGGTTCAGCATAAAGCTAAAGCTGCTTTTGGTCAGGTCAAATTCGTTCAGCGCCTGTGAGATGTATTCCAGCCGCACAAAACCCACCAATACACCCGCCGGTGCGCCATCTTTGTAAATGGGGGTGCCTATGGCCAAAATGCGGCGGCCGGTACTTTTGGAAATGGTGGGCTCGGCAATAAAGGTTTTGCCCTCGTTCCACGGTACGGTAAAATAGCTGCGGTCGGCTATCGAAACGCCCCGTGCGCTCTCGCCGTCGGTGTGGGCCAGGTTTGTGCCCGTGCCGTCGGTTATCAAAAAGTGAGACCACACCTCGCCCTCGGTCTGCATAAAGCTTTGCAGGTAGGGTTCTGCCTGGCCTGGGTCCAGCGAGGCGACAGCGCCATTTTGGGCCAAAAGCTGCACTTCACTTTGAAATTTTTGAATCCGCTCGGTCATATTGGCCATCAAAAGGGAATTGCGGGTTTGAATCTCCCGGTTTTTTTCGGCCGAAAGGTTTACAAATGTTATGGCAATAACCACAATAATGCTGATGGTGATGGGAATCATAAAAGCCAAAACCATCTTACGGGTTAAAATGGTTTTAAGCGAAAGGTCTGCCTTTTTATGCTTTTTCTCCGCTGGCATATAAAGTACCTCTTTTCCTGTTCCATTTCTCAATTTTAAATAATACTGCACAATTTTACCACATTCTAACCCATGGAACAAGCCTTTATTTGACGCAATAGCCATTGTTTTTACTAGTAAAATACTCTGATTTTTTATCTGAAATACCGGGGTGCGCGTGCAAAGCGTTTTTTGCAAAGTTATGGGCCCTCCAAGGGCAGGCCCTTCTTGAATTTGGCAGCGGCGAATGGTATACTAATATACCGGGTAACGCATTCCAGCCACAGGGCTGGAATATTTTATAAATAATGAATCATCGTATTATTATTCTTTTTTGGAATCCAATTTGGGAGCCAACATCACAAGCGCTTACCCCGCTGAAGCAAAACTGTATATGGGCAAAAAGGGAAGGGCTGCCGCTTTTCCCAAAACAAAAAGGGGGAGCGCGAATGTTCAAAGCGGCTGAAAATTATGGCGATTGTATAGCGGTTCCCCAGCTGGTGTTTTCGCGCTTGGGCTTCCCCGAGGTGAGCGAGCCGCGCATTAAGGTGGCGCTGTATGTGCTGGCCGGGGGGGAATGCGGGCCCAAAGAGGTGGCCGAAGGGCTGCATATCAGCGCGGAAGCGGCTGAAAAGGCCTTGCTTTACTGGGAGGGAGCTGGCCTTTTGGTGCGCCTGGCCCCGCCCGAAGGGGAGGAGGCCCCCCTGCCGCCCCCCAAAAAGCTGCGCAGGCAGCACCTGCACACAGGGCAGGCCAACCTGGCCGTGCAAAACGACCCCGTGCTGGGGGCCATGATGCAGGAACTGCAGCATATATTTGGGGGCGTGGTGAACCAAAAAGAATATGATATCTACTGCACCCTGTACTGTGTGGATGGCTTTGCAGCCGATTTGATTTTAATGGCAGCTATGCACTGCGCGGCCGAGCGCAAAAGTGGCGCGGGAAGGGTGGAGCGCACCCTGTTAAGCTGGCGCAAAGAGGGCATTGACGACTGTGAGGCAGCCGACCGCTACCTGCACCGCCTCTCGCAGCGCGAGGGGAACTATGCCGCTATGGCGGGGCTGTTTGGCCGGGAAAAAACCAGCTTTACCGCAGCCGAACGCCGCATGATAGACCAGTGGCAGGAAGAATATGGCTATGGGGAAGAGATGGTGGAGGCCGCAAGGCTTGCCGCGGGTGATAAACGGGAGGAATTGCGCTATTTAAACGGAATATTAAAAAGATGGTATGCAAAGGGCTATGCCTCCGCCGCCGATATGCGCCGGGGGGAGGAGGGGACAAACCTGAGTGTGCAGCGCAGCCCCAAAGCCGCCGCCGCACAGGAGGACCTTTTGCAAAACACCTTTTTTAACCCCATACAGTGGGAGGGAGAACAGCCATGAACCGGCAAGAACTATACAACCAGGCCATGCGCGGCCTTTCCTCCCGCCGCCAGCGCGCCGAAACCCTGGCGGTAGAAAAGACCGAAGAGGTATATGCGGCCTGCCCGGAATTGGCCCAGTGGGATAGGCAAATGCGGGAAGCGGGGTGTGAAGCGGCCCTGCTGGCCGCAGGCGGGAAGGCCGAAGAAAGCCGCCAAAAGCTGGAGGCACTGCACCAGCTTAAAGCGCAAAGAGGCGAAGCGCTGGCAAAACACGGCTATACCGAAGAAGATTTATACCCCCGCTGGCACTGCCCCCACTGCCAGGATACCGGCCGTGTAGAGGGTGCGCTGTGCGCCTGTGTGGAGGAAGAGCTAAAGCGGCTGCGGCGGGAGGAGGTAAACCGTTCGGGGCCCTTAACTCTGTGCCGGTTTGAAAATTTTGATTTAAACCGCTACCCCCAGCAGCTGGAGGGGTTTCAGGTTTCCCCGCGCGCGCTGATGGAGGCCAACTTAAAAAACTGCGTGCAATACGCGCAAAAATTCCCTAAAAATGTCTTGAGCCTGTACATGTATGGCGATGCGGGCCTGGGCAAAACCCACCTGGCGCTAAGCATAGCGGGTGCTGTTTTAGAACGTGGATACGACGTTGTTTATGTAAGTGCCCAAAGCGCCTTTTCCAAGCTGGATGCCGAGCGCCGCAGCTGGGAGGGAAAGGGTGATTTTTTTACCACCCTGCTGGAGGCAGACCTTTTGGTGCTGGACGATTTGGGCACAGAATATCTGGACGCCTACACCCGCAGCCGCCTGTATGAACTCATCAATGGCCGGATGAACCGGCGCGCCACCATTTATACCACGAATATCTGCACCCAAAGTATGCTGGAACAGCGGTATACGGAAAAAATTGCCTCTCGCCTTTTGGGCGAATGCCACCCCATGCGCTTTTTGGGGCAGGATATCCGCCTGCAAGCCGAAAGGGCAAGGGGCTGAAAACGCGGCAAAAATAGGCGGCTTTAAACGGGCAGTTGGCTGGGCAAACCGGGGCTTTTGGCCAAATAGGCCCGCGCCCACTGGGCATAACGGGTATCGCCGCCAAACTCGGCCACATAGGCAAATTCTTTTTCGGCGTTGGCCGTGTCGCCCTCGTGCAGGTGGATACGGGCCAGGTGGTAGCTGGCTTTCACCTTTTCCAGGGGTGTTTTGCCAAACTCCAAGGCATTGGTAAAAAAGCGTTTGGCCCCCTCATAATTCCCTTCGGCCATATCAGTAAGGCAGGCTTTTTCTGCATAATAGGCTGTTTGGGCGGGGCGTAGGTTTTCGGGTATCTTAGTGCTTTCCAGGCATTGCTTTAGTTCGGCAAGGCTGCGCCGCGCGCCGGGGGCATCCCCACACATCAGATGATAGCAAACCAAGCTGTTGTAATAAGCCAGGTTCAGCGTGGCCTCTAAAGTGCGGCTGCCATCCAGTGGGAAGTGTCCCTGCAATACCGCCATGGCGTCGCCGGGCCTGCCAAGCAGCATGTAGCCCGAAGATAAATCATAAAGAAGAACATTGCGCACACGGGATTTTCTTTTGCTGTAGCCCAGCATCTCCTGTATCAGGCCGATATATTCCCCCATGTTGCACCGGCTATAGCAGGCCCGCACCTGCGTGTTATACCGCCTGTTGGCCACCATTCCCATAATGGTGGCAATGAGGAGAACGGCCAGCAGAAGCAATGCAATCCAGATGGGAAAGGCATACCAAAACCGCTCTTCAGGCCCAATGACCACGCCCGAAAAAATGGCAAGCGATGCGAGAATGGTTAACATGCAGATGACGTAATAGGTTCTTTTAAGGCCCGGAAAATAGAGCAGCATGGTTCGTTTACCTCGGTTATTGTATTTTTTGGCACAAGCAAAAAAGCAGGCGGCTTAAAATAAAAAGCCGCCTGCTTGTGTTTTTGCCGTTTGGAACCTGCGGCCTTGTTACAACCAGTTGTGTATAGCCAATAAAGCTAGCCTTCATCGGCCAGAGCCCGCTCCAGCATAATGGCCGCAAAATCCAGCGCGTTGTACAGGCCGTTTTTTACACTTTGTTTTTTAATGCGGTCTTTGGGGGGCAGGGTGTCGTCGGTGGAAAGCAACATCACCATAATTTTATCGGGCATTTCGGCGCCATTTTCTGGCCGGGTAGATAAAATTTGCATAAAAACCACACAGGGGTCACTCATGTCCCCGTAATACATCTCGTTTTTACAGCGCACAAGCGCGTGCTTTTTGTAGGTCATTTTGGCTGTAAACGCCATTCGCTTCGCTCCTTTTTATTCGCCCAGGTAACTGCGCACCATGGCCTGCAAAATATCGTCCCTATCCACCTTGCAAATTTTGGTGCGGGCGCCTCCGTAGGTGGTGATATAGGTAGGATCCTCAGATAAAATATACCCCACAATTTGGTTGATGGGATTATACCCTTTCTGCTTCAGGGCGCTGTAAACCTCGGCCATGATTTGCCGGATCTCCTGTTCTTTATCCTCATGAACCGAGAAGATGGTCGTGGTTGGCTCGTCCATTGCTCACCCTCCTTATGGCTTCATATTCTCTAGTATTATAGTCTTTTTGGGGGGCAATTGCAAGAAAAACCGTATCATTTGCCCAAAGCAGGCCCATGGTGGCAGGCGTGTGGCGGCGCAGGGCAAAGCCTGGGGGGCGGGCTAACTGCGCAAGCTGGCCCCCACCGCCGCCAGTTTTTCCAAAATTTTGGCAATCAGCGCGTCGGCTTCTTCATCGGTTAGGGTGGCGGCGGCGTCGCGCAATATCAGGCTATAGGCCAGGCTTTTTTTGCTCTGGCCCAGCTTGTCGCCACGGTAGATGTCAAACAGCGCAAGGCTTTCCAGCCGTTTCCCACCCGCCTTGCGGATGGTATTTTCCAGGGTGGCCGCAGGCACATCTTCCTCGCATACAAGGGCCAAATCGCGGGTTACGGCAGGGAACTTGGGCAGGGGTTTATACTGCGGTATACCGCCCAGCGCCAAAGCCAATGTTTCCACATAAATTTCGGCCGCCATCACCCTGGGGCGGATATCGTAGGCCTCGTTTACCGCGGGGTGAATTTCGCCCAGGGTGGCAAGCAGCGCCTCACGGGGCGGTGCGCCTGCCTCGGGCAGCCGCAGATAGATATCGGCGCAGCGGCCGGGGTGGTAGCTTTCGCCCGCCTCGTTGCGGCGCACTTCCAAAGCGGGAACGTCCAGCCCCAGCGCCGCGAACAGCGCCTCGGCCACCCCTTTCATAGCCAGGTAGTCCCAGCTTTTGCCGTAGGCGGCCAACACAAGCTTCTGCCGCTCGCAGGGCAGTTCCTCGGGGTTTTCACCGGGCAGGTATTCTGTTGCCAGCTCAAACAGGGCGGCGCTTTCGCTGCGGGCGGCCCAGTTGCGCCCCACAACCTCCAAAAGGCTGGGCAGGGCGGTGCTGCGCATCAGCGAGGTATCCTCCCCCAGCGGGTTCGAGATTGCCAAAGCCTTACGCAGGGGGTTTTGGGCCTGCAGGTGGATGCGGTCAAAGCTTTTGGGGCTGTAAAAACTAAAGGTTTCACACTCCCAAAAGCCGTAGCCCGTAAGCAGCCGTACCAGTTTGCGTGCAAAAAGCTGCCGCTGGGTGGGTATGGCTTTGGCTTCGCCACGCAGTACCGTCATGGGTATTTTGTTGTAGCCCACAAAGCGTGCCACCTCCTCGGCCAGGTCACAACTGCGTGAGACATCGGCGCGGAAGCTGGGCACCAGCACCTCGCCGCCCTGTACGGCAAAACCCAAAGGCCGCAAAATATCGGCTATCTCCTCGGCGGGCACCGTAATACCCAATAGCCGGCAGATGGTGGCGGGCTCAAAGGGAAGGCGGCGCGGTTTTTGGGGGGCGGGGTACTCGTCTAAAACGCCCCCCACAATGTCTCCGGCATCCAGTTCTTTTACCAGTTCCAGCGCCCGGCGCAGTGCGGGGCCGGCCGCCTCGGGATCAAGGCCTTTTTCAAAGCGGCCGCTGCTCTCGGTGCGCAGGGCTAGGCTGCGGGAGGTGCTGCGCACGCTGGGGCCGTTGAAATTGGCGCTTTCAAACACCACACGGTTTGTATTTTCATATACGCCCGAATACTCGCCCCCCATTACGCCCGCCACGGCAATGGGGCCTTTTTC
Source organism: uncultured Oscillospiraceae bacterium (assembly GCA_964550985.1). Classification (GTDB taxonomy): domain Bacteria; phylum Bacillota; class Clostridia; order Oscillospirales; family Ruminococcaceae; genus JAAYCI01. The sequence goes on from CAZKBM010000040.1 coordinate 17,275, forward strand.
GTCTGCAATCACCAGCATTTCGGGGTTAAGGGCGCGCTCGGCGCCGTCCAGCGTCACTATTGTTTCGCCCTGGGCGGCCCGTCGCACGGTAATTTTGCCGCCGTTTACATAGGCGTAGTCAAAGGCGTGCATGGGCTGGCCAAACTCCAGCATCACATAGTTTGTAATATCCACAATGTTGTTGATGGGCCGCACGCCCGAAAGGCGTAGCCGCTGGCGCATCCAAAGGGGGCTGGGTTTGATGCGCACATTTTCCACCATGGCGGCCGAATACCGCGGGCAGAGCTGGGGCTCTTCTATTTGTACAGCCAGGTGGGGCCCAATGTCGCCGCTGCCGGTGGGCAGGGTGGGTTCGTGCGGCTCAAAAGGCGCCCCAAAGGTGGCGGCGGCCTCCCGCGCAAGCCCCAGTACCGAAAGACAATCCGGCCGGTTGGGGGTAATTTCAAAATCAAAGGCGGTATCGTCCATGCCAAGGGCCACGGCGGCGTTTTGGCCCAGGGGGGCCTCCTCTTCCAACACCAAAATGCCATCCTCTACGGCATGGGGGAAGTCGTGCAGGGTCAGGCCCAGCTCATCCAGGCTGCACAGCATCCCGTTCGATTCAAGCCCCCGCAGTTTGCCGCGTTTGATTTCGGCGCCGTTTGGCAGTTTGGCCCCATGCAGGGCGGCAGGGCATAAATCGCCCTCTTTCAGGTTTTGTGCGCCGGTCACAATCTGCACGCTCTCGCTTCCAATATTCACCTGGCAAACCCACAGGTGGTCGCTGTCCGGGTGGCGTTCCAGTTTGTCAATACGGCCCACCACCACGTTTTTCATCCGGTCGCCTTCGCAGGTATAAGTTTCCACTTTTGAGCCGCTCATGGTCATTTTATCGGCAAATTCTTGGGGAGTGGCCGTAAAATTGGCGTAGCTTTGCGCCCATTTCAGTGCTAGTCTCATCTTTATTATCCTCCGTAATGGATGTAAGCCTTAATACGCGAACTGGCGCAAAAAGCGCAGGTCGTTTTCGTACACAAGGCGCATATCGTCAATGTCATAACGCATCATCACAATGCGCTCCAGCCCCATGCCAAAGGCAAAGCCAGAGTAAATTTCGCTGTCGATACCGCAGTTCTCCAGCACCTTGGGGTGCACCATGCCGCAGCCCAAAATTTCTATCCAGCCCTCGTACTTGCAAAGCGGGCAGCCCTTGCCCCCACACTTGAAACAGCTCATGTCCATCTCGGCCGATGGTTCGGTATAGGGGAAGTGATGGGGGCGGAAGCGGGTTTTTGTGTCCGGCCCGTAGAGCTGCTTGATAAAGAGGTCCAGCGTACCTTTTAAATCGGTAAAGGTGATGCCCTTATCCACGGCAAGCCCCTCAATTTGGTGGAAGATGGGGGAGTGGGTGGCGTCGGCGGGGTCGCTGCGGTATACCCGGCCGGGGCAGATGATGCGGATGGGGGGCTTTTCCTTCAACATGGTGCGCACCTGCATGGGGCTGGTTTGGGTGCGCAGCAGGATATTCTCGGTGATATAGAAGGTGTCCTGCGTATCACGCGCGGGGTGGCTTTTGGGCATATTCAGCATTTCAAAATTGTATTTGTCGTACTCTACCTCGGGCCCCGTTACCACGCTAAAGCCCATCCCCAAAAAGATTTCCTCCAGTTCTTCCAGCACCCGGCCAAAAGGGTGCTGCCCGCCGTTTTGGGGGCGTGTGCCCGGCAGGGTTACGTCCAGGCATTCCTCGGCCAGGCGTTTTTGGCGCACTAGGTCGGCCAGCAGGGCGGCGCGCAGGGCGACGGCGTCCTCCACCTCGGTGCGTATCTGGTTCGCCAGCGCACCAATGGCGGGCCGCTCCTCGGCCGAAAGGCCCCCCATCTGTTTCAAAATGGCGGTCAGTTCACCTTTTTTACCAAGGTACTGTACCCGCAGCGTGTCCAGCGCGGCCTCGTTGGCAGCGGCCGCAATTTGGCCCAAAGCGTTCTCCCGAATGCCCAAAAGTGCCTCTTTCATTGTATCCTTCCTCCTAAAAACGCTTATGCTTTGCATCGCTTTTCAACAAACCACTTGCTATTTGCTTTGCCCCAATAAAAAACCCCGCCCCAATCGGGACGGAGTGAATCTCCGCGGTACCACCCAAAACTTCCGCACACCGCCATACTGCGGCGGCGCGGCACTTGCTGGGCCCGGTAAGGGGGGCTGCCCGCCCAGCCTACCACGGGTTTTACACCGGTTCAGCGGGGCCGCTCAAAAGGGAACTTCGCCATTTTTGCCAAAGGGCGCTTTCAGCCGGGGGGCGCCCCTCTCTGTGTTGGGTAAAAAACAGGTACTTTCCTTCATCGCCGCGTTTTGCAAATATGCCTTGCATTATACCACCCCCCGCCTGTTTTGACAAGGGGGGCCGTTTTGCTATACAGTATAAAAAGCACGTTTTAATCAGTATAGTTAAAAATAAGAGGTTAGGTATGAACTATCAGGATATCAACGCAAAAACCATTGACCGATGGGTGGAAGAGGGCTGGGAGTGGGGGATAGCCGTTACCAGGGAGGAATACCGGCGGGCGGTGCAGGGCGAGTGGAGCGTGGTGCTTACCCCCAATAAAGCCGTACCGGCGGCGTGGTTTGGCAAGCTACGGGGGAAAACGTTGCTGGGGCTTGCCAGTGGCGGCGGGCAGCAAATGCCCCTTTTTGCGGCTGCAGGCGCGGTGTGCACCGTGCTGGATTACTCCCAAAAACAACTGGAAACAGAGCGCATGGTGGCCCGGCGAGAGGGCTACGCCATCGAAATCATCCGCGCGGATATGACGAAACCCCTGCCCTTTGCAGACGAGTGTTTTGACCTTATCTTTCACCCGGTTTCCAACTGCTATGTGGCCGAGGTGAAATCTATTTTTAAAGAGTGCTACCGTATTTTGAAGGATGGGGGTATTTTACTCTCGGGGCTGGATAACGGCATGAACTATGTGTTTGATGAAGCGGAGAGCCGCCTGCAAAACACCCTGCCTTTTAACCCGCTGGTGAACGCCCAGCAGCGCGCACAGCTGGAAAAGACAGGCGACGGAATGCAATTTTCCCACACGGTGGAAGAGCAGCTAGGCGGGCAGTTGGAAGCGGGCTTCATCCTGACGCACCTGATGGAGGACACAAACCGGGAGGGGAGGCTGAAAGAGCACAACATCCCCTGCTTTTTGGCAACCCGCGCGGTGAAAAATAAAGCCCTGCGGCCCTGTACCTTGCTGTAAGCCGTAAAAAGCCTATGTGTACCCTGCAAAACGCCCCCCCACGGGGCACAAGGAGGCGCCCTGGAGTGTGGGTTTTGGGTTGGACTGCGTAGCTATGGCCCGCATGGAAAAAAGCCTGCGGCGGCCCCATTTTGTGCAGCGGGTGTTCAGCCCCGCCGAGGCCGAACTGTTTCAAAACAAAGGCGGGCAGGCCGCCGCCAGCGCCGCCGCCTGCTTTGCGGCAAAAGAGGCCTTTTTAAAAGCCTGTGGCAAGGGCCTTAGCGGCTTTGCCCTGTGTGATGTTGCGGCCCTGCGCAAAGATAGCGGCGCACCCTACCTATGTTTATCCGGCGCGGCAAAAGCCTTTTGTGAGGTAAACCACCTGCGCTGCCACCTGAGTGTAAGCCATGAGGCGGGCCTCGCTTTTGCCTATGTGGTGCTGGAGCAAGGCCCCTTGTAGGGCAAACAACAGCCGGCCAACCGGAAAAGTGATTCAGGCTGGCCGGCTATCTATGTAGGGGTCTACCATAAAAACGCAAAATGGCTTTTAGCCAGCATCCACTGCCCCCGCCTCCAGCAGCATGTGGGCGCATTTGTAAATATCGCCGCAGCCCAGGGTAAGTACCAAATCACCGGATTTGGCATTTGCCAAAATGTAATCGGCCACCTCGCGCTGGGTCTCAAACCACACACTGCCGGGCATTTGGGCGGCCAGTTCCGCCGTGGTGATGGTGTGGTCCTCGGCGCGCTCCCGCCCGCCCATAATGGCCGTCATTACCACATGCTGGGCAAGGGGCAGCACCTCGGCAAACTCCTTAAAAAGCTGGCGTGTACGGCTGTAGGTGTAGGGCTGAAAAACCGCCCAAACCGCGCCGTAATCCATTTCGGCGGCGGCGCTCAGGGTGGCTTTCAGTTCGGCGGGGTGGTGGGCGTAATCATCGGCTACGGTAAACCCGCGCACCTTGCCCAAAACCTCAAAGCGCCGCCCGGTGCCCCCAAAGCGGGCCAGCCCCTCGGCGCACTGCATGGGGGTGGCTCCGGCGCGGCGGGCCGCGCCATAGGCGGCCAGGGCGTTGTAAATGTTGTGCCGCCCAGGCACCCCAAGGGCTACCTCGGCCTGCGCTTCACCGGCCTCTAAAACCGTAAAAGCCCAGTAAGCGGGGCGGTGCTCGTGGCAGTTTACGGCCCGCAGCGCGCAGCTTTCGCCCAAACCAAAGGCGGTTTTTGGCTGGGGCAGGCCCTCTACCACCTCTCGGCTTCCCTCGTCGTCGCCGTTAAACAAAATGCCGCCCGTGGCCTTTTCGCAGAATTTGCGAAAAGAGGCCTTTAAATTTTCCATACTGCCAAAATAGTCCAAATGGTCGTTGTCAATGTTCAAAAGCACGGCTGTCTTGGGCCGCAGCTGCAAAAATGTGTCATGAAATTCACAGGCCTCCACCACAATGGCCTCGCCCTTTCCCGCCTTGCCATAACCGCCTATCAGGGGCAGTTTGCCCCCAATAACGGCGGCGGGGTCCAGCCCAGCCATCTCCAAAACCTGCACGGCCATGCCGGTTACGGTGGTCTTGCCATGTGTGCCCGCAATACACAGCGCATGGGGGTACAAGGCGGCCACATAGCCCAGCATCACGCTGCGCTCCACACTGGGGATGCCCCTGCGTGCCGCCTCCTCCCGCTCGGGGTTATCGGCCCGTATGGCCGCCGAATAGACGACAAGATCCGCCCCCCCCACATTGTCGGCCCGGTGGCCCATCATCACCCGCACGCCCTGCCGGCGCTCATAATTTAGAATGTCCCCTTCGTTTACGTCGCTGCCCTGTATGCGGTGGCCCTTTGCCAGCATAATCTGTACAAGCGGATACATTCCGCTGCCCCCAACGCCCACAAAGTGCAGGGTTTTGGGGGTTTTTAAAAGTTCATCCAGTGTAGTGTCCATTCGGGGGCCCTTCTTTCCCAGCCGCCGTTTTGGGGCAAAATACGGCCCCAGGGCGGCCCAGCATACTTTTTGTAATTTTATTTAAGTATACCACATCTGCGGGGGACCGCCCAAGACAATTGATGTGAAAATGTGATATACTACTGAAAAAGAAATGGTTTGCGCAAGGCAGCAGGCGAGGCCCCCGCTCCGCCGCAGCCCTGTGCAGGAGGATAGGCTATGTTTCCACAGTTGCCAGAAGCCATAGGCGAAATTCTGCGCGCTGTTGAGGGCGCGGGTGGGCAGGGCTATGTGGTGGGCGGCGCCGTGCGCGATTTGTTTTTGGGCCAGATGCCCGAGGACTGGGACCTTACCGCAACCCTGCAAAAGCGGGAACTGCAGGCCCTGTTCCCTGCGGCGGCCGATACAGGCGGCCCCTACGGTACACTGCGCCTTGGCCTGCCCGGGGGCCACTGTGAAATAACTCCCTGCCGGATAGAGAGCGGTTACAAGGACGGGCGGCACCCTGAAAATGTGCAATTTTGCGGCAATTTACTGCTGGACTTGTGGCGGCGGGATTTTACCGTAAATGCCATGGCCTATAACGGCAGCCTGCTGGTGGACCCCTTTGGCGGGCAGGAGGATTTGCAACTGCACATCCTGCGCTGTGTGGGCAGCCCCCGCGCGCGCTTCAAAGAGGATCCCCTGCGTATCCTGCGGATGTTCCGTTTCAGCGCCGCGCTGGGCTTCCAGGCGGAACTGAGCACCCTGAACGCGGCGCTGGAGTGTGCGGGGGAGACAATGCGGTTAAGCCATACGCGGGTGCGCTGGGAGCTGGAGAAAATTTTGCTTAGCAAGGGCCCTCAAACGCTGGGGCCGCTGGTAAGCTGTGGCGCCTTGCAGGGCTACGGCCTATGCTATGCACCGCCGCTGGCCTCTCTCTCCCGCACGGCCTGCCTGCCCCTTTGCCGCTGGTGGGCCCTCATCACCTTGTGCAGGGCAGATGTGGCAACGGTGGGCGAGGCCTTTGGGTTTAGTAACGGCCAGCTGCGCCAGATGGAGGAATACACCCGGCTGTATAGGGCGGGCCCCGCCAAAAACCACACGGCGCTGAAAACCAAAATTCGGGGTTTTGCGGGCGATTATCTGCCCCTTGCCGAAACCTTTGCGGCGCTTTCCCCCTATTACATCACCGAACCGGCCTTCATTCGCCGCATACAGGCGGCGGGCGAACCTTACCGCCTGCGGGAGCTTGCCATAGATGGAGACGCGCTGAAAGCGCAGGGCATCAGTGGCGAGCGCTGTGGCCGGGTGCTGGAAGAATTGCTTACAGCCGTGATTCAAAACCCGGCTCTCAACCGCCCCAAAGCGCTTTTGGGCCTGGCTAGGGGCCTTACCAAAACCGGCGATGCCGAGGGCGCCGCCCCGCATACGTAGAAAAGAGGTAGCTGTGGATAAAGCAAAACACTGGGCGCTGCGCCAGTACACAGGTTGCACCCCTTTAAAAATGGCCCTGGTGGCCGGGGTAGGGCTGCTGTATGTGGTTTTAGCCTTGTATGGCGGCGGCAGCCTGTGGCAGGCCCTGCTGTTTTGGCTGGTGGTGGCGGCCTATATTGTGCTTCCGGGGTTTTTTTGGGCCAGGGTGGTAAAAACCCAAAACTGGTTGCCCGGCTACACCGGCCCATTGGCCCTGTTGATGGGCGGGGGTTTTTTTGCCGTGCTGTACTGTTTTGCCATGCGGCTGGGGGTGCTTTGGCTGCTTTGGCTGCTGCCCCCTTTGCTGGGCCTTGCGGCCCTGGTGCTAAAAGGGCTTGCGGTAAAAAAAGCGGGCGGGGCGCTTTGGCTGCCCAAACCTGTTTTGCAGCCCCAGCAGTGGATGCTGGTACTGCTATTTGCGGCCTTACTACTGGTGTACACCTTTACGGGGGTGGTAAAAAACGCCCTGCCTCTCAGTGTGGGCAACACCCTTTTGGACCATGACCTGCTGTGGAACGCGGGCAACGCGGGCAGCTTTAAACTGGCCTTTCCCCCCATCGATATCCGCTATTTTGACGTGAGGCTTAGCTACCATTATTTTACCGAACTTTTGGCTGGCGCCTTGAGCCTGGTAAGCGGCATAGATGCCTACAGCATAGTGGCCTTTTACATGCAGCCCTTGATGCTGGCCGCGCTGGTGTTTTGCCTGTACCGCCTGGCCTGCCTTTTGTGGCCGGGGAATACTTTGCGCAACCTCCTGTTTCCCTATTCGCTGTTTTTGTTCAGCTGCGCCAGCCTGTGGAAGGTGCTTCCCAACGGCTGGAGTGTTTTTTGGAACCAAAATATCGTTCACCTCATCACAAATATCAACAGCCAAACCACGGCCTGCATTGTGCTCTCGGTATTTTTGGGGCTGTTCGTCTCATCGGCCCGCAAGGCCTACCGGGTAGGGGTGGCGCACCAGGTTTTAACGGTGTGCGCCTTTGTGCTGCTCTGCGTCTCCAAAGGGCCCATGGCTGCCATTGTGGTGGTGGCACTGGGGCTCACCCTGCTGGTGGGCTTGCCGCTAAAGCAAACGGGCTTGCGGGGCCTGGTTTTGGGCCTGGTTTTGGGTGGGGTGTTTATTCTGTTCTATTTTGTGCTTTTTCGCAGTGGGGCCAATAGCAGCACTCGCTTTAGCCTGGACGGCACCCTGGGCGTGGGGTATTTTGCCAATATTTTAGAGCGTGTGAAAACCCAGTTCCCCGGCGGCTGGAAGGCCAGCCTGCCCTTTTTCTACCTGGTGCAGATGCTGCTGTTGATGCCCGCCCAAATTCCACTGTTTGTGCGGGGCCTCTTCCATGATGTACGATATTTTACCAAACTTGCGCCCGAGCGGATGCTGTTTTATGCGGCGGGCATTGGCGGCACCCTGGCCTATTTTTTGGTATACCACCCGCACATGAGCCAAAACTACTTTTTGTACACCGGTATTTTTTTCATAAGCCTTTTGGCCGTGGGCAACCTACAGTACCTAAAGCCTCTACCCCAAAGGCAAAACGCGCCACCCAAAAAGCAGCGCGTTACCCAGCGGATATTTGTGGGCATAGTGGCCTTTTTTGCGGCGGCGGGCTTTATTACGGCGGGCTTTTTGTACACAAACCTGGTGGGCAGCGGGGCCCGGCGGCTGGCCACAAACCTGGGCTTTTTGGAAAAATACCCCTATGATGTGGTAATGAGCCCCGACGACCAGGCCGGAATGGAATGGCTGAAAGAAAATGCCCCTAAGGACTTGATGTTTGCCACAAACCGGATTCACACCGGGGCAAGGGCCGAGGGCATCAGCAATTTGTATTCGGGCCTTTCGGGGCGGCAGGGCTTTATGGAGGGTTTCCAGTACGCTGTAACCAACATGGGCGTGCCAAAAGAATCGGTGGAGGAGCGCCTGGCTGTAAATAGCGCATTGTTCAGCGCCCAAACCCCGCCCGAAGAGGTGCTGCGCCTCTGCCGGGAGTGGGGGATTGACTACCTGGTTTTCAGCAGCCAAATGGCCGGGGAGGAGAGCCAGCTCAGCGGGCTGAAGCTGGTGTTTACCTCAGATACCCTGCGCATTTATGAGGTGCCGCAGGGAGGCTGATGTAGTATTGTTTAGGGCATTGGCCTTGCAATGGCCGCAAGTTCGGGTGCACAGCTTGTGGCCAGCCTGCTGTAGTAAGGGGTATGTGCTATGGCTTTTGAGTATACAATAATACCCTTTGACGGCGCCGGTGAAAACGGCTGCGAAAATGCCGTGGCAAAGCTACAGCGTTTTCACAAATAACTTACACACCGCACCGGCAAAAACATTTTTTTGTGCTAAAAAGACAGCGCAAAAGGCAGGGTATATAATTAGAAATAAAACCCCCTTGGAAGGGCCGTTTACCGGCCCCGCCAAGGGGGTTTTTAGAACCAAACCTATGCAAAGTTCACCCTGCGGTAAGCCCTGCCCAGTGCAGTATGATTCCTTAGTAGTTCTCCACGTAAATTTCAAAGTAGGCCTGGGGATGTTTGCACACCGGGCAAAGCTGAGGTGCCTCGGGGCCAATGTGGATATGGCCGCAGTTTGTGCAAATCCAAACCTGCTGGCCGTCACGGGTGAACACCTTGCCGTCCTCAATGTTCTTTTTCAGGGCTAGGTAACGTTCTTCATGGCGTTTTTCAATGGCGGCCACGCCCTCCATCTGGGCGGCAATGGCGGCAAAACCTTCCTCACGCGCGGTTTTGGCCATGTCGGCGTACATGTCTGTCCACTCGTAGTGCTCGCCGGCAGCCGCGTCTATCAGGTTGGTTACAGTGTCGGGAATGTCATCCCCGTGCAAGGCTTTAAACCACAGTTCGGCGTGCTCTTTTTCGTTGCCGGCCGTCTCCAAAAAGAGGTCGGAAATCTGGTTGTAGCCCTCTTTTTTTGCCTTGGAGGCGTAGAAGGTGTACTTGTTGCGGGCCTGGCTTTCACCGGCAAATGCCTTCAGCAAATTTTCTTCGGTTTTTGAACCTTTCAAATCCATGTTGTGTCGCTCCTCTCAATCAAAATGTAATCTTATCCGGGTGCTTGCCCGGTAAAGGCGGGGTAACTACCAGCTATGGGTAGCCTAGGCCTTGTTCAGGCGTTCCACCTGGGCCTTCAAAAGTTCGTTCATTTTGGCGGGCAGGCGGCTGCCAAATTTGGCGTACAGTTCTTCCACGCCTTTGGCGTCTTCCAGCCACAGGTCTTTTTCTACACTCAAAAGGCCCTTTACGGTTTCCAGGGTCACATCGTCCAGGCCCTCAATGTTGATGTCCTCGGCTTTGGGCAGGTAGCCAATGGGGGTTTCCACGGCCTCGGCCTTGCCGTTGCAGCGGGCCAAAATCCACATCAGTGCGCGCATGTTATCGCCAAAGCCCGGCCATATGAAGTGGCCCTCTGCATCGGTGCGGAACCAGTTGACGTTGAAAATCTTCGGCGCATTGTCGCCCAGTTTTTCGCCCATATCCAGCCAGTGCTGCCAGTAGCTGCCCATGTTGTAGCCACAGAAGGGCAGCATGGCCATGGGGTCGCGGCGTACAACGCCCACGGCGCCCGCGGCGGCGGCGGTGGTTTCGCTGGCCATGATGCTGCCCACAAACACGCCGTGCTCCCAGTTAAAGCTTTGGTACACCAGCGGCGCGGTTTTGGCGCGACGGCCCCCAAAGATGATGGCGCTGATGGGCACGCCCTGGGTGTTGTCAAACTCTTTGCTGATGCAGGGGCAGTTGATGGCAGGCGCGGTAAAGCGGCTGTTGGGGTGGGCGCCCTTTTCGGTGCTGGTCTTGCCGTTCCAGGGCTGGCCCAGCCAGTCGATGCCGTCCTCGGGCGGGTTTTTGTCAAGGCCTTCCCACCAAACGGTCATATCGGCTTTATTCAGCACAACATTGGTGAAAATGGTGTTCTTTTTGGTGGATTCCAGCGCGTTGCAGTTGCTTTTGGCGTTGGTGCCGGGCGCTACGCCAAAGAAGCCGCTCTCGGGGTTAATGGCGTACAGGCGGCCGTCTTTGCCAATGTGCATCCAGGCGATGTCGTCGCCCACCGTCCACACTTTGTAGCCCTGCTTTTTGTAAACATCGGGGGGAATGAGCATGGCAAGGTTGGTTTTTCCGCAAGCCGAAGGAAAGGCCCCCGTTACATACTGCACATTGCCACTGGGGTCCTCAATGCCCAAAATCAGCATATGTTCGGCCATCCAGCCCTCTTTCCAGCCCTGGTAAGAGGCGATGCGCAGCGCAAAGCATTTTTTGCCCAGCAACACGTTGCCGCCGTAACCGCTGTTTACGCTCCAAATGGCATTGTCCTCGGGGAACTGCACAATGTAGCGGTTTTCTTCGTCAATGTTGGCCTTGGCGTGCATCCCGCGCACAAAATCGTTCGAATCACCCAGCTGGTCCAGGGCGCGTTTGCCAATGCGGGTCATGATATCCATATTCAAAACAACATAAATCGAGTCTGTCGTCTCCACGCCCACCTTGCTGTAAGGCGAGCCAATGGGCCCCATGGAATAGGGGATGACGTACATGGTGCGGCCCTTCATCGCGCCGTCATACAGGGGGCGCAGCTTGGCCTTCATCTCTTCGGGGGCCATCCAGTTGTTGGTGGGGCCGGCATCCTCTT
>CAZKBM010000041.1:0-27595 GCA_964550985.1 uncultured Oscillospiraceae bacterium
TCGGCACGCGGTTTTGGAGACCGCTGCTCTAACAACTGAGCTATACCCCTACGCGCCTTACTATAATACAAAAGCGGGGGGCTTTTGTCAAGCCAGAATACACATTTTACTCTGCTTTTTTTATAGAAGGTTTTACAGATGGCAGCTAAGCGGTGTATACTATTGGTGTGTATTATTTAGGGTTATAAAGCCGCTTTGCCATTTACGCAGCCCAGTTAACCACCCAATGGAGGCGCCGCCATGCAGTTTGCCAAATTTTTACGGGTTAACCTCCGCGAAGCTTTGCGTTTTTTGGGCTGCGGTAAAAACGGGCCCGGCCCGGCCAGTGCCGGGCCGCTTAAAAAGGCTGCGGCGATTGTGGAGCGCACCGCTACCCCGCGCTTTACGGCGGCTTACCTGCCCCTTGCCGGCCTGCGCCTTGGCGAAAACGGCCCCCTATTAACCGGGGAGGACATTGCCGCACACCTGGAGGGTTGTTTTGAAGCGGCCCTTTTGGCCGTAACCTTGGGCCCCGGGCCCGAAGACGCCGTGCGCCGGGCCGAAGTGACCAACATCCACCTGGCCGTTTTACTGGACGCCTGCGCCTCGGCGCTTTGCCAGCAGTACACAGAGGAAGCTGTAGCTCTGCTGCGCGGCGATGCCACCGCCCACAGCCTGTACCTCACGGGGCGTTACAGCCCCGGCTATGGGGATTTCCCCCTGGCTTTTCAGCACGAATTGCTGCGCCTTTTAGACGCCCAGACGGCCATTGGGCTTACGGCCAGCAGGGGTGGTATATTACTGCCGCGCAAAAGCGCCACGGCGCTGCTGGGCAGGGCCACACAGCCCCGGTGCGGGCAAAGCCTGCACTGCGCCAAATGCCTGGTTTTTGAAAATTGTAAACTGCGAAAGGAGGGGGCGTACTGTGCAAACCCCCATATTTGAAAACGGCCGTTTTACCCTTTTGGATGGAGCCATGGGCACCATGCTGCAAAAGGCGGGCCTGCCCGCGGGCGGCCGCCCCGAAGAGATGCTTTTTAAAGCCCCCGATACGCTGAGTACCATCCACCGCGCCTATGTGGACGCTGGGGCCGATATTTTATACAGTTGTACCTTTGGCGCCAACGGCAAAAAGCTTGCGGGCAGCGGTTTTGCGGTAGAAGATGTAATACAAAGGGCCGTTAGCTGCGCCAAGGCCGCCACAGGGGGCAGCGGCGCACGGGTGGCGCTGGATATAGGCCCTTTAGGCGAAATGATGCAGCCCACGGGAACCTTGGGCTTTGAAGAGGCCTACGCGCTTTTTGCCGAGGTGGTGAAAGCCGGGGCCGCCGCAGGGGCCGACCTGATTGCCATTGAGACGATGACCGATTTGTACGAGGCCAAGGCCGCCCTGCTGGCGGCCAAAGAAAACAGCGACCTGCCCGTCATGGTATCGATGAGTTTTGAAGAGAACGGCCGCAGCTTTGCGGGCGTTCCCATTGAGGCCATGGCCGCCTGCCTTGCCCCCCTTGGGGCCAGCGCACTGGGCATCAATTGCTCGCTGGGGCCCGCCGCCATATTGCCGCTGGCACGGCGGCTGTGTGCCGCCAGCCCCCTGCCGGTGTTTATAAAGCCCAACGCGGGGCTACCAAACCCCATGGGTGGGGGATATAGCCTTTCGCCTGAGGATTTTTGCCGCGAGGCCGAGGGCTTTTTGCCCCTTGGGGTTATGGCGCTGGGTGGCTGCTGCGGCACCAGCCCCGACTATATTCTGGCGCTGGCCCAAATCACCTACGGCAAAGCACCCGTCCCCCCGCCCTACCGCCCCCAAAGCGTACTTTGTAGCGGCACAAAAGCCCTTGTGGTAAACGGCAAACACCCGGTGGGCGAACGCATTAACCCCACAGGCAAAAAGCGCCTGCAAGAGGCGCTGCGCGCGGGGGACCTTGGCTATTTGCAAACCCTGGCCGCCGAACAGGAAAAAGCCGGGGCCATGTTGCTGGATATCAATGTTGGCGCCCCCGGTGTTGAGGAAGAAACTTTGATGCCCAGAGCCGTGCGGGCCGTGCAGGCCGTTTGTACCCTGCCCCTGGTTTTGGACAGCGCAAACCCCGAGGCCCTGGCCGCGGGCCTTAGGGCCTACAACGGCAAGGCGCTGGTAAACTCCACCAGTGGGGAGGAAAAAAAGCTGGCTGCCATACTGCCGCTGTGCAGGCACTATGGCGCGGCGGTCATTGGCCTTACCCTGGACGAAAGCGGCATACCAGATACCGCCGATAAGCGCTTTGCCATTGCACAAAAAATACAAAGCCGCGCCCTTAGCGAGGGCCTTCGCCAGGAGGATATCTACATAGACTGCCTCACCCTTTCGGCCGGGGCGGGGGGCGCCATGCCCGAGGAAACCCTGCGCGCCGTGCACTTGGTGAAAAACCGGCTGGGGGCAAAAACCCTGCTGGGGGTAAGCAACGTAAGTTTTGGGCTGCCAAACCGCCCGCTGGTAAACCGCACCTTTTTAAATATGGCCCTGTGGGCCGGGCTGGACCTGCCCATTTTAAACCCCGCCGCCACCGATATGATGGATACCATTGCCGCGTTTGAACTGCTGGTGGGCCTTGACCCGGACAGCCAGCGCTATGTGCGCCGTTTTGAGGCGGGGCAGGCCAAAACCGATACCACCGCCGCCCAGGCGCAAAAAAGCGGCCCTGCCGCCCCCTGCCTGAAAACCGCCATTGTGGACGGCCTGCGTGAAGAGGCCGCCGAGGAGGTGCGCCGCCGCCTGGGTGAGGGTGAGGACGGCATGGCCCTGGTGAACGGCGAGATGATGCCCGCCTTGGACGCGGTGGGCGAGGGTTTTGAAAACGGCAGCCTGTTTTTGCCCCAGTTACTGGCGGCTGCCGAGGCCGCCCGCGCGGCATTTGAAGTGATACGCAGCCGCTATGGCCAAAGCGGCGAGGAGGGCCCGCCCGTTGTGGTGGCCACCGTACAGGGCGACGTACACGACATAGGCAAAAACATTGCCAAGGTGCTGCTGGAAAATTACGGCTTCCGCGTGATTGACCTGGGGCGGGACGTGGCCCCCAGCGCCGTTGTGGAGGCCGCCCAGAAAAGCGGCGCAAAACTGGTGGGCCTTTCGGCACTGATGACCACCACCCTGCCCGCCATGCAGGCCACCATAGAGGCCCTGCGCCAAGCAGGGCTAGCCTGTAAGGTAATGGTGGGCGGCGCCGTGTTAACCGAGAGTTACGCCGAGAGCATTGGCGCAGATTTTTGCGTGAAGGACGCGAAAAAATCGGTGGAGGCGGCAAAGCAGGTATACGGAAAATAGCTGGTTTTTGCCCCCCTGGGCCCAGGGGGGCTTTTTGTTTGGTCAAGAGTTTGGCCGAAAGTTCGCCCATTCAAAAAATAGGGCTTGCATTTATTACTAATTAGTGATATAATCGAAACATGAAAACACCAAACACAAAAGAAGACGGCCGTTTTATTATTGCGCTGGGCCGCGCGCTAAAGCAAACCCATAAGGAGAGCGAGGCCCTGTTTCGGCAATATGAGCTTACCATGGCCCAGTTTACCGTGCTGGAAGCCCTGTACCACAAGGGCGAAATGACCGTTGGGATGCTGATTGAGGCGGTGCTTAGCACCAGCGGCAACATGACTGTTGTTGTGCGCAATTTGGAGCGGCAGGGCCTTATAAGCCGCCTGCCAAACCCTGGGGACGGGCGCTCGTACCTGTTGCGGCTAAGCGAAAGCGGCAAAAAACTGATTGCCGAGCTATACCCCTTACACATGGCGCTTTTGGCAAAATGCCTTGCCCCCTTGAGCGCCGAAGAAAAAGAGGCCGTGGTGCGTATCTTAAAAAAGATATTATAAGGCAACACCGCACTAAGCTGTTTTACCACAGGCTTATACAAAAGAATGGAGGATTTACCATGGTAAAAGTGATAGATAGCCGTAATATGGGTACCAGTGAAAAGGGCTGGCTGCACAGCCTGTTCCACTTTTCGTTTGCCGAATACTACAACCCCGCCAACCTTCAATTTGGGGCGCTGCGGGTGCTGAATGACGACATTGTGGAGCCTGGCACGGGCTTTGACACCCACCCCCACCGGGATATGGAAATCATCAGCTACGTGGTGGAGGGCGCGCTTACCCACGCCGACAGCATGGGCAACCAGCGCACCCTTACCCGTGGCCAGGTGCAATACATGAGCGCGGGCACCGGCGTTTTACACAGCGAGCACAACCTGACAGACGGCCCTTTGCGGTTTTTACAAATTTGGATTTTGCCCGATAAAAAAGGCTATGCCCCAAATTATGGCGACGTCCCCTTCACCTTTGCCGAGCGCGAGAACCAGTGGCTGCACATCGCCTCGGGCCAGGCGGGCGCTGCGCCCATCCACATCCACCAGGATGTAGAGGTTTCGGCGCTGCATCTGGCCGCCGGGCGGGAGATGGAATACAAGCTAAAAAGCGGCCGCCAGGCCTATCTTGTGCAAATTGAGGGAACCGGCAGTGTAAACGGCCAGCCCCTTGCCCGGCGCGACGCCGCCGAAATAAGCGGCGAGAGCCAAATTACCCTAAAGGCGAACGAGGACGCGCACTATATCCTTCTGGATATAAGCAGCAACTGCCAGTTTGCATAAAGTGATGGGAACCGGGCTGCCGCCCCCCCTACCTCACGCTTAAAAGCGGCCCCCGGCTTTTGGATAAGCCGGGGGCCCTTTTTATGCCATTGATTCCAATTTTTGTTAGGCCTCGGGGCTGGGCACCAAAAACAGCATGTCGTTGCCGCCCTCTTCCTCGGTAAAGCTATCGTACATGGTAAAATTATACATCAGCCGTTCGGCGGGGTAGATGCCGTAGCCGTCCTGGTTGTGGTCGGTGGTGTCGTAGGGGTCGGCCACAATAAACACATCGTCGGCCTCGGTTTCGGTGCCCATGGTATCGTAGCCAATAATCACCTGCCAGTGCCCGCCCCAGTCGTTCCAGCCAATCATCACGGGCTTGCCTTCGGCCAGCCAGCCACGTATGGTGTCCATCCATACCTCGCTTGTAACATCCTCGTAGTCCAGGGTGGAAATATAGGTAAAACCGCCCACACCGTCAAAGATATCCATGGCCTGCCGCAGGGTGGTGCCGGGGTAACCCTCCATCTCGGTGCCGTCCAGGCTGTGGCGCAGCTCCGCTAAGGTTTCCTCGTTCCAATCACCCAGTTTATCGTACCATTCCAACACCATCAGCGCGGCGGTTACACCGCAGCTCCACTCTGAGGATTGTTGTATGGTTTTAAACTGCGGCAAAATGGTCAGTGTGTCGGTGGGTTGCATGTTGTAAACGTCCGGGTGCATAAAATAGGGAGAGTCCGCGTGGTCGCCCTGCCGCTCTACTGAGTCGGCCCCGTCCTCGGGCGAAATATCCACCGCGTAGGGTATCTTCATCTCATCGGTAAAGTTACCGGCGGCCGCGGGCTGTACTGCCTCATTGGGTTGCTTTGCATCCGCAAGGGATGTTGTGGCCGACCCAGGCGTTTGCACGCTTTGCGCAGCTTGCGCGTTTTGGGCGCTGCATCCGGCAAGGGCTGCCAGCAGCAACACGGTGCAAAGCCCCAGGCTGACTGTTTTTTTCATTTCTCAATCTCCTTTAAATTCAATTTGTGCGCTTTTTGGCACAGCGCTAATTATTATAAAGTACATCTACGCGATTTACAATATATTTTTTAATTGCCTCATTGGATTTTGTAATTGCCCCATTGTATTGAAATACCTCCGTTTGAGAGTTTAGAATATTTTACTTTTTATCATTTATTTTGTAAAATGCTTGCCCATTTGCAAGCCAAGGGGCAAGCATTTTGGCCATAGAGCAAGGATTGCAAAACGACAAATTGTTTACTTTTATAAAAACATTGATAAATATATGCAAAATACTGGGCATTTTGGCTAGAAAACATCTCTTAAAAGGTATATAATCAAGAAAACCGAACGCCACTTTTGCGCCATACCGAGAGGAGATGAGTAGTTTATGTTGTTTCCCAAATTGTTTTCCCCCATCAAACTGCGCGATTTAGAACTGAAGAACCGCATTGTACTGCCCGCTATGGGCACCAAATTTGCCCACAACAGCCTGATTAACGACCAAATCATCAACTTCCACGTGGCACGCGCCAAAGGGGGCACCGGCCTTGCCTTTTTGGAGGTGACCAGCGTACATGCCCCCAGCGCCCCTGGGCACTATTTTTCCATTGCGGACGACTCTTTTATTCCCGGCTTAAGCCGCTTTAACGCTGCGGTACATGCCGCCGGCGCTAAAACCGGTGTACAGTTGTGGCAGGGCAGCATTGCCGTTGCGGGCGACCCTACCAGCCAAATTATTGTGGCCAGTGACATGCCCCTTTCGCCCGAATATACCGTACCCGGCGCCAGCCATGAGCTGATAGAGGAATTGGTGGACGCCTACGGAAAGGCGGCCCAGCGTGCCGTTACGGCTGGGTTTGACTGTGTGGAGGTGCATCTTGCACACAACTACATTCTGCACTCCTTCCTTTCAGGCGGCATCAACCACCGCACGGATGAATATGGCGGCACGCTGGAAAACCGCGCCAAATTCCCCCTGAAAGTGCTGGAAACCGTGCGGAGCAAACTACCCGACAGTATGCCTTTGTTCATCCGCATTGACGCCCACGACGACTATTTAGAGGGCGGCTTGACCATTGAAGAGGTGATTCAGTTTTGTAAATGGGCCAAAGAAAAAGGCGTGGATGTACTGGATATCTCCCGTGGGAACATCATTAGCGCCGCCATTCAATACGAAGTGCCCCCCATTGACCTGGAAAAGGGCTTTAATATTGAAAATGCCGCCCGCATACGCCGGGAAACCGGCATGACCACCATAGGTGTGGGCCGAATGAATGACCCCGCCCTGGCCGAAGAAATATTGGAGGCCGACAAGGTGGACATGGTGGTGATTGGGCGCGCCCAAATTGCCGACCCTGAATTTTGCAATAAGGCCGCCGAGGGGCGGGTGGACGACATTGTGCGCTGTGTGGGCTGCAACCAAGGTTGTTATGACGCCAACGAACGGGCAGACATCCCCCATATCACCTGCCTGCGCAACCCAGCCGTGGGCCTGGAGGCCGAATACGCCATCACCCCGGCAAAAACACCCAAAACCGTTGCCATTGCGGGGGGCGGCATGGCGGGTATGGAGCTTGCCTACGTGCTAAAGCAGCGCGGACACCGGCCTGTTTTATTTGAGAGTAGCGGCGCGCTGGGCGGGCAATTTGTAATGGCGGGCCTTGCCCCCCGCAAGGCCGAAATGAAAGCCGCCGCCCTGCACCGCGGCCAGCAGGTGGAAAACTTGGGGGTAGAGGTGCGGCTAAACACCCCGCTTACCCCAGAGCGCATAGCCAAATTACAGCCCGATGTGGTGGTAAACGCCACAGGGGCCACACCCATTCACTTGCGCCTGCCAGGGGCCGAAGGCGGCAATGTACACAGCTACCCAGACATACTGTGGGGGGGAAAACTGCCCGGGGAAACCGTAGCGGTGATTGGCGGGGGGCTTGTGGGCCTGGAAACCGCCGAATATTTGCTGCACGAAGGCCACCAGGTAACCCTGATTGAGCAATTGCCAGAGATGGGGGCCGACCTTGGCACCACCCGAAAGGTGATTGTAATGCAAAAGCTGTACAGCGGCGGTGTAAACATGCTTACCGGCACAAAATGCCTGGAATTTACCCCAGACGGCGTGGTGGTGGAGCGTGAGGGCAAAACCGAAACCCTGCCCTTTGACGCCGTGGTGGTGGCCGTGGGCGCCAAAAGCCAGGCCCAGCCCCAGCTGGAGGAGGCTTGCAAAAATTTAGGCATTGAATACCATACCATTGGCGATGCCGCAAAGCCCCGCCGCGCACTAGACGCCACGGCAGAGGGGGCTAAACTGGCCCGCGCCCTTTAATCTGCCGCTTACAGCATTTGAACAAATGCTGTAATTTACCAGCCAATAGATGCCAACCAAAAGGAAGGGAGATTTGCATCATGCGTGAAAAGAAAACCGCACTGCTTAGCGGCGTAGCCACAGGTATTGGCGCGGCGGCAGCCATACGCCTGGCACAGGATAATTACCACCATCTGTTTTTGGCCGATTGGAACCGGGAGGAACTGCTGAATACGGCGGAAAAATGCAAAGCGGAGGGGGCGCGGGTGGAGTGCCTGACCGTGGACATGGGCAAAGAGGAAGAAGTAGAGGAACTGGTTAAGAAAACGGTAGACGCCTATGGGCATATCGATTTTTTCTTCAACAACCAGGGGGCCATTCACATGCCCAAAGATTTTGAAAACCTGACCGCTGAAGATTTTGACATTGTGCTGCACTCCAACTTCAAAGCCTGCTTTTTTGGCATGAAGCATGTTGGCCGGGTTATGATTGGGCAAAAGTCCGGCCACATCCTCAACACCGGTTCTTCCTCCGGCATACGGCCCGAAACCGGTTTTGGCGTATATTCTGCCACAAAGCACGCCGTAATTGGCCTTAGCAAATGCGCCGCCATTGAGTGGGCCCGCCACAATGTGCGGGTAAACTGCCTGTGTCCCGGCGGGTTTATCACCCCATTGACCATTGCCGTGGGCAGCTATATGCAGGAACATCAGTATGTACAGCCCAAGTCCTCCACCGCGCTTTTGGGCCCCGCCCACATGGGGGATGTAAAGGAAATTGTGGGCATCATATCGGCGCTTTCCCAAGAGGAAAACACCACGTACATGACGGGTTCTATCATCAGTGTGGATGGAGGAAACACGCAGTAGGCAAACCGCACCGGCTGCCTGTAGGCAAATGATAAAAAGCCCAAAGAATGGCCTGTATCCGTGGCATTCTTTGGGCTTTTCTATTCTGTTTATACACCATTTTACAGCATAGGGCAGAAATAAAATTGGTAAAAGCTAATTGTTTTCTTTGGAATACGCCACCCCAAGCTTTGCGGGCACGTTGAAGTTTTTGTGCCACACCGTGAGCACAATGGTTAGGATATATGGCAGGGCAATAAACAGTTCGTTGGGGAAATAGGCCCCACCGCCTATGCTTTGCATGTAGATGGCCAGCGCTTCAGCCAGGCCAAACACCAGGGTGCCAATCACCGCGCCGCGCGGGTTCCAGTTGCCCAAAAAGCAGATGGCGAAGGCAATCCAGCCGCGGCCGCCTATCATGTTCACGGTGAACATACCCAAAAAGCCCACCGAGTAAAAGGCCCCTGCAAGCCCGCACACCAGCCCCGCCGCCAGCACCACCATATAGCGCACCCGGTTTACCGAGATGCCCGCGACATCTGCGGCCTCAGGGTTTTCGCCGGTGGAGCGGATGGTGAGCCCCGCCGAGGTGCGGAAGAGCAAAAACCAGGCCAGCGGAATGAGCAGGTACACAAGGTAGGTAAGGATATTCTGCTGGAAAAGGATGGGCCCGATGATGGGGATTTGCGAGAGTAGCGGAACCGGAAGAACCGGCAAGGGGGTAATTTTGAGGGGCGAAGTGGGCACCCCGAACAGCACCCGCTGGAAATAGGCGCAAAAGCCCAGGGCCAAAATGTTCAGCGCCGTGCCCGTTACCACCTGGTGCTGGCGCATGGAGATGGTGAGCAACCCGTAAATGGCCGCCACCACCAGCCCGCAGCCCATGGCGCACAGCAGGCCCACAAAGGCGCTGCCGCTTAAATAGGCGCCCACAAAGCCACCCCAGGCCCCCAGCAAAAACATCCCCTCAATGGCCGTTACCATCATGCCCGAGCGCTCGGCGCATACCTCGCTGAGGGAGCCCATGAGGAGCGGGGTGCTCATCATGAGGGAACGGCTTAAAAGGCTGACTATCACGCTCATCACACTCATTGTGCCACCACCTTTTGCAGTTTTCGTTTTTCGCGGCGGTTGTGCAGGTACTCCCGCACAAAATAGGCGGCAATGACAAACAGCATTACGCAGCCCTGCATCAGGTCAATGACGCTGGAGGGGATGTTGAGCCCCGGCATACGCCCCATGATGTTGCCCATAACATTTAGCGCCCCAAACAAAAGTGAGGCAAAGATGATGCCGATGGGGTTGCCGTTTGCCAGTATGGCTATGCCAATGCCCGCCGAGCCAAGGCCTGGGCCAAAATCCTGTATCAGCATATGCTGTACGCCGTTTACCTCGGTAAAGCCCGCAAGGCCCGCCAGCCCCCCGCTGATGAAAAAGGCTGCCACGTAGATGCGCCCCGAGCGGATGCCGCTCATCTCGGCCGCGGCGGCGTTGCCCCCCACGGCCCGGATGCGGTAGCCCAGGGGGGTTTTGTACAGCAGCACCCACACCCCAACGGCCACCAGCACCGCCAGCACAAAGCCCCAGTGCAGGCGGGTGCCCTTTATCAGGCTGGGTATCCAGGTATCGCGCGCCAGCGCGTCGGTTTGGGGGTACTCCCCCTTCCCCTCTTTTAAAAAGGTGCGCAGCAGGTAGTTCATCAGGGCCAGGGCCACGTAGGTGCTCATCATGCTCACCAAAAATTCATTGGCCTTAAAGCGCGCCTTTAAATAACCTATACCAGCGCCCGCGGCCCCGCCCGCCAACAGCGCCCCAATGGCGGCAATGGGCAGTACCAGCCAGCCGGGCAGCACGCTGCCCAAACTGAGCGAAAGCGCCACCGCCGCAAGGCAGCCCAGGTAAAACTGCCCCTGCGCGCCAATGTTAAACAGGTTTGCCTTGTAGGTAAAGGCAAAGGCAAGGCCCGTAAAGATAAGCGGGGTGGCCTTCAAAAACACGTCGCCCAGGGTGTACAGGTCGCTGAACATCGTGCCCAGCGCCTCGCCAAACACCGGCAGGGGCGAAATGCCCATAAAAAGCAGCCCCGCCGCCGAAACCAGCACCCCCAACAGGATGGCCGCCGTATTGGTCCAAATCAGGTCTCTCATTTTATCGCTCATACAAGCGCCTCCTCCCCCTGTGGTTTATAGCCCGCCATCAGCAGGCCAATGCTCTCGGTGCTAAGCTGGCCGGGCTGGTAGATGCCCATAAAAGCGCCTTTGTACATAACGGCAATACGGTCGCACAGTTTAAAAATCTCCGAGAGTTCGGTGGAGACAAGCAGAACGCTTTTCCCTTCGGCCCGCTGGCGCAGTATGGTGGTGTGTATATTGTTGATGGCGCCAAGGTCCAGCCCGCGTGTGGGCTGGTTCAGTATCAGCAGCGAGCCGCCGCTTTGCACCTCCCGCGCCAGCACCACCTTTTGCTGGTTGCCGCCCGAAAGGCTACGCGCGGGCACGTCGGGGCCGGGGGCCTTTACATTGTAGGCCTCTATGGCTTCTTCTGTGGCCTTGTGCAGCGCCTTTTGGCGCAGAATGCCGTGGCTGGCCCACACCCCGCCGTAACTGGCCTTGAGCATCATGTTTTCAGCAAGGCTCATCTCCATCACCATGGCGTCGCGGTAGCGGTCCACCGGTACATAGCCAATGCCCTTGGCAATCCGCCCGCGTATATCCAAAGCGCTGATGTCCTCGCCGTCCAGGCGGATACTGCCCGCCGTGGGCTTGCGCGCCCCCCAAATCAGTTCGCAAAGCTCCTCCTGCCCGTTACCGCTCACCCCGGCTATGCCAAACACTTCGCCCGCGGCAATGCTAAAGCTCAAAGCGTCCACCAATGGCGGCTCCTTGGGGTTTTGCAGGCAGAGCCCCTCCACCTGCAAACGGGGTTTCGCCTTTTCCAAAACGGGTGCGTTTTCGTCCTTTTGGGGTATTTCCAAGTCCTCCCCCACCATCAGGCGCGAAAGCTGGGCCTCATCCGTCTCGGCGGCGGGCAAATCGCCGCACAGGCGGCCCGCCCGCATCACCACAATACGGTCGGCCGCGGCCATCACCTCTTTCAATTTGTGGGTGATGAGAATAACAGCGCCCCCCCGCTTTGCGTAGTCTCGGATAAAGCCCATCAGCTTATCGGCCTCCTGCGGGGTTAAAACAGCGGTGGGCTCGTCCATAATCAGCAGCCCTGCGTTTTGGTACAGGGCCTTTAAAATCTCCACCTTTTGCTGCAGCCCCACGTCCAGTTCGGCCACCTTGGCATCCACGGGGATATCGAAACCGTTTTCCTCGGCCAGGCGCTGCACCGCCGCACGGGCTTTTTTATAATCCACCACGCCATGCACGTTGCCCAAAATGATATTTTCAACCACGCTGTGGGCCGAGACGAGGGAAAAATGCTGCTGTATCATGGCGATGCCAAGAGCCATGGCGTCTTTGGGCGAGTGGATTTTCTGCTCCTGGCCATCTTTGAAAATGCGGCCTTCATCGGCGCGGTACAGGCCGTACAAAATTTTCATCACGGTGCTTTTGCCCGCGCCATTTTCCCCCAAAAGGGCCAACACCTCGCCGCGGCGCACGGCAAAGGAGATATCTTTGTTTGCCACCACCCGGGCAAAGTATTTTGAGATGCCCTGCAGTTCAAAATAGGGTGCTTCCAAAAGGAGTCCCTCCTCCATTCGTATTTGGGGGCGCTTACACCCCCGGCAAGAATGGCGGCGCCCCGAGGGTGTGGAACCTCCGTTCCCCCTAAAGGCGCCGCCGCTAATGCTTCGATTTATTTCACAAACATGGCGGTCAAATCTACCTTGCCGTCTTTAAAATCTTGAATGCCGCTGTCCACTGCGTCGCGCACATCCTGCGGGATGTTATCGGTGTACACGGCTTTGAAGATATCCTCCTGGATGCCGGCCTCGTGCACCATGTTGCCCGTCAGGGAACCATCGATATACTGCTGCACCGCCCATACATAGAAGGTCTCAAAATCAAATACCACAGAGGCCACCACGGTGTTGGGGTCGATGGTGGTTTGGTCGCTGGAAAAGCCGATGAACTTGACGCCCTTTTGTTTGGCGGCCTCAATGCTGCCAAGGCCCACTTCATTTGCGTACACAAACAGGGTGTCGGCCCCGTTGTCAATCATCTGCTCGGCCATCTGCTTGCCAAGGGCAACGTCGTCCCAGCTGTTGGCGTAGGCACGGGTGGCCTTGGCATCTGTTTTGCCCGCCTCTTTGGCTATGGCCACCGCATTTGCCTCGTATACGTCCAGCAGGTGCTCCATCGGCTCGTTGGGGAAGCCGCCAATGGTGGCGAAGTTACCGGTTTCAGACACATGGCCCGCAAGGATGGAGGCGATGTAGCTGGCCTCATACTCTTTGGGGAAGATGGGGGCCACATTGTCCCCGTCGCTTTTGGAGCCATTCACCACACAGAAGGTGGTATCGGGGTAGTTTGGCGCAACGGCGGCCACGGCTTCGTCAAACTGGGAGCCGGCGGCCATCACCAGGTCATAGCCGCGCTCGGCGTACTCGCGGAAGGTGGATTCAAAATCAGAAGCCTGTACGTTTTCCACATACTCCATTTTGGTGCCAAGGGTTTTGTTGCAGGCTTCCAGCCCTGCGTAGTTTGTGGCGTTCCAGCTTTGGTCGTTGATGGGGCCGGGCAGCAGCAGTACAATTTTGTAATCGGCAGGGTTTTTGCCCCCAGCCACCGAGGCGGCCGGTGCGGCCGAGCCCGAACCCGAGGCCGCAGGCGCACTGGCGGCGGGCGCAGAACTGCTTGCCGTGCTGCCACAGGCAGCCAGTAGCATGGCGGTGGCCAGGGCGGCCCCCATCAGCTTTAGCATCTTTTTCATTTCTTCTCCTCCATCCTATCGTCCCGTGTATGGCGGGGCATTTGCCCCTCTACACAAAAGAATAGAGCAAAACTGCACAAGTATACAAGCGGGTAATGTTGACATTTTGTTGAAAATTTTGCATAAAAAGAACCCCCATCGTGCAGGGGGTTTTGGCCACAAAAGGTATAAAGGCTAGTAGTTCACCAAGATTAAACTGAGGCATGGCATGCAAGTATTATTTCGCACAGCAAGAAGGACGATTGAGCAATAGCCGTAGCTATTGTGATTGAGGACGACGCAGCAGGGCGGAATAAGACGCAGCATTGCATGACACAGTTTAGGCTTGGGGGGCTACTAGGTGTATCTGCCCGCAATGCGCAAAAACTCGTCCGCCATCACTTCGGGGGCTTCGGTGGCGCCCCCTTCCAGCCAGCAAAGCATCATGTTATAAAACGCACCCGCAAAATAGTAAAGTTCGTATTTGGCAAGGGAACTCTGCGGCATATCGCCACACTCGTAAATTTCACAGTCGGTGATAATATCCAGCAGCGAGGTGGCCACTTTGGCCCTGTGGAACGCCAAAACGAGGTCGGCATGTTCCCCATAAAAACGGAACTTATACAGCATCACCTCGCGGCTGTAAAAATTCTCTTTTTCATAGGGTTTATTTTGGTGGTAGCACAGGGCCATCCGCTGTATTCCATAGTCGATAATTTCCTCAACCGATTTGAAATTGCGGTAAAAAGAGGCCCGTGCAACGCCTGATTTTTCAATCAATTCGGTCACTTTTAGCTTGGACCAGTCCCGTTGCCCGGCAAAGGCAACCAGCGCTTCCAGCAGGCGGTCTTTCACCCTTTGGTTGGCCAGTTTTCTTTTATCCATGATACATTTTCCCCCGTTTTGTCTCGATTTAAAGGCTTGACAGCCACGCACTATATGATACAATTTGTATCATATAGAAGGACACTGCAACTGTCAAGGAGGGAAACGGATGATTTTGTATTTTAGCGGCACGGGCAACAGCCAGCATGTGGCCCTGCAGCTGGCAGAGATGTTGGAGGATGAGCTGGTTTCGATAAACCTGCACCTAAAAAAGGGCGGAAAGGCCAGCTTTCACACCCAAAAACCGCTTGTGTTTGTGGCCCCCACCTACGCTTGGCGCCTGCCAAGGGTGATGGAACACTGGATTTTAAACACCGATTTTACAGGCAACCAAAACAGTTATTTTGTGCTTACCTGTGGCGGAAGCTGCGGTAATGCCGAACTTTATGCAAGGCGGCTTTGCGCCAAAAAGGGGCTGCGCTTTTATGGGCTTGCCCCGGTGCTGATGCCCGAAAATTACCTGGCAGTTTTCCCCACCCCAAGCGAACCGGAGTGCCGGGAAATAATAGAACAAGCGGCCCCCCACATAGCGGCACTGGGGGCACAAATACAGCGCAGCAGGCCCCTGCCCGCACAGCCGGTTACCCTAAACAGCCAGTGGCAAAGCGGCCCTGTTAACAAATTGTTTTACGCGTTTACCGTGCAAGACAGGGGCTTTAGGGTATCTGGCAGCTGCACCCGCTGCGGCAAATGTGCAAAACGGTGTGTTATGAACAATATTGCCCTGGTGGGCGGCAAGCCCATTTGGCAGGGGCATTGCACCCATTGCATGGCCTGTATTGCGGGTTGCCCGGCGGGGGCCATCGCCTACAAAACACAGTCGAACAACCGGCATCGGCACTATATTATGGAGGACGCCCTGTGCTGGGAAAACGGAGGGGAAAAAGCTTGAAAAACCGGCATGACATTTATATAGACCCCGATGCCTGCGTGGGTTGCGGCCTTTGCAAAAAAGACTGCCCCGTGGGCGATATTGTGCTAAAACAGAACAGGGCCGAATGGGTGGGGCAAAGCTGTATTCAGTGTGGCCACTGTGTGGCGGCTTGCCCCAAAGCCGCAATCTCGATGGATGGTTTTGAAGAGCCGCCGATGGAAATAGAGGGCCCACGGACACTGAACCCGCAGGCCCTGCTGGAAGCGCTAAAAACCCGCAGAAGCATCCGCCATTTTACCGAACAGCCGGTATTGCCCGAAACTTTGGCGCAAATTATAGAGGCTGGGCGCTACACACCCACCGGTGGAAATGCGGGAAATGTAAGTTTTACCGTACTGCGGGGCAAGGCGGTGGCACGCTTTGAAAAACCGGCGGTACGCCTGTTCCGGCGTTTGCTGCCCCTGGCAAACCTGGTAAACCCGGCGGCCAAACGCGTGGGCATTGACGAGCACTTTTTCTTTAAAAAAGCCCCGGCGGTGCTTTTGGTTCTATCCCCCGATAAGATAAACGGAGCCTTGGCCGCCGCCAACATGGCTTTGATGGCAGAGGCCTGCGGCCTGGGCGTACTGTACAGCGGGTTTTTCTGCATGGCCGCAAACACCTCCCCCTGCTTGCGCAAAAAGCTGAAACTACGGCACGGGGAAAAAGTTGTGGCCACGCTGGTGCTTGGCTATGCCGGCGTAAAATATTACCGCACGGCGCAAAGAGAGGCGGCCACCCTGCGCTGTGCCCAATAATTAGGCAGAATGCAAGCTGGCCGCCTGTTTTACCCGCTTTTTAAAAAAAGCTTTCGAAGCAAAGAATGACAATACGTATTTTTGATTCTATGGAAAGCGGCCTAACGCGGCAGGCTGTTGCGGTATTCCAGCGGGGTGAGGCCACACTTTTTTTTGAAGAGCCCGCTGAAATAGCCGGGGTCTTGAAAGCCCACCTGGGCGGCCACCTCCCCCACCTTGCAGCGGGGGTCTTTTAAAAGCTGCCGGGCCTTTTCCATGCGGTATTCGATGAGATAATCGGACAGGTTTTGCCCGGTGTGCTTTTTAAACAGCTTACACAGATACTGCGGCGAGACATAGAGCGGGGCGGCGATACTGCTTAGGGTAAGGCGCCTGGCATAATGCTGCGAAATAGAGTCGATGGCAGCCTGTACCGTTAGGTTTGCCACCTTGGGTGTGGCGGGTTCTTCCGCTTGGGGCTGCCGCAGCCCTTGCAGGGCCCGAAGCAGTTCTTCGGGGTTTGTGGGCTTTGTAAGGTAGCGGCGCACCCCCATCGATATGGCTTTTTGGGCGTAATCAAAATCGCGGTATCCGCTTAGGATGATGATATCTAATTCGGGCAGGTTTTGCCGCAGGGCCTCTATCAGGGCAAGGCCCGAAAGCTGCGGCATTCGGATATCGGTTATCAGTGCGTCGGGCGGGTTTTGCCGCATGGCCTCCAGCGCTTCCAGGGGGTTTTCATACACGCCACACACGCTGATATCCGCCTGGGCCTCCAGCAGCTTTTGCAGGCCTTTACGGGTTTTGGGCTCATCGTCCACAATCACCAGTTTCACTCGCTCTCCTCCTCCCCGCAAAGGGGAATGCGCAGCACAACAGCCGTGCCGCGCCCAGGCCTGCTTTGTATCCGCAGGCCATACTCCTCGCCATAGTGCAGCCGCAGGCGTTTGTCCACATTTTGCATCCCAATGCAGGTGTGGCCCACCTGCCGGATATCCTCCTGCCCCAAAAGGGCCGTCAGTTTCTCCCTGTCCATCCCCACGCCGTCGTCCCGCACCACTATGCGCACCTCTTTTACGTGGCGCAAAGCTTCAATCACCACCCGGCCCCCCTCCGGCTTTGGCTCAAGGCCATGGGTGATGGCATTTTCCACAATGGGCTGTAAAATCAGTTTTGGCACAGGGCACTCCCCCGCCTCGGCACTGCTGTGTATCTCGTAGCGCAGCCGGTCCTCCAGGCGGTTTTTTTGTATACAGAGGTAACTTTCCACATAGGCAAGTTCTTCGCACAGGCGCACCGGGCCGCCTTCGCCACTTAGGCTGTACTGCGTCAGGTTGCCCAGCGCAATCACCGCGCGGCTCACCTGCCCCGCCCCAGCCTCAAGGGCCATCCAGTTGATGGAATCCAGGGTGTTGTACAAAAAGTGGGGGTTTATCTGCAGTTGCAAAGCTTCCAGCTCGGCGTCTTTTTGGGCCAATTTCTCTCGGTACACCTCGTTAATTAGTTCGTTGATACGCCGCACCATAAAGTTGAAGCTGCCCACCAGGGTGCCAATTTCATCCCTGCGCCGGGTGCTGAGCTGTTCGGAAAAATCGCCCTCATGGGTGCGGGCCATGGCCGCCGAAAGTTGCTTTAGCGGTGAGGTGGCCGCATAGGTGACGAGTAGGATGAGCGCCGAGGCCACCAGGGTGCACACCGCTGTAAACAGGATGATGAGCGAGCGCAAACCCCGCGTTTGGGCCAGGATGCTATCCATGGCTATCATGGAAAAGGTGACCCAGCCCGTGAGGCCGTTGTACTGCCCGCAGGCGTAATATTCCTTGCCGTTCCAGCTAAGGGTAAAGCGGCGCAGGCCACTTGCAAAGGTTTCATCTGCCTGTTTTACCCAGGCGGCATTCAGGCTCTTGCTGCTGGATATCAGCCGGCCCGCGCCATCCACAATAAAGGTGTACTGGTTTTGGTAGATGTTTTGGTTGTTTAGCAGCAAATTGCCAAAGGCCTGTGGGTCCAGCTCCAGCAGTATCATGCCCAGGGTTTTGCCCGTATCGGGGTTTTGCACGGCGCAGGCGGCTGCAATCACCTCTTCGCCCTGCGCCTGGCTGGAAAAAGGGGCCGTAAGGCCCAGCCAAACCGCTTCGCCCTGCTTTTGGGCCGCTTTGCGGTACACGGCTTGCAGCGCTTCGTCCATGGGCAGGCCCCCCATGGGGTGGGCGCCCGCCTGGCGGTACAATACACGGTTTGGGCTGCATACCAGCACCCTGGCCGCCGCGGGAAAGCTTGCGGCAAGGTCATCCAGGTAACGCCCGGTGGCATACTCTGGCGCGGCGCTCTCATACGAGGTGAGGTAATCGATGAGGATTTTATTGCCCGCCGTGCTCTCCAACTGCCCGGCGGTAAAGCGCACATTGGTGTTCACCGTGATATCCACGCGGTTGACCAAATCTGCAATATCGGCTTTTTTATTTTGCAAAATCAGCTTGGTGGCCTGCTGGTAGGATACCAGCCCAAGCAGCAGCCCCTGCGCCACCACCACCAAAATAAAGATGGCCGTAATTTTTTGGCCTAAGGATAAGGGTTTCAAACGGTCACCTCCTTGCTGCGCCCTGCCATACCCCATAATACTATTTCAGAATAGAAACTGAATAAAGTTTCTATTCTGATGTTGCAGCAAAAGGCGCTGCAACGCGTCTCATGCAAAATTTCTGTTAAAAACAAAATGAAGTTTTTAACGAAATTTAGGATAAGCATAGCACAAAAGGGCGGCGCTGTGCCAGCGTGCCGGGGGCGGGGCGGCGGCGGTTTGGCCTTCTGGCCGGCCCTTCGGCTAAAGGCAATTTGGCCGCGAGTGCCTCGATGGGAATGGCCGGTGTGAACCGCGCTTTACCTCCCCTGCTGTTTCTGGCTGGCCAGCATGTCAAGGCTCCACCCGGCTATAATTTGAAAAGCGGGAAAGAGCGCGTCGCAGTTTTGGGTAAGCGCATACTCCACCCGCACGGGCATCTCTTGGTACTGCCTGCGGGAGACAAGCCCCGCGCCCTCCAGTTCTTTTAGCGAGCTTGCCAGCATGGTATTGGTAATGCCGTCAATTTTCCGTTTTAGCTCGTTATACCTGGCCGGGCCGTCTTTGCGCAAGGCGCACAGAATGGGTATCTTCCACTTCCCGCCCAAAATATCCATGGCAAATTTTAAGGGGCAGGGCTGCACACAGGGGCAAACAGAGGCCTTACACATGGGTTCACTCACTTTTTTCTCACCTGCTTTTGAAAATCTGCGTACTTGTTCTTTTGGTCTTTTGGTAGTAATATTGTATCAGGTAGTAAAGTAAGAGTAAAGCGCTTTTATCATTTGCAGGGAGGGAAACCGGATGAAACTGTCAGTCGTATATCACTCAAAAACCGGCAACACAAAACAGATGGCGGAGGAGATTGTGCTGGGTATGCAGGAGGTGGCCGGCGCCGAGGCCAAAGCCATGGCCATTGAGGAACTGGACGAGGCCTTTTTGGCCGAAAGCCGCTGCATTGTGGTGGGCACGCCCATCTACTATGCCGAGATGTGCAAGGAGGTGAAGGGCTGGCTGGAGGGGGCCTTTCCCAAAAGCAAGCCCACGGGCAAGATAGGGGGCGCTTTTGCCACGGCCGACTATATCCACGGCGGGGGTGAGCTGGGCTTACGGGCTATTTTAGACCATATGATGGTGTTTGGGATGCTGACATACTCCGGCGGGGGCAGTGCGGGCAAGCCCGTGGTACATCTGGGGCCGGTGGGCTGGGCCGGGCATTTGGAGGAAACGCGGGAGATTTTTGGCATCTATGGCCAGCGCATGGCGCAAAAAACCTTGGAGGTTTTTGGGTAGGTTTTAGTAAATCGGAGTTGCTTCAAGTACATTCAAGCGGTGGCAAGAGGGATGTTTTGAGGCGGCGGACGACAAAAACGTAGGAGATGGCCAAGCGCTTCCGCACATGTGAGGTGCTTATTCCGGCTATTGAGTGCCTCTATGTTCAGTGCAACATAGAGGCATTTTAAACATGCGCAAGGTGTCGTCAGTTCTTCTTGCGGAAAGGCTGCAAATATCCACTCACGCCAATACAATATCTCCATTGTCAAAGGGGTCTCCACATTCCGGGCAAAACTTGGGCGGTTGATGCTTATCGTCAGGTTCCCAGCCACACTTGTCACACCTATATTGCGGAATTCCCGTGGGTTTTGCTTTGCCGCATTCCTGGCAAAACTTGCCCCGGTTCTCCTCACCACAGATGCACGTCCAGCTATTGGTTGCGGGTACATCAAATGTCATATCCAAAGCTTCGGCATCTGCTTCCAAATTTTCAACATCTGCTTCAATGGTGGCCTCATATTTTTCGTACTCTTCTGGAGACATATGAGCCAATGCGGAAAGGTGACTTTTGAGTTTGTGTGCCATTGGTTTAAAAGTTGCGAGAGTAAGCCCGCCTGAAATGGCCCCACCCAATATGGGAACCACCTTTGATACACCTTTGGCAAAAGTTGCCTTCACCATTTTTTGGCCCAGCATGGCCGCAATTTTTTTTACAAGAGGGTAGTACCACGTTTTCGTCAGTGCTTTCGCGGCAACCTTCTTTGCCACAGCTCTCATAGCTGTTTCGCCAAACAGTTTGGCCACCGCCTTGTTGGCAGCGCCTACACCAGACATGACACCAACAAACAAGACTAGTTGAGATTCCGTTCCCTCGTCCAGACCGGATGACTCGGTAAATATTTCATCCCAGCCATAGAGGTAAGCTAACTCTTGTGCAACTCGAATCACAAACCCATAAAATTGTGCAAGGTCTGCCGGAATTGTAGCGGCCATTGCAATGCCACCGGGTATACCTGCTGCTGTGGATATGGTTGTCACTTTAAGGGTTTCCGCATTGATTACGGCATTTGCAAGGCTATCCAGCGTCGTAATAGGAATATCTGCATGAAGTGTGCCCTCGTCAATTGCCTTTTGCAATTGCGCCGGCGTGCATAGCCTTGACAGATTTTTGGTTAGGAATTCGGTTCTATCTACACGAACAAGGGGAAGCTTAGCGGCACTTTCCAAAACAGAACTGAATGACATAGCTTTAGTCATGAAATAGTCTCCTCACATTTTCTATTATCGTCTTTTCTACGCATGGATGACAGACTAATGCGTTATACTACAGTCCATGCATTTCCTGCGAATTTTTTGCATAAACCATAAGCAAGGAGTTTGTAGCAGCGAGCACACTAATCATGCTGTACCACCAACAGGAGGATTGAAAACTACATAAAGTATATCATATAAACGTCTGATTTTCCACTATTTTAACGAGTATTTGCAGCATATGCGCCAAACTCAAACCAACAAAAAGGCCCGCGCTTCGGCTCTGGTGCGTGATACCATACCTTAACCTTTTGCCGCTGCGCCAAATGCGAGTGTAAAAACCCCTGCTATGGGAGCGCTAAACTTTGTGAGAAAATCCACCTTGAGGTGCATTCCGCCCGTGTCATTCACTATTGAGCACACCCTTACCCTCACACTGTTGAGGTGATTTGTTTCTGATGCCAAAGTTGATGTAATAATGACAAGGGCAAAAGAAAAAGAACTCATCAAACGCAAAATTATGCGTTGAAAAGTTCTTTATCATGGTGCCGCTGACCGGACTTGAACCGGTACGATGTTGCCATCGAGGGATTTTAAGTCCCTTGTGTCTGCCGATTCCACCACAGCGGCATTTTTGCTATGCAAAACAGCAGGCGCGGTTTTTCCCGCCTATCTATCATACACAATTGTGGCAAGCGGTGTCAATGCAATTTGCACCACCGGGCAGTATTTGTTACAATATTGGGGTGTGTTCGATAATTGTTCCAATTCGTGCTTTTGCCTAAAATTTTAGTGTATTTTGGGCACGGAGGACGTAGGCGGGCTTTCGCCCGGCAAGGACAACAAGCACAAAAGACGAAAAATTTGGCAAAATGACGAGTTGGGTTAATTATTGAACACACCCTAGTTGCATGGTTTCGTGTGAAGTGGTTTTTTATAACGCACCAAGGGGGAAACACCGTATGAAGATGGGCATCACTTGGGCGCTGGCGGCCTTTTTTTGGTTTTCGGCCCTGGTGGTTTTGGTAAAAAGCAAATGGAATGTTGGCAGCCTGTTACTTTGGTTGGCGGCCTTGCTGTGCACCGCCTACGGGCTGTTTATGCCCCAGATAGACGCCTTTACGGCCACAGGGATAGGCTTTTTAATAAAACTGCTGTTTTGGCTGGGCGTAGCGGTACTCTTGGGCATTGTGATATTTTTGGCATTGGCAGGCGCAAAAAACACCGCCATGGGGGATGAAAAAGCCCTGATTGTGCTGGGCGCAGGGCTGCGCCGCCGCACCGTTAGCGACCTTTTGCGCCGCAGGCTGATTGCGGCGCAAAAAGCCTATGCACAAAACCCTGCCGCACTTTTGGTGGTTAGCGGCGGGCAGGGCCGTGGCGAGGATATCCCCGAAGCGGAGGCCATGCGCCAGTGGCTTTTGGCAAACGGAATGCCCCCAAGGTCTATTTTAGCCGAGGATAAAAGCACCTCCACCGAGACAAACCTGCTGTACAGCAAGGTGCTGCTTACCAAAGCCGGTGTGAGCATCGACCAACCCATTGCCCTGGTTACCAACCGTTTTCACTGTTACCGCGCGCGCTGTTACGCAAAACGCGCGGGTTTTACCCAGGTACGCAGCATACCCGCCAGCATGAACTGGCCCACCTTTTTGCAGAACTACCTGCGCGAGGCCGCCGCCCTTGTGTACATGTGGTTACCGGGCCGCCACCCCGCCAGCGCCAGCCAAACACCCGAAAAACCAGCCGATGAGACAAACGGCTAAGGCCGTAAAAATACGCCCTACCTCACAGCAGCCTTAACCGCCAAACACCAAAAAGCGATTTTCCAGCGGCTCAAAGGTTCTTTCCCCAGGGGCTTCCTCCGGCTTGCCAAAGGGCATTTGCGCATACAGTACCCAGCTTTTAGGCAGATTCCAGGTTTCACGTACTTCCTCATCAATTAAAGGGTTGTAGTGCTGTAGCGATGCGCCCATCCCTTGTTCACTCAAAGCCGCCCAAACAGCAAACTGCAACATACCGTTTTGCTGCAAAGCCCAGGGGATGAAATTCTCTTTGTAGGTGGGCAGTTTTTCTGCATAGGCCTGGGTGATGGCGCTCTCGTCATAAAAAAGCAGGCTGCCATGCCCCCCGGCAAAACCCTGCAATTTTTTGGCCGTGGCGTCGCTTACGCCCTTTTCGTTGTGTTTTGCCAGGGTATCGTGCACAATTTGCCACAGCTTTTTGTGCTGGGCGCCCAAAAGCAGCACCAGGCGGGTGCTTTGCATGTTCATGGCTGTGGGCATGTGTAGCACCAGTTCACCCAGTATTTTTTCAAGTTCTTCGTCGGTTTGGCCTATTTCCTCTCCCACCACACGAATACTGCGGCGGTTTTTCACCAATTTCAACATCTCGTCCATTTTTGCCTACCTCCTTAACGGGGCCCTTTGCGGGGCCCTTTTTTGTTTTTGCCCCAGAACGGGGGTTTTTCTACTCTACCCCTATTATACACCTGTAAATTTATTTTGCATGAAATTTTGCGCGAATATTTACAAAGACACCACAAAAAAATTTTGCTCAATGGCTTGACAGGATTTTCCCCGTGGTGTATATTGAATGTAACAATTAAACAGTTGTTTAATTGTTACATTCAGGCACACCTTTACTTATTGGGTAAAAGCCCATCTATTGGCGGTTTATACCGTTTACACCTTACAGAAAAGAGGAACCCACCATGAAAAAAACCTTTAAACTGGAAGAACTGGACTGCGCAAACTGCGCCGCAAAAATGGAGGACGCCATCAACCGGATGACCGGCGTGCAGGCCAGCATCCGCTTTTTGCAGCAAAGCATGACCTTTGAGGCCCCTGACGAACAATTTGAGGAAGCGCTGAAAAAAGCCCAAAAACTGATGCGGAAAATAGAGCCCGACGTGCGGGTGCTGGTGTAAGCGGGTATGGGTGTAAGCGCCTGCCCCTGGCATACCTGGGCAGGTGTGCGGCCTATCGTTCTATTAAAACAAGCGCTATATAGATATTTTATTAATCTGCCCTAAATGCTGTTACTACAGTTTGTTCATTTGCTGTAAAACACAAAACCTCCCTGCTATACGGATGCGGGAAGAAAAGTGAGGATTTTGGCATGAGCCAAAAGCAGAAGCGGAACCTTGGGCGCATTGTACTGGCGCTTGCTCTTTTTGTAGTGGTGTTACTGCTACCTCTAAACGGCCTGGCAGCGCTTTTTGCCTACCTTGCCGTGTATTTATTCATCGGCGGCGATATTTTGTGGCGGGCATTACGCAACATTCTACGCGGGCAAATTTTTGACGAAAACTTTTTGATGAGCGTTGCCACCGTGGGCGCATTTGCGCTGGGAGATTACAAAGAGGGCATCGCCGTCATCATGTTCTACCAGGTGGGCGAATGGTTCCAAAGCTACGCCGTGGGCCGCTCCCGCAGTTCTATCGCAGGGCTTATGAATATCCGGCCCGACCACGCAAATCTGCTTTTGGAGGGCGGCGAAACCCAAACGGTGGACCCCGAAGAAGTGGGCGAAAACAGCCTGATTTTGATACGACCCGGCGAGCGGGTGCCCCTGGACGGCATTGTAACCGAAGGGGCCTCCTCGCTGGATACCTCGGCGCTGACAGGTGAGAGCCTGCCGCGGGAGATTGCCCCCGGAGATGAGGTGACCAGCGGCTGCGTAAACCTGACAGGCCTGCTTACCGTGCGGGTTACAAGGCCCTATGGGCAATCTACCGTGGCGCGCATTTTAGAACTTGTGGAGGCCTCTGGCAGCCGCAAGGCCAAGGCTGAAGCCTTTATTACAAAGTTTGCGCGCTATTACACCCCGGCGGTGTGCTTTGCGGCGCTGGCGCTGGCGGTATTGCCACCGCTATTCACCGGCCAGCCCTTTGGCCCCTGGGTGTACCGCGCCCTCACCTTCCTGGTTATCTCCTGCCCCTGTGCCCTTGTTATATCCATACCCATGAGTATTTTTGGCGGTATTGGCGGAGCCTCGCGCTCGGGCGTGCTCATCAAGGGGGGCAACTATTTAGAGGCGCTTGCCAGGGCCGAAACCCTTGTGTTTGACAAAACCGGCACCCTTACCCTGGGGCGCTTTGCCGTAAGCCAGATAGAGCCGCGCGGCATAAGCAAAGAGGAACTGCTGGAGGTGGCCGCCTATGCCGAGAGCCACTCAAACCACCCCATTGCGGCCTCGGTACGGGCGGCCTATGCAAAACCACTTGACCCCGCCCGTGTACAAACGGTAGAGGAACTGGCCGGTTTTGGGGTAAAAGCGCAGGTGGATGGCGCAGAAGTACTGGCCGGCAACCTGCGGCTGATGGCCGAATATGGTGTGGAAACCGGGCTAAACCAACCGCCCGAGGGCACGGTGATACACCTTGCCAAAAGCGGGCAATACCTGGGCTACCTGCTGGCCGAGGATGTAATACGCCCCGACGCGGCCCAGACCGTGGCCGAACTGCGAAAGCTGGGGGTACGCAAAACCGTAATGCTAACCGGCGACGCCGACCGTGTGGGCCGCAAGGTGGCAGATGAAATAGGACTGGACGAGGTGTACACCCAGTTGCTGCCTGCCGATAAGGTGGAAAAATTGGAAAGCCTGCTGGCTGAAAAGGGCGAGGGCAGCCTAGTGTATGTGGGCGACGGCGTGAACGACGCGCCCGTACTGGCCCGCGCCGATGTGGGCATCGCCATGGGGGGCCTTGGCTCGGACGCAGCCATTGAGGCGGCCGACGTTGTCATTATGACGGACGAGCCCGCCAAAATTCCCGCCGCCATAAAAATCAGCCGCAAAACCAGCCGTATTGTAAAACAGAACATTGTGTTTGCCCTGGGGGTTAAGGCCCTGGTACTGGTGCTGGGGGCCCTTGGGTTTGCCAGCATGTGGGCCGCCGTTTTTGCCGATGTTGGCGTGGCGTTTATTGCCATTTTAAACGCCATGCGGGCCCTGCGCAGCCAAGAGGGTTTTCAGCGCGAAGAGGCCAAGGTGCTGCGGAACAGCTTGAAAAACTGAAATAGCCGGCCACCCCGTGGCCAGGGGCCGGGTGTTCCGCAGCGTGGCTGCCTTCGCAGGTATGCAGCGCATCAGGCAAGCCATGCAAAAATTCTGTCGAAAATGAAAACATATTTTCGACGAATTTTTGGACACGCAGAGGAATTCGAGGCCTCTGGCCGCCACACCTAGGCTAAGCCACCCAGCGGGCAGGGGCCGGGTGTTCCGCAGCGTGGCTGCCTTCGCAGGTATGCAGCGCATCCGCGCGGAGGAATGCCCGGCCTCTGCCCGCCACGAGTAAGCTGACCCACCCGGCCGCCGAAACACAGCCCCTCAAAAGCCAAAACCGCCGCCCCTTTACGCAAATCCGGGGCAGCGGCTATTTTTTGTGTCTCAGCGTATACCCACGCCGGGGCAATTCATGGCAAAAACGTCGTCTACCATCCGGTGAATCAGCACCGCTTGCTCGGTATCGGCCAGGGTGTAGTGTACCTCTTTGCCCAGGCGGCGGCTTGTTAACACACCGGTTTTTTTTAAGATACGCAAGTGGTGAGACACGGCGGGGTCACTCATTCCCACAGCTGCGGCAATATTGGTAACACATTCCTCGCTGTGGCAAAGCACCCACAAAATACGCAGGCGGGTGGCGTCTGAAAGCTGGCTGAACAAATCGGCCGCGGTTACAAAAGCCTCTTCTTCGGGCATTTTACACAGCACGGCCTCCAACTGGCCGCCGTGGTTGTGCGGCATGGTTAGCTGGGCCATAATTACCCCTTCTTTTTCTTCTTCTTTTTCTTTTTATCGTCTCTGGCAGGCGGGGGGCTGGGCGGCGGGGCCTGCGTGGCCGCCTCTGCATAGTGACGCCGGATGCAGTTAAAGCTTTCTTCGCTAATCACATGCTCTACCTCACAGGCATCCTCGGCCGCAACATCGGGGGGCACCCCCAGCGAGGCAAACATCGCCGTAAGCACGCTGTGCCGCTCCAAAATTTGGGTCGCCTTTTGCATCCCGGTCTCGGTCAGGGTCAGTTCGCCATTTTTGGCCATCTCCAAATAACCGGTGCGCCGTAGGTTGCCCACCGCGCGTGAGACGCTGGGTTTGGAATAGGCCATATAGTGGGCGATATCCACCGAGTGGACCACCCCTTTTTCCCGCTTTAAAATCAGTATTGCCTCAAGGTATTCCTCGCCGGATTTTCGCAGCGTTGCCATTGGAACCAGCCTCCACCCTTGCGCTGTATTTTCATAGAAGTATACCATGAGAAAACAAAAAACTCAAATTTCCTGCTTGGGGCGGCTACTCGGCCCTTACAAAATATGCTATACTGTAAAAAGAGGTGACTAACTATTAGAAGTCAAGCAATTTTTTCAGCAAATTGATAGGA
>CAZKBM010000042.1:0-27098 GCA_964550985.1 uncultured Oscillospiraceae bacterium
ACTTCATGCGTGTGATGCATGCACTCTAACCAGCTGAGCTAATCCCCCACAGCCACATTATTATACCCTGTACACAAAAAAAATGCAAGGTGTTTTCCCCAAAAACCTGGAAATTTTCTTTTTTACCGCCCCAAAATACAGTGCCAAATCCCTTTACTTCAATTTTTTTCACCCTGCTCGGCGCTGGTTTTGCTGGTTTTGTCATCTTTGCTGTTTTTGTCGCCTTTTCCCTCTTGTGCCCCGCCGCCTTTGCCTCCCAGTGGGCTGGGCACCCCCAAAATACCCTGCAGCGGGGGCAGCAGTGCTTTTAGCAGCAAAGCCGTAAGGCAGCCCATCAATATGGCCGAAATAAGCAGTACCGGCGTATATACCCATACCGTTTGCCCAAACAGTAGGCTAACCAGCAACATCTGCCCCACATTATGGCCCATGGCCCCCAGCACCGAAACCATTAACAGGCTGGGCTTTGCCGGCAGCCAGAGCAAAAACACCATAACCGCAATGGACAAAAGCCCCCCGCCAAGGCTGAGCACCCCTGCAATGGCCCCACGGGTTAATAAGGCAAAACCACCTTTTAAAACCGCCAACAGCAGGGCCTGCCGCTGAGACACACTGAGCAGGCAAAACATGACCACAACATTCGCAAGGCCGGGTTTTACCCCCGGCGGCAGGCCCAGCCCCCCGGCCAAGGCCCCTTCAAAAAGGCTTAACACCAGCGCCAGGGCAAACAACATGCCGGTTAGGGCCAGCCGCCGGGTTTTCTGGCCCCTCATGGCGCTTCCTTCGGGGTGACGAATTGCAGAGCGTACTCCCCGGCCTTTTCAGGGTAGAGGGCAAAGTCCTTCTCCATCTCCTTGGGCAAAAATAGCCGGTTTTCTTTATCCAGCACAATGGCCTTCCCGCCATTTTGAATAAATTCCACCGCCTTTTCCACCCCCCAAATATACAGCGTGGTAGACCAAAAATCTGCGGCCGCGCCGTCTTTGTCTATCACCCCTACCGAGAGTATGTCGCTTTGTGCGGGCGCGCCGGTGCGGGGGTCCAGTATGTGGATGTAGCGGATGCCGTCTTCCTCAAAATAGCGCTCGTATCCGCCCGATACCGCAATCACTTCGTCTTCCAGGTCAAACGAGGCGATATAACTTGCGCCGTCGCCCTGCGGGTCTCGAAAGCCCACCTTCCAGGGCTGCCCGCCGGGTTTTGTGCCGCGGGCATATACATTGCCGCCTATCGAAAGCAGCGCGTTATCCACCTCGTATTCCTCATAGATGGCCGCAGCCACATTACAGGCCGCCCCCTTGGCTATCCCGCCCAAGTCCAGGCCCATGCCCGCCCTTGACAAAGACACCTTGCCATCTTGAAAGGTCACGGCGCTGTCATCCACAAGCTGTAGTAGTTGCTCCCTCTCTGCCTCTGGCACCACGCGCGGATGGTCGGTGGTGATGCCCCAGGCCAGCGTAAGAGGTGCAACTGTAATGGCAAAGGCCCCCTCACTTTGGGCAGATAAGCTTAAAGCCTGCCGTAGTAGCGCCTCGGTTTTGGGCGAAACTGCTGCCCCGCCCTCCCCCGCCGCGCGGTTTACCGAGGCAATGTCGCCTGTCTCTTTAAAAAGCGAGAGGCGGGCCTCCTGCTCAGCCAGGGCCAGGTTCACCTGCCGCATGGCCTCTTCGGCATTTACGCCATAGGCATCCTGTGTGATGAGGGTATCCATGGCAAAGGTTGCGGCAGTTTGTTTTTGGCCGGCTGCAGCGCCAGGCTTGCAACCTGAAAACAGCAAGCTAGCTGCCAGCACGGCGATAACCGCCGCCCTTCCCTTGGGCCCTCTGCCAAACAATACGCGCATTTGTATATTATTCCTTATATATGAAATATGGGATGTGACGGCCGTATCCATTTTGCACTCAGTCACTTTACAATCGCTCAGGGGTGCGCCATCCATTCTGTTAAAGGGCGCTGTTCACGCTTTTGCACACAGGAAGCGGGCAGGTGATAAACCCCTCACCGTCTCTATCTTATCCCCCTATGCTTTTGCTTGTCAAGGCTGGGGAGACGCCGTCTTGTGGCGGCAGAGCTCTTCGCGTTCCCTGCCGGTTTCTCACATCCCAGGCAATTGACAGCCGCCACAAGATATAGTATGATACGAAAAGATTATCGCACATTATACCCTTGCGGGTAAAATGCCTTGGAGGGTGGGCGGATGCAAAAAACCATTGCCGTCTTTTTTACCGCGACATTTTGTGTTTTGTTGCTGGCCGCATGCAGTGGCGGCAAGACCTTTAAAGATGGTGTGTACCACGCTGAATTTGAAACTTACGACAGCCGCGGTTACAAGGATTTTATTGACGTGACCGTACAGGATGCAAAGGTGACCACCATCAGCTATGACGCGCGCGCCGAGGACGGCAGCCTGCGTACCGGTGACGCCAAGTACCAAAAGGATATGGAGGCCGTACAGGAGACCTACCCGGCGCGTTATTCGCAGGATTTGGTAAACCAGTACCTGGAGGACCAGAATATTGACGGGGTAGACACCGTTGCGGGGGCCACCTACTCCACCGAAAGTTTTATTGCCCTTTTTAAAGCTTTAGAACCCAACATGGTGAGTGGGAACACAGACCCGCTAACCCTGCCAAACATACCCGAAAAATAAGCTGTACCCACCCGTACAGCACGAGGTGAATTTTGATGAAACAACTGTTTTGCACCCTTTCGGCATTTTGCCTTGGCGCCCTGCTGCTGGCCGGTTGTAGCGGCGGTTCTTCTGGTTCCGCTACGGTTTCATCGGTTTCGGCGCCGCTGCTTTCTTCCTCGGCCAGTGTGCCCGCGCCCAGCACCGCCGTCAGTTCAGGTGCCGCGGCTTCCTCGCTGCCGGCAGGCGGCGGTTTAGACGCCACCCTTACCGCCCTTAGCGAGGCCGCAGGCCTTGGCAGCACCATAAAAGTGAGTGAAATTGACCTGAAGGCCAACGGGCTGGACACGGCAAACGTTGTAGCCTTCGCCGGGGCCGAGTCTCAACTCTCCAGCGAAAACGGGGGCATTGTGCTGGTGTTTCAAATGCAGCCCGGCGCAACTGCCGATATGGTGAGCGCACTGGGCGCCTACCGTGACGCACGGGCCGGGGACGACCGCTATGCTGAATTTGCCACCGCACGGGAGAACACAAAAGGCGCCCGAATTGTTGAAAAAGGCGACCTTGTGATTTATGCGGTTTCCGCCACCGGGCAAGAGGGCGGTTACGACGGTTTGGACGCGGCCATTGCGGCCCTGGGTTAGGGCCAGATTTATAGCCTTGCCCCCTGCCAAAGGCCGGAACCGCTAAGGGCGACGGCCTTTTTTGATGGATAAAAAATGATTGCCTTCCCATATTGTGAGGAAAACCGATGTTATTTAGTTCCATCGTCTTTTTATTCCGGTTTTTACCGGCCACCCTGCTGCTGTATTATATCAGCCCCCCAAAATTAAAAAACACCACCCTGCTGGTGTGCAGCCTTATTTTTTACTGCTGGGGCGAGGTTAAGTTTTTCTGGATTATGGCCGTGGTCATTTTAATAAACTACCTGTGCGGCCTTCTTATTGCGCGTTTTATCGATAACAAAATTGTAAGCCGCCTATTTTTGGTGCTTTCCATCCTAGGCAGCCTTTCCATGCTACTCTACTACAAATACTCAAACTTTTTTATTGGCAACCTGAACGCCGCTACCGGCATGAACCTGTTATTGGTAGATAACCTTGTGCTGCCGCTGGGCATCAGTTTTTACACCTTCCAATCCATGAGTTACGCTATAGACGTTTACTGGCGCAGGGTGCCCAGCGAAAAAAACGTCATCAACTTTGGCGCCTACGTCTCGATGTTTCCCCAGCTTATTGCGGGGCCCATTGTACGCTATTCGGACATAAACGAACGGCTGCACATTACAAAAGGGCGCGTCACCCTGGAGCGGGTGGATGAGGGCATCACCCTGTTTATTTTTGGCATGGCAAAAAAGGTACTGATAGCCGACAGCGTGAACAAACTGTGGACGGACATCATCGGCCAATATTCAGGGGGCAAGCTCTCGGCCGCCGGGGTGGGGCTGGAAAACGCCTCCACCGGGCTTGTTTGGCTGGGCATCATCGCCTATACCCTCTACATCTATTTCGATTTTTCGGGTTACTCCCTCATGGGCATTGGCATGGGCAAGATGCTGGGTTTTGA
Organism: uncultured Oscillospiraceae bacterium; assembly: GCA_964550985.1. Taxonomy (GTDB): domain Bacteria; phylum Bacillota; class Clostridia; order Oscillospirales; family Ruminococcaceae; genus JAAYCI01. The sequence continues at coordinate 4,196 of CAZKBM010000042.1, forward strand.
CTTTCCCATGAACTTTAATCTGCCCTATATCAGCCGCTCGGTTACCGAGTTTTGGCGCCGCTGGCACATCACACTTTCCTCTTGGTTTAAAGAGTATATTTACATCCCCTTGGGCGGCAACCGCAAGGGGCGGGGCCGCCAAATTTTTAACCTGGCCGTTGTGTGGCTGCTTACCGGCTTTTGGCACGGGGCCAACTGGAATTTCCTTTTTTGGGGCGGCTATTACGCTGTTTTGTTGATTGTGGAAAAAGTGTGGCTTTTGAAAAAATTAGAAAAAGCCCGCGTTTGGCCCCACATCTATACCATTTTTATCTTCACGGTGGGCTGGGCCCTGTTTGTGGGCAGCGACCCCGGCGTCAGCTTGCCCCTCTTGTTCCAAAAACTGTTCATTCCCCAGGGTGGGGTTAGCGCTCTGTACTTTTTGCGCAACTACATCGCCGTGCTGGTCTTCGGGATTCTTTTTTCCACCAGCCTGCCCCAAAAACTGTGGGAACGTGTAAAAGGCAATGTGGTGGTGCGGGGTGTAGTGTTGGGCCTTTTGCTGGTGGCCAGCATCGCCTACATGGAGGCCGGTGGCTACAGCCCCTTCCTCTACTTTAACTTTTAGCCATTTACCCGGCTTTTTTGGGTGAACCACAGATTGGTGGTTCTTGTTACACACAAAGCCCGGCCTTTTCCCTGCAAGTATCGAAAGGAGGCCCACCCTTGAAAGAGACCCTGCGCAACCTACGCCACTTCCCCCTCATCCTTTTGTTTTTTGCCGCCATTGCCATATACTCCATTGCCGATACACTGGCGCCTAGCCGCGAATTTTCCGAGATGGAAAACCGCACGCTGACACAGGCCCCCGCCTTTGACCCCGCGGCCTTTTTTAACAACCAGTGGACAAAAGAGTTTGGGGAGTACACCAAAGACCAGTTCCTTTTTCGAGATGAGTGGATTGGCCTGCAAAGTTTTTTAGAAACTGCGCAGGGTAAGCTGGAAAACAATGGCGTGTGGTTTGCCAACAACGACTATTTGATTGCCAAAAACACCGTTTTTACCGAGGCACAAACCCGCACGCTGGCCCTGAATACCGAGGCCCTTGCCAGCCTGGCCCAGCGGCACCCAGGGCAGGTTAGCGCCATGATTGTGCCCTCGCCCGCCAACATTTTAAGCAGTGAGCTGCGCTATAACCCTCCCCAGGTAGATGAAAACACCCTGCTGGATGAAACTTATGCCCAGCTTACCGCCGCCGGGGCAAAGACCATTGATTTGCGCCCAAGTTTTAATGACGCGGTTACCTCTGGGCAGCTATATTACCGAACCGACCACCACTGGACGACCACCGGGGGCGCGTATAAAGCATACCGTGCGTTTAGCTATGCCAATGGCCAAACCCCCGTGGCCCCTGAGGAAAGTTTTTTGCGCAGCGTACCAAACTTTTTTGGCACCAACTACGCAAAGGCCCGCAAATTTAGCGAAGCGCCGGATGTTTTAGAGTATTACGATTTACCCTACACCCTGACAGTATACAAACCGGATGGAAACGGCGGTTACACCGAGGAGCCCGGCCCGATGATGGATGCGGCAAAACTGGACACCTACGATAAATACGGCGCCTTTTTGCGGGGCAACAACGGCTACAGCGTGCTGGAAGGAAGTGGCGAAGGCAGCATCCTTGTGGTGAAAGACAGTTATGGCAACAGCTTTATCCCCTACCTCACCCAAAATTACGCCAAAATTGGCATCATTGACCTACGCGCCTGGTTTGAGGTAGACAAAACCTTTGCTGAGGGCGGCTACGACGAAATTTTGGTGCTGTACAGCTTTGATAATTTTACCACCGACACAAACGCCGTGCGGATGATGGCGGAAGGGTAAACCGAAGAGAGCGGACTGGGCCTTGTTACCGTTTTGGCAAAAAGCCCGACACCCCCAAAAACAATGGGGCTGCCGGGCTTTTTTGATTTATGGCTCTTTTACTCGGTCTGTGTAGGGGCCAGCTCTTGCGGGGCAAAATGGCTTTGCAAAAAGCGCAACACATCGGCGTACACTATGTTTCTGTCTATCTCGTTCAGCATCTCGTGCCGGCCCCCGGGGTACAAGGTGCAGCTTACCTCTGTAAGGCCCGCGCCACGTAGCCAACCGTACACCTGCTTCACCCCTTTACCATAGTTGCCCACAGGGTCCTCTGCCCCGGCAAACAGCCACACGGGCAGGTTTTTGGGCAAACTTATAGCCCAATCAGGGCCGCTTACCTCCCGCAAAATGCTAAACAGTTCATGAAAGCCATTCAACGTGAAACGGAAGGTACAGAGCGGGTCTGTAGCGTACTGGTTGACCACCTCTTCATCGCGGGACACCCAATCGTGCTTGGTGCGGGGGTTTTTGATGTGGGAGAGGTAGCTGCCAAAGGCCATGCCCTCCACCAGGGCCGAGCGGTGCCGCCCCCCATAGATGGCGGTGAGCGCCCGCGTGATGGCAATGCCCGCCCCGGCCAGGGGGTTTTTACCTGCCGTGCCGCTTAAAATCAGCGCGTCGATGCTATTCGGCCAAAGGGAGGCGTATTTGCGTGCGTAAAAGCTGCCCATGCTGTGCCCCAACAGGGTTAAGGGCAGGCCGGGAAAGGCCTCGCGGGCCTTTTGGTTCATCGTATGCAAATCCTTTAGCACAAACAGGCGGCCACCCTTTTGGGTAAAATAGCCATAATCGTCGCTATGGCGTGCAGTGGCCCCGTGGCCCAAGTGGTCATGCCCGCACACCGCCACCCCGCACCCGGCCAAATAACGGGCAAAGTCCTCATAGCGGCCCATATATTCGCACATGCCGTGGGAGATTTGCAAAACACAAAAGGGCGGCCGTTCGGGGCAGTGGTACAGCACCCCGGCCACCTCGTTTACCCCATCGGAGGAGTTAAACCAGATGTCTCTTTTCTCGATTGGCGGCAAAGGTGAGCGCCTCCTCTCCCACGGCCACAAGTTTTAATTCGGTGTAGCTGCGCACCTCGTGGGTGGGTTTCGGGCCCGCCGGGTTTTCCAGCCCTTGGGGGTTATACCAGCAGGTGTCCAGCTTTGCGTTCTGCCCGCCCTTTATATCGGCCTCCAGGCTATCGCCCACCACCAGAACCCCGCTTTTGTTTGTGATGCCAAGGCGACGCAGCACCAGCTCAAAAAATTTGGGCGAGGGTTTGGTTACACCCAGTTTCTCGCTTACAAATACCTCGTCAAAATACGGCAGAAGGCCGGCCTTTTCCAGGCGGCTCTGCTGTATTTTTCCAATGCCGTTCGTAACGGCGGCCAGGGTGGCAAACTCGGCCAGTTCGGCCAGCAACTCCTCGGCCCCTGGGAAGGGCGTTGCCGCCGCCGAAAGTTCCTTCATATATTCGTTGTTCAGGCGCACGGGGTCGCCCTGGGCGCCCAGGGTTTTCAGCAGTTGTTCAAAACGCTGCAGAACCAAACGGTCTTTCTTGATCTCTCCGCGGTCTAATTTCTGCCAAAGTTCGGCGTTGATTTGGGTGTATAACTCTGCCGTCGCCTCATCTGCGGCAAGGCCGGCATGGCGCAGAACCGCGCCGATGGCCTCCTTTTCCGCACTGGCAAAATCCAGCAAAGTGCCGTCTAAATCTAGCAAAAGGCAGTTGTAATTTGCATTCATCATCCCTAGTTTCTCCCTTTATGGCAGGCGCTGGTGTGGTGGATGCGCCGGTTTACGCCAAAACTTTACCCTGCGGCCCGCTTGGCGCGCTTCCCACTTATTACGGGGTTTGCAAACGCCCAGTGAATTTGCCCTAATACAAACTGCCAATGGCCACCAGATGCGCGGCCAAATCCTCGCGGTACTCCTCATCCTTTTGGCGCAGGCTGCTTACCACTACGCCCTCTTGGCCGGGCTGCTGGGTGGCGTGTACAAACTTCCCCTCCCCAATATACAGGCCGGCGGTATCGCTAAAAAACAGGATATCCCCTTCGTCCAGCGCATTTTGCTGGATGGGTTTTAAAAGCCCGCCGGGTTTAAAGAACACCTCCCGCGGGATGATAACCCCGTTGAGCTGGTAGGCCATAGCCACAAGCCCTGCGGCATCCAGCCCCAGGGGGCTGCGGCCCCCCGCGCGGTAAGCAACACCATTATAAGAGAGGGCCGTCTCCACCAAGTTCCAGCGCATATCGGCCGGGGCCAGCGCTTTCCAGTCTGCAATCACCTCGCCAAGGTACGCCTCGCGGGTGTAGGCAACACCCCCGTTTGGCAGGCCTACCTTCACCCAGCCCGCCCCTTCGGTGCCAAGCTGTACCAGTATGCCCCCGCGCGTAAGCGAAGCCACACGGGGCGAAGACGCATCGGGGGATTTTTGCAGGTCGATATAAGGGGCCAGCACGGTGACTTTTTGATATTTGCGCCAGGCGGCCGCCACCTCTTCGCCACGCTCTAAGCAGGCCAGCGGGGTATAGCCCTCGCTGCCATGTTCGGTGCGCAAATAGCACCACCCCGTGTCCGACTCCTGAATAATCTGTACCGACATCCCGTACAGCACTTCGTCACTGCGCGCACCCTCTACACTGGGGTGGGCATACACCGGGGCTATATCTGTTGTTACGCTGGCAAGTCCCATGAGGCATTCTCCTTTGGTATTCTATGGCTGTTGATGTTATTACCACACCCTGCGGTTTTTGGGCAGGCGTAGGGGTGGGGGCGCGGGGCGGGGGGCGGGGTGAGAGGCCAGGTGTGCCAGTTTTGCCCCCAGCTTTTCCTCTTCCAAATCGTTGCCGTCCAGCAGCAAAATGCGCAGTTCTTCGGCCCTGTTTTGTAGGGCCGCGGCCTCTTTGCCCAAACGCTGGGCCGTAACCATGGCCGCCCTGCCAAAACTGCCCGCAAATTTATCGCTTAGCTGCTTCACCTCTGAGAGCGCAAGGGCGCTGGGCAGGCCCATTTTGCAGCTTACAAACACCGGGGTAACCCCCTTTACCAAAAGCAAATCCACCTCATTTTTGGCGGTGTTCGGTTTGCCTTCCGCGCCGTCCCAATCAATGATGACGCTGCTGAGCGCCTCTTCAAAAAAGGCTGCGTTTTTTGCCGCATAATAACAGTGCAATTCCAGCCACACCCCTACCGAGAGCAAACAGCGCTTTACCAGCGGGTTTTTAAAGGTAAAAAACACCCCTTTGCCCTCCAGGTGGTACTGTGTAAACAGGCCGCAGGCAAGTAATTCCTCCATGATAGCGGGGTTATACTGCACCAGCTGGCGCTCACCGCTCATGGTTTTGGCCCCGCCTATGCTCAGCTCGTCCCCTTCGCTGCCGAGGCAGCAAACCTGTAAATAGTTCACAAGGTCGGCCCAGGCCCTCGTGTTTTTCATCTGCAGGGCAAATGCGGCCTGTGCGTCTTTTTCAAATTCCCCCACCAGTTGCCCAGGGGTTACATGCCCAAACCCGTGTATGGTGGCCCCGGTTACGGCCAGTAAATCTTCGGCCGTAAAACGCGGCAGGGTAAAATTTTTGGCGTATTTTTCACAGTGGCGCAAGTTGCCAAACCTGCCCCTGCGGATATCGATGTGAAAGGCCGGAATATCCCGTTCAGCGCTCAGCATTCCGGCCATCACCAGCAGCAGGTCTTTGCCGCCAGTAAAATCGAACACACAGCCGGGGTAATCGCGCACAACGGCGGCCAGCGCCCGCTGGGCCGAGGCCGGGTTCCAGATATCCAGGTAATAAAAGCGCGGCTTACAGCGCAGTTTTTTGCGTTTGAAAAACCGGTAGATGGCCGTTTCCTTGAACAGGTCTCCATCGCGTTGGTCGCACAGGTACACAACCACTTCGGGCGCAAAGGCGGCGGCGCTGAGCACGTTTTTGATGGGCTCGCGGTCAAACAGTTTCACAAGTACTTGCAAAGTGCGCCTCCCCCTTTCCTTTGGGCCTTTATTATTATATCGCACAGGGCGCAAAATGGCAATTGCCGCCCAGGTGCCAAAAAAACAGCCTGCCATCTCATTGCCGCCGCCTTTGCTATTTTTACCCATTTGGCGTATAATACCTATAGCTTTTGCCGCCAAAACCTGCGGCAAGCAGGGGGTACACACCGTGGACAGTACTGAAAAAAAACGGGCCTTTTTGATACGGGCAGCCTACCTGATATTTTGCCTGGGCGCCATTTACCTGGGGCTTAAATTTGTGTTACCCTTTGTCATGCCCTTTTTTATCGCCTACTGCATCGCCTTTCTACTTAAACCCATTATCCGCTTTATCACCAATAAAACCCCTTTGAAGCGCAAATTTGTTGCGGTTTTGGTGCTAACCCTCTTCTACCTTGTCATCGGTTCTTTACTGGTACTGTTAGCCGTGCGCATTGGGGTTTGGGCCGGGGGCTGGTTTGCCAACCTGCCCGAATATTACAGTCAATTTATCCAGCCCACCATCGATAAATTCAGCAGCTCTGTAGCCGAATTTTTGCCCGCGGCAGAACTGTGGCTGCCCGTATCCAACTTCTCTTTGGCCGATACCATCTCCGGCGCACTCTCCAGCCTTATCACGGCCACCTCCTCGTTCGTTGTGGATTTTGTAACGGGTTTTGCCGGCCAGGTGCCCTGGGTGGTGGTAAGCATTGTCATCACCATCATCTCCTCTTTCTTTTTTACGGCGGATTATCACCGTATCTCGCACTTTATTCTGCGGCAGATGCCTAGCGGAATCCGGCACAAGTTTTTGGTGATTAAAGAATTTATTGTGGGCACACTTTTTAAATTTCTACGCGCCTATCTGCTCATCATCAGCATCACCTTTGCAGAAGTTGCCATTGGGCTGCTGATTTTACGCTCTGAGAACCCTTTTGGCATCGCCCTGATTACAGCCATCGTGGATATTCTGCCCGTTTTTGGCACCGGCACGGTGTTAATACCTTGGGCGCTGTATGCACTTGTGAACGAGAACTATTTTTTTGGCGTTGGCATTTTGGTATTGTACGCTGTTATTACCATTGTACGCCAAATTATTGAGCCGCGCATTGTGGGGCGGCAGATTGGTTTGTACCCCCTGCTCACCCTGATATGCATGTTTTTGGGCGCGCGTATGTTTGGCGCGGTGGGGCTGTTTGGTTTTCCCATCACCCTTGTGGTGCTAGTGCACCTAAACCGCTGTGGGGAGATAAAGCTGTTTACAGAGTAAGAAGGGCAGTGCCTGGCCCTGCTGGGCGCTGGCGCTGTGTAGTTTGGCCATTTGCAAAAGGGAGAGAGACCCCCTATGATAGAATTGCGTTTTTGCGGCCCGGCAAAGCGGCTGGACGCTTACCTGCTGGAAAGCTGCCCCGGCCTTTTGGCCGGGGAGCTGCATAAATTTTACCGCCAAAACAAAATAAAGACGGAGGGCAAACGCCTGCCGCTGGCCACCCGCTTGCAGGATGGCTGCACCGTGCGGCTGTACCTGCCACCCGAGGCCGAGGCGAGGGCCTTTTTACCAAAACCGCCCGGCCCCTTGCCGCCGGTTTTATATCAGGACGAGCATTTTTTGGCCCTGGAAAAGCCCGCCGGGCTGCCCAGCCTTAGCGAGGCGGGGGACAGCCTTTTGGCACGCGCACGCCTGCATTTGGGGCCACAGTGGGCGCTTTGCCATCGGCTGGATACCGGCACCAGCGGGGTTATTTTACTGGCCGCCACCGAGGAGGCCCTTGGGCTTTGCGAGGCACTTTTGCGCAGGCGTGCTTTATGCAAAACCTACCTCTGCCTTTGTTTGGGTGTGCCAAAAGTACCCGAGGCCACCCTAAAGGCCTACCTCTGGAAAGACGCAAAAAAGGGGTTTGTATCGGTTATGGCAAAAGGCCAACCCGGCGCAAAACCTATTGAAACGGCCTACCGCAGCCTTTGCACAAACGGCGCGCTAAGCCTTTTGGAGGTGCACCCCCACACGGGGCGTACCCACCAAATACGGGCGCATTTGGCAAGCGCCGGGCTGCCCCTTTTGGGCGACGGCAAATACGGAAGCGAAGCGGCCAACCGCCGTTACCACTGCAAATACCAATGTTTATGCGCAAAACAGTTGCAGTTCCCCGAAGTGTTGCCAGCCCCTTTTGAGCGCTACGCAGGGCTGTGCATACAGGCGGGAGAACCTTGGTTTTTGCAGTTGCTCTCCCACACCCACTTGGAGTAATACATAGCCAACTAAGCTATAACAGATGTTTTATCGTTATATTATTGTTACAAAAAAACGTGCCCCCAGAAAAGGGACACGTTTGCTTTTTGGATATTTGGGTGCAGCGGCAGGCAATGCCGCCGCTACAGGGAGTTTGCCTATCGTTCGGGAATCAAAACCCCATAACTGCCGTCATTCCTGGCGTATACGGCGTTAATTTCGGCCGTATCCATATCCAGGTAAAGGTAGAAGCTGTGCCCCAGCATATTCATCTGCAAAATGGCCTCATCTACCGTAGAGGGCTTTACCACAAAGTGCTTTTCCCGGATGAGGTGGTAGCTTTCATCCTCGGGCAAATCCTCTATATCTTCCACCGGCATGGGGCGGTGCAGTTTTTCAGAAAGTTTTTTGCGGTTTTTTACAATGTTTTTTTGCAGCACTTCCGCCGCCGCGTCAAAGGCGTCCTCCATCTGGTCGGCGCAGCGCTCGGCCCGGGCTACAAAGCCGCTGTCCCGCACGGTGATTTCCACCTTTTGGTAGTTACGTTCCACCACCACGGTCACATGCGCTTCGGCATCCTCGCTAAAAAATTTATCCATCTTGGCCAGCCGTTTTTCCGCCTTATCTACAAAACTGTCCTTCAGGTTTACCTTCCGTCCGCTACAGGTGATTTTCATCACAACTCAGCCTCCTTCGTGCGTCATTCGATGAAAGTTGCCCCTTCATCCTATAGATATTATACCTCTTGGCGGGGCAAATGTCTAATGGGGATTTTTGGCAAAAAAGGGCAGTGGCCCATGCCACTGCCCTTTGGTTTTTACTGCACCACCTACCTGCGGCGGGAATAGCCGCCGCCACGCCGCGCTTCGGTCACCCTGCGTAAATCGCTAATTTTTTCCTCGCTTTGGGTTTTAAAACGCGCCATCATATCCTCAAAGTTTGTACTATCTGCCGTGGGAGCCTTGGGTTTGGGCTGCCAAACCTTGCCCGTATCTGCCCTGGCCGGGCGGGGGGGCTTTTCCTGCGTTTTTTTAATAGAAAGCGCCACCTTGCCCTCAGGGCTGATGCTTAGCACCTTCACCTTTACCATCTGGCCCTCGCTCAGCACATCGCTTAACTCCTGGATGTACTCATTGCTCACCTCAGAAACATGCACCATGCCGGTAGTACCTTCGGGCAATAGAACAAAGGCCCCGAATTTTTTTACCCCGGTAATCTTCCCCTCAACAATTCCGCCAACCTCAAGCGCCATCTGCCGCACGATCCTCCTGTTTTTTGACTTGCTGATACCCCAAAAACAAATAACAAAGCAAAGTTACCCCAAAATTTCGGGCATAAACCCTGCATTTATCCACGTGTTACAGGCCTTACTGGCCGGAAATATCCACAAATACACGCTCGTCTGGGCGGGCATAGCCCATCTTTTCGCGGGCAATGCGCTCAACATAGGCATCTTCGTCGCCGCTGTCCATCAGGCGCTGCAACTCGGCATTTTTAATGGTTTGCTCTTCCACTTTCTCACTCACAGTATCCAGTTCGCGCTGCTTTTCGGCCACCTGCATCTGCCCGCTAACCAAGGACACAAGTAAATAGGCCGCCGCTGCAAGAACCGACAACCGTAACACCCAGCTGGTAAGTGATTTCTTCTCTTTCTTTCCCGCATTGGCCACGTTTCGCATGAGATACCCTTATAGAAAATTTACAGTTTGTTAGGCAAGCCAAATGTAAAATTATTATAAAATTTGCAAGCACAGTAGTACTGATAGGGAATGATTGCTTTTTGATTATACAAAATACCTATGCAAAAAGCAAGTATTTTCGGCATTTTGTCATTTTTCGCCATCTTATGCCGCCAGGGGCGGCAGCGTGGCAAGCGGTTTTCTATTTCTTTTCTTCCTCCGTCAATATTTCGTACATTTCGCGGGCCACATCCTTGCCCAGCGGCACCTCCAGGCTTAGCACGCGCGCCTTTACCGCCCGGTTACCAAAGGCCACCTCTATGATATCGCCCACCTTCACCGCATAGCTGGCCTTTACCGGCCGCCCATTTACGGCTATCCGCCCTGCGTCGGCCACTTCGTTGGCCACACTGCGGCGTTTGATGAGGCGGGATACCTTTAGATATTTATCAATTCGCATTTTTGCCCCCTTTTGCAGAACGTTTTATGGCAACGTTTACAGCAAATTAACAAACTGTAGCGCATAGATACAGAAAAAATTAGGCGCTGCATAACAGTTTCTAGCAAAAGCTTGCTGCACAACTTTTTGAGAAACTGTAATAGCTATAGCCCATTATTGCCAAAACAAAGAAAAAGCAGCCGCTGCGCGGCTGCCTTTGATTCCAGTCTATTTCTTCTTGGCGACGGCGTCTTTCAGGGCTTTGCCAGCTTTAAAAGCGGGCACGGTGGTAGCCGGGATTTTGATCTCTTCTTTGGTTTGGGGGTTGCGGCCGGTACGTGCCGGACGCTTGCGGCTTTCAAAAGTGCCAAAACCCACCAGTGTTACCTTGTCTCCCTTTTTCAGAGCACTCGTAACCGACTCCAACACGGCGTTCAGGGCTTTCTCGGCGTCCTTTTTGCTCAAACCGGCGCTTTCAGCCACTTGAGCCACTAGATCTGTTTTCGTCATTTTGTACTACCTCCGAATATTCTATTTCTCAGAGCTGCCTCTGTGGAAACCTCTTCTTCACTCCTGCGCTTTGGCCAAATTCCAATACCTGTGCAGGGTGTCTCTATCCAGCGCACGGGGGTCTTTCCCCTCCTCTTGGGCAAATTGCTCTACAGCTTTTACCCTTTCGGCAAAACGGTTGGCACTGCGGGTTAGCGCCTCCTCGGGCTCTACCCCAAGTTCACGCGATACATTCACTGCGCTAAACAGAACATCGCCCAGTTCCCACTCGGGGTCCTCGCCCGCCTGCAGGGCCTGTTTTAATTCGGCAATCTCGCCTTCTAAATCTTGCAGCGCACCCTGGGCATTCTCTTTATAGCAAAAGCCAAAATCCAGCGCGCGCTTTTGCAGCTTGGCACTGCGCATTAAGGCGGGCAGGCTTTTGGGCACGCTATCAATGCGGTCTTTGGCGCTTGCACGCCCCTTCTCGCGGTTTTTTAGCGTCTCCCAGTTGGCCAGCACTTGGCCCGAACTGAGCTGTTTTTGCTCGCCAAACACATGGGGGTGGCGGTAGATGAGTTTTTTGCTGATTCCGTCGCAGACGGTATTGAAGGTGAAGGCGCCGCGTTCTTCTTCCATGGCGGTATGCAGCAAAATTTGCAAAAGCAAATCGCCCAATTCTTCGCATAGTAAGGTCTCGTCTTTTTGGTCAATGGCGTCGGCCACCTCATAGGTCTCTTCAATCAGGTTGGGCCGTATGGATTCATGCGTCTGTTCCCTATCCCAGGGGCAGCCCCCCGGTGCGCGAAGCATCCGCACAATCTGAACCAAATCTTCCGCGTTATAAAACTCTTTGGGCACAAACTCCATGCTTCACCTCTTGGCCGGTTCAACCCAGAGGGGTCTTACACAGCCATGGTATATTCTACTCTATAAAGTTGCAAATTTCAAGTAGTTTTATATAATTTTTTACAGCAAACGGCCACATTTTACGTGATTGCCACCCTTGTTTGGGCGTAAAACCAGTACTGTGGCCCCTCTATTCGGATAGTTTCGCCCCGCAGCGGCGACAAAACACGGCATCTCCCATGCCCTCCGCGCCACATACCGGGCACTCGTGCACCTGCACCGTCACTGCTTCGGTGGGCTGTAAAAAATCTATCTGGGCCTTCAGTTCGTCTATCTCGCTGATGTAATGTTCCACCATGGGGAGGTTTTCCTGCCCGGTTTTGTGCAGCATATACACAAGCGCCCCAAGCTGCTTTTGCGCCTTGGAGAGCCGCTGCTGCAACTGGTACACCTCCAGTTTATCGCGGCTGCGCTCCACCACAGAGGTTGTGGCCTTGGCGGCTTTATCCGCCATGCGCCCGGCTGTATCCACCAATTTATCCAGTCCCTGTCCCATCGCTTGCCTCCTTTTCTTTTGCCCGCATTTTGCCTGTTGATTCCGGCCCTTTTTTCCTAACCAATAAACTCCCGCAGCATGGAATGGGGCGGGATGTATTTTTCCGTCAGGGCGTTGCACCTGGCAAACCGCTCGGCCAGGCTATCTATCTGGCGGCCATACACCGTATCCCCCAAACTGCCCTTCATGCTTTTCACAAAAGGCGCAAGCACACAAATTTCATAGCTAAAGGAGGTATCCAGCAAAAGGTCTGCGTAGGATTTAAAGCTTTTGATATAGCGGTCCTCCCCTTCGCACACCAGGGGCCAGAGCTTTATGGTCTTTTCCAGCGAGTGGCCCCGGAACTTGTTATCGCGCACCAGGCGGCGGGCCAGGCGGATATCGCGGGTGGGCAAAAAACGCTGCCCGCCGTTTGAGTACTCCTCACGCAGGCCCGCATATATCTTATAGATACTCCCCTCGGGCAGGGCGTCTGAAAGGCGGGGGTTCAAAGCGTGGATACCCTCCACAATGACAATACCGCCCCTGCGGTCAATGCGCTGGCGCTGGGGCAGCCGCGTCTCGGTTTGAAAATCAAACTCGGGGAAATCGGCCGCGCCCTCCTCTATCAGCGCCCGCAAACAGCGGTGGATTTCGGGTATATCCAGCGCCTCCACATTTTCGTAGTCCTTGTTGCCGTCGGGCAGGCGGGGGTAGTCCTCCAGGTTTTTGTAAAAATTATCCAGGCTAACCACCACCGAACTGGTGCCCGAGCGGGAGAGGGCCTCTTCCAGTTTGTGGGCCGTGGTGGTTTTGCCAGAGGCCGAGGGCCCCGTCAGCATCACCACCTTGCAGCCCGAGCCCTTCGTCTCGGCCGCGGCGGCCAGCACCCGGCTCTCGTACTCAATTTCACAGTGGCACACAAACGAGGACGGCGCCTCGGCCGCCGTATTGATGAGCCCAATTTCAACGAGCCGTTTCGGTATCCAAAATGCCGGCATAGATCTCCCTCATTTCCTCTTTACGCGCTAGCGCTTTTTCAAAATGTTTCACATATTCCAGGGGGTACTTATCGTTAAACAGGCGTTTAATTTTTGCGCCGCCACCCGCTACCAGTTTTGTTACGCCGCCCGCCCCCACACTGACAATGGTCTGTACCTCTTCCATAATCATACTGTTATAATACCCCCCAAAGCCCGGTTTCGTCCAGCCGGTATTTTCTAAATTGGCCGGGGTATTTTTTTGGCGGTAGAGATAATAGGGCCGGTAGCCCGCCGCCCAAAGGGCGGGATAGGCCGCCTCTACCATTTGGGCGGCCGCTTTGCCCGCGGTTTCCTCACCGCCCTGCCCCGCCCCCGCAAGCTGAGAGCCTTTTTTTAGGGTAAGGGTGTGTACGGTAATATTTTCGGGCTGTAAAGCCAACAGGCGCGCAAAGCTATCTGCAAAGCTTAGGGGGGTATCGGCGGGCAGACCCGCAATCACATCCATATTCACGCAGGGCAGCCCCGCTTTGCGGGCATCCTCCACGCAGCGCAGGATATCCCCCGCCGTATGTTTGCGGCCAATGGCCATTAGTACCGTCTCGTTCATGCTTTGCGGGTTTACCGATACGCGGTTTACCCCGTATTCTTTTAACACCTGTAATTTCTCTAAGGTTGTGCAGTCTGGCCGGCCGGCCTCTACGGTAAACTCCCGCAGGCCGCCTTGGGCAAAGTTTTGGTTTAGCCAGCGCAGCAACTGCGCAAGCTGGGCGGCGCTTAATACCGTAGGGGTGCCGCCACCCACATAGATAGAACGCAGTACAAGGCCCATCTCTTTCGCGATACAGGCCGTTGTGCTCAGTTCCTGCCCCAATTTTTCCAAATAGAGCGGCAGCAAGTTCGCCTCTTTTTCAATGGATTTAGAGACAAAACTGCAATAACTGCAGCGTGTGGGGCAAAAGGGGATGGATACATAGAGGCTGTAATCTTTGGCCCCGCCCCCCTGCAAAAGCCCCTCTTGCTGGCGCAGCACCTCGCGGGCCAGGGCATACTTTGGGGCGCTCACATCATAAAAACCCAGCAGGGTTTCTTCGCAAAGCCCCTCGCCCCCGGCGGCTAGGTTTTTCCGCATCAGCCGCACCGGGCGCACACCGGTCAGCATCCCCCAGGGGGGGCGCAGCCCGGTGGCCTCTTTTAAAAGAGCGTATAGCATCCGGGCCAGGCGGGCCTTGTCTTCGCCCTGCCCCGCTGCACGTTTTTCACAGTGCAACCAAAGCCGCCCGCCATAGCGCAGCCCCGCCGCCAGCCTAAAACGGCCACAGCGGGCGTAGAGCAGGGTTTGGCCCTCCCTCTTTTGCGGATAGTGTAGGCAGGGGTGTGCCGCAGAGAAAAAAATCCGTGCCAGATGCTCTATCTCATAGGCGGAGGCAAGGCCCTGCACCCAAAGGGCGGGCGCGTTTTTTTTTGCATTTGGCATTACAGGCCCTGCAGGTAGGGGTTGTGCGTTTTTTCCTGCGCCATGGAGGAAAATTCCTCATGGCCGGGCAGTACCTGTAAATCCTCCTGTATGGTATCCACTAGCTTTTTCAGGCTGTGGCGCATGGCCTCCATATCTCCGCCGGGCAGGTCGGTGCGGCCAATGTCCCCGGCAAAAAGGGTGTCGCCGGTAAACAGCAGGTCCCCACATTCAATGCAGGTGGAGCCCTGCGTATGCCCCGGGGTAAAGATGGTGCGGAAATGCATACCGTCCACCTCAATTTCACCCATATCTTCAAATAGCACATCGGGTTTTGGGCGGTACTTACGCACATCCCCCTCGTTCATATACACCTTGGCCCCATATTTTTCCCGCAGTTCCTCCACGGCCCCAATATGGTCCGGATGGCCGTGGGTGAGGAAGATATGGGTAAGGCTGGCGTTTTCTTCTTCCAGCGCCTGCACAAATTTTTCGGCGTCGGCCGCGGGGTCAATGGCAACGGCCTTTTTGTTTTCCCCAATCAGCAAAAAGCAGTTTGTGTACAGGGGGGGCTGCCCCAAAATATGAATCACTTTCATCTCGGCACCTCGTGTTCTATCTTAAAGTATTATTCTATCCACTTACAGGGATGGTTTCGCCTGGGCCTAGCCGCCGCTTTTCGCCCACTCGTCGGTGTCCAGCACCAGGGTTACGGGGCCATCATTCAAAAGTTCCACCTGCATATCGGCCCCAAAACGGCCGGTTTGCACCTCTTTCAGGCCCTGCGCCCTAAGGCAGCGCACAAATTCCTCATAGGCGTTTACGCTTAAGGGGGGCTTTGCGGCTTTGGTAAACGAGGGGCGCTTCCCCTTTTTGGTATCGCCATACAGTGTGAAGTTCGAGACCACCAGCGCACCGTAGCAAAGTTCCAGCGCACTGCGGTTCAGTTTGCCCTCGTCATCCTCAAAGATACGCAGCCCGGCGCATTTTTCGGCCAGTTTTTTGCATACGGCCATGTCGTCTCCCTCGCGCACACCCAACAAAATCATCAACCCCGGCCCAATTTCCCGCGTCTCCTGCCCTTCTATGGTAACGCGGGCCTGTTTTACCCGCTGTACTACCGCGCGCATTCGGTCAGCTCCTTGCTATATCAGTTACGTTCTTTACTTTTTTCAGCCGCCCCACCACCCGGTTGAGATGCTCGGTATTTTGCAGGCCGATGGTTACGGTGATGGCGGCCCGGTTATCGGCCGAGGTGCGCGCGTTGATGGCGAACACCGGTACATGCATTTCGGCCAGCACCGAGGTTATATCGAAAAACAGGCGGTCACGGTCCAGCGCGTGTACCTCCAAAGTGGATTTAAAGCTCTCTTTAACATCGTCGGCCCAGCGGGCGTGCAGCCAGCGGGGCGATTGCTCCGACTCCTGGGCGTTGCGGCAATCGGCCTTGTGGATGGAAACCCCATAGCCACGGGTGATAAAGCCCACAATTTCGTCCCCCGGCAGGGGGTTACAACACTTGGCAAACTTTACCAGCACATCGTCCAAGCCCTCTACAATTACCCCTTCACTGGCGCGCTGACTACGGGTTTGCACGGGTATTTCAAAGGTTTGCACGGGGTCGCTGGTTTTTACCAGTTTGTGGTATTCCTCTTTGATTTTGGGCAGGATACGGCCAATTTGCAGCCCGCCGTAGCCGATGGCCGCATACATCTCCTCGGCGCAGTTCATCCTTTGCCGCCGGGAGATATTTTCCATGAACTCCTCGTACTGGCCGCCGGGTATGGAGATTTGGTTGCGCCGCAGCTCTTTGTCCAGCGCGGCCTTCCCTTCGGTGATATTTTCTTCTTTGCGTTCTTTTTTAAACCAGTTGCGAATTTTGCTTTTAGCCTCGCTGGTGGTGACGATGCTCAGCCAGTCCCGGCTGGGGCCCTTGCCCTCCGAGCCGGTGAGCACCTCAATCACCTCGCCCGTAACCACCTTGTGGTCAATGGGTACAATGCGGCCGTTCACCTTGGCGCCAATCATGCGGTTGCCCACCGCGCTGTGTATGGCGTAGGCAAAATCGATGACGGTTGCGCCCGAGGGCAGGTCGATAACGTCCCCTTTGGGGGTGAATACGAACACCTCTTCGGGCAGAAGTTCCTGTTTGATATCCCGCAGAAGGTCGCGGCTGTCCTCGGTGTCGCGCTGGCTCTCCAAAAGTTGGCGCACCCAGGCCAAACGCTCTTCCAGCTTATCCTGCCCCTGCACACCGGCCTTGTACTTCCAGTGGGCGGCAACGCCGTATTCAGCCACCTGCTCCATCTCGTGGGTGCGTATCTGCACCTCAAAGGCAATGCCATCGTGGCTGATAAGGGTGGTGTGCAAAGACTGGTACATATTGGGCTTTGGGGTGGAGATATAGTCTTTAAAGCGGTTGGGCAGGGGGTGGTAGAGGTCGTGCACCACACCCAAAGCGGCATAGCACTCGGGGATGGTATCCAAAATTACCCGCACGGCATAGATGTCGTAAATCTCTTCAAAACTGCGGTTCTGCACAAACATCTTGCGGTAGATGCTGAAGATGCTTTTTACCCGGCTGTGTATGACGGCGCTGGTGATATCGTGTGCTTCCAAATGCCGCAAAATCACATCGGCTATGCGCTGTATAAACTCTTTAGCGCTGGTTTTTTGGCCGATGAGCTGAACAATCTCCTCATAGCCAATGGGGTCAAGGTAATAGAGGCTCAAGTCCTCCAGTTCCTCTTTGATGCCCGAAATGCCCAGGCGGTGGGCAATGGGGGCATATACCTCCATGGTTTCCAGCGCTTTATCCCGCCGCTTTTGTTCGCCCCAGGCGCCCGCTGTGCGCATGTTGTGCAGCCTATCGCACAGCTTTATCAGCATCACCCGCACGTCTTTGCTCATGGCCAGCAGCATCTTACGCAGGTTTTCGGCCTGTTCTTCTTCCATGGAGGAAAAGGCGATGCGCCCAAGTTTGGTTACGCCATCCACCAAAAGGGCAACTTCCTCGCCAAACTCGTGGGTAATGCGTTCCAGCGGAATATCCGTATCTTCTACCACATCGTGCAGGATAGCCGCCGTCAGGCACTCGGTATCCAGCCCCAAATCCAGCAAGATGGCGGCCACGCTGAGGGGGTGGGTGATGAAGGGTTCCCCGCTGCGGCGGTTTTGCCCCACATGGGCGGCCTCGGCCAGGGCATAGGCTTTGTCAATCAGCCCTATGTCATAATTTCTGCCGGAATCCTTCACTGCCTCGATAAACTGCCGATAGGTGATGGGTTTTGGGCCTTGCTGTTCCATGCCTCACACCTCCAGCCGTTTTAAAACCGTACTATCGTTCAAATTTTGTTTTTGTTGCGCGGGCACAATACGGTAGCCGCCGCTTTTTTCGTCTCTCTCTATCAGCCCCAGTTCTTCCAGCGCGGCAAGCGAAGTCAAAATCCGGCCCGTCAATTCCTCGCCCAGCCGCGCAAACAGGGGGCGTAAATCGGCACTGGTAACAAGCGCCTTGCCACTGCGCAGCGCCCGGTATACAAGGGCCGTATCCTCCCGCGTGGGCAACAGCCTACAGCGTTGCTCGCTACTGGGGGGGCAGCCACCAATAAACTGGCTGAACAGCGCACTTTGCATCACATGTTCTTCCCCCATGCCCGCCGGACGCAGCTCCAGCACCCTGGCCGAAACCTGGGGCTCGTACCGTCCCTCGTACACCGAGAGAGCCACGAGTACGTCCAAACTATCGCCCAGTTGGTAGGGCAGCTGATCCGGCCCATAGCTGAACCAGACGGCGAGAAGGCTCTCCTGCCCTTTTGCCAGGCGCAAACGGCTGTGTTTGCCCTCGCTGATGGGAAACACAGCATCCAAGGTCATGCCCCGCAAAAGGAATTTGGGCGCGGGGTTGCCGCTGCCGCAGGGGGCCAGCCTTTCCAGTTCCCGCACCGCTTCGAGGCTCAGGTCTTTTAGTTCTGGGGCGGCGTCGGCCTCCAGCAGGGGAATGGTGGGCTCAGGGCACTGGTTCACCGCCCAGTCGTTCAGCCTTTGGCGCAGTTTTTCCGCATTGGCCCTAGGTATCGAGAGCCCCGCCGCCAAATCGTGCCCGCCAAAGCGCAGCAGTAAATCCTCGCAGGAGCCTATGGCCGAGTGCAGGGAAAAGCCGTGCAGGCTGCGGCCCGAGCCCCGCCCTTCTTCCCCGTCGAAGCTGATGACAATGGCAGGTTTTGCATATTTATCCACCAGGCGGCTAGAGACTATGCCAATTACCCCCTGGTGCCAGCCATCCCCCCAAACCACCAGCACACGGGCGCGCTGCAATTCGGGGTCGTTATCCACCTGTTGTACAATCTGCTGCACTATCTCTTGCTCGGCCTTTTGGCGGGCGGCGTTGTGCTCCAAAAGGCCCTGCAAAATGGGCTGGGCCTCCTCGTCGCTCTCGGCCAGCAAAAGGCGCAACGCCTCGGTGGGGTCGTCCATCCGCCCGGCGGCGTTCAGCCGGGGGGCCAGGCCGTAGGAGATATTCTCGGCCGTCACGGGTTTATCCTTCCAGCCGCAGTTTTCAACCAGGGCCGCAAGGCCGGGGCGCTGGGTGTCTTGCAGGACGGCAAGGCCCCCGCGCACCAAGCTGCGGTTCACGCCTGTCAGGCGCATCACATCGGCCACGGTGCCAACGGCGACCAAATCTCCCAGATGGGAGAGCAGTTCCTCGGGGGGACAGCCCTCCAGCGCGGCGGCCAGCATAAAGGCCACCCCCACGCCCGAAAGGATGCCAAAAACGCTGCCGTCTGGCTGCAGGCAGGGGTTTACCAGCGCCGTCACCTCGGGCAGGGTCTCCCCCGGCAGGTGGTGGTCGGTCATCACGATATCCACCGAGAGTTCCTTGGCACGCTGGGCGGCCTCTAAAGCCGAGGTGCCATTATCCACCGTTATAATAAGAGGGATGCCAAGGCCCGCGATATGTTCCACCACACTGGGCATCAGGCCGTAGTCGTCGGTACTGCGGCTGGGCAGTTTATAAAACACCTGCGCGCCCAGAGATTCCAGATATGTGTAGAGAAGGGCCGTGGCCGTGATGCCGTCCACGTCATAATCCCCATAGATGACCATGGGTTCTTCCTGTTCAATGGCGCGGCGGATACGCTCGACGGCTTTATCCATATCCCGCATTTGCAGGGGGTTTGGCAGGCTTTGGCTTTCGCCCAGCAGGGCGGCTGCGCTCTCAGGCGTATAGCCCCGTGCGGCCAGCACATCGGCCAACAGCGGCCCAAGGCCAAGCTGCCCGCGCAACGCTTCCCTTTCACCGGGGGCGGGGCTTAAAACCGTCCACTTTTTGTAAATCATTTTGGCACCTCCCTTCTTTTGGTTTTAAAGCTGCACGCTCTGGGGCGCATAGCGGCGGATGATGGCGTGGGCCGTTTTGATACCATCGACCGCGGCGCTGACGATGCCCCCCGCGTAGCCCGCCCCTTCGCCACAGGGCCAAAGCCCGGCAAGGCCGGTGCTCTCTCCGTTTTCCCCCCGCAGCACCCGCACCGGGGCGGAGGTGCGGGTTTCAAGGCCGGTTAAAATGGCGTCGGGCGCATTAAAGCCCGGCAGTTTACGGCCAAACTGTTCCAGCGCCAAGCGCAGGGCCGCCGCCGTATTAAAGGGCAGCAGACCGCCCAGCTCAGCCGGGCGCACCCCCAGCGGGTAGCTGGGGTGTACCCGTTTTTCCACCAGTTTTGCCTCGCCGTTATGAAAAGCGCCCAGGCTGGCGGCGGGCGCCACATAGCCCCCGCCCCCCGCCGCATAGGCGTTTTGCTCCAGCTCCCGCTGAAACGCCAGGGCCTTAAAGGGGTCGTCTGCAAAATCCTCCGGCCCTACCCCGGCCACCAGGGCGCTGTTGGCATTTTTGCCGCTGCGGGCGTGCAGGCTCATACCATTTGTTACAAGCCCCCCTGCCTGCGAGGCCGCCGCCACCACCTGCCCGCCAGGGCACATGCAAAAGGTGTAAACGCCCCGCCCGGCGGCTTTGGCGGCTAGCTGGTATTCCCCTGGGGGCAGGGCCGGGTGGCCCGCGGCCTCGTGGTACAGGCCCTTGTCAATCTCGCTTTGCAGATGCTCGATGCGCAGCCCCACCGAAAAGGGCTTTGCGCACAGTGGGGCGCCGTGGCGGTGCAGCAGGGTCTACACCCCGCGTGCCGAATGGCCGCTGGCCAGCACCAGGGCGCCGCAGCCCTGCCAGGCTCCCCCCGCCTGCACGGCGCTGATGCGACCGTTTTGCAGGCGTAAATTTTCCAGTTTTGTGTCAAACAGCACCTGCCCGCCCAGGGCCTGCAGCTGCTGGCGCAGGCGTACAAACACCCCCTGCAAAAGGTCGGTGCCGATATGGGGTTTGGCCTGCCAGGCAATCTCCTCGGGCGCACCGGCCTCTAGCAGCCGGTGCAGCACCAGGGCGCAGAGGGGGTCTTTGATTCGGGTGGTCAGTTTTCCATCGGAAAAGGTGCCTGCACCCCCTTCGCCAAACTGCAGGTTTGCCTCGGGGTTGAGGACGCCGGTTTTTTCAAAAGCCTGTACGGCTTTGCGGCGGCCTTCCATGGCGGGGCCGCGTTCCAAAACCAGCGGGGCATAGCCCGCCTTTGCCAGTTCCAGCGCCGCAAACAACCCCGCGGGGCCCAGGCCGCACACCACCACCGGGCCGGGCAGCGCCTGTTTGCCCGGCTGGGGTTTTGGCAGGGTAAGCTGCACCAATTTGGCATCTTTGCAGGCGGCGGCAAGGGTCGCCTCACGCGCTTCATCCTGTAAGCGTACGGCTACCGAGCAGACAAAGCCCGGCCTCCCCCGGCGGGCGTCCACGCTGATTTTATGCAGTTTGGCCTTTGCCGCACCCTCCCCCTGGCAGCCCAAGGCCTGCAGCGCCTGGCCCAGGGCCTGCTGGGGGTCCTCTTGCAGCCCAAGGCGTATCTCGTGCAGCAAAATCATGCCTGCACCCCAATATCACACACCAATGAGTACTGCCCGGTGGCAAACACGCGGTTTTTGCTGGGCACCAGCACCCGCGCGGGCAGGGCCTGCTGGCCGCCTTTTGTGGTGGTCAGCCCAAAGGCGTCCACTTCTACCACAATATTTTCGGGCAGCAAGTCCTCCAGTTGGTCTGGCGGGCCCACCAGCGTTACGGTAAGGCCATCGGCTATAGGGCTTACCGCGGTACTGGAGGGGGCGTTTACCACCCGGATATCCGCTACCCGGAAGCTTTTTTCCTCAAGGCCGCTGGAGTTGAAACGCACCACCACCTGCTGGGAGGGCGGCTGGCTGCGCACCCCGTCGGGCAGTTCCACGGTGATGGGGTCCGACTCCCAGCCCACGCCCAGTTCGGAGAGGTCGATTTCCGAGATGGTATAGGGGTTTGAAACACCCGCCAAAGCCTGCGAGGTGCCTATAAGTTGCAGCGTATCGGTAGAGAGTGTGAGCAGCCTGTCCAGCCATTCGGTATCAAAACCCTGGGGTACGCCAATCAGGCCCACCTTCAAATCAACATTTTGAATTTCCAAAATGGGGATGGTGACCTCCACGCTCTCCACCGGGGTGATGCTGAGCTGTGGCGAATCAAGTTCCTTGCCGCCAGCATCCAGCAGGGTGAGGGGCACGGTGTAAATTTTGGTCTCAGAGCGCGCCTCGTCCTCGGTGATGATGGCGGCCACACTGGCCACCTTGGCCACCTCGCTGGCGGGGCCGGTTACCGTTACATCTGGGTGCGAAACCACAGGTGCATCGCGGAAATAGCCCGTTTCCGCCGTTACTGTATCCGCCTGCACCGTTACGGGAAACGTTTTGTTCGCCACCTCTTCAAACGTTAGGGTGACGGTATTGGCGGGGTTTTTTCGGAAGGAATGCTCGCTGTTTTTTACCGTGAGTTCTAATATGTTGTAATTGCCCGGGGCAATTTTCTCGGCCTTTAAAGGTACTTCATAGGTGCCCGCACTGGTTACGGCGCTATAGTCGGGGTAGACGGTGACGCCGGTATTTTTCAGCCCGCTAATCAGCCCCCCGTCGCCGCTCACCATCACATCGGCATAGGCGATGCTTTGCAGGTCGGTCACCAGTTGCAAATCGTTCTTTTTATAGTCATCCATTTTGCGCTGGTAATCAATTTTTACGCTGGGTATCGTCCAATTTTGGCCAGGGTTGATAAAGCCCGCCACCACCACCCAGCCCAAAAAGGCCAGCAGAAAGGAGATAACCATCACCACACGCTTATCGTCAAACAGGCGTTTGCGCCTTCTGTCTTTTTTCATCGTTCCCCCTCCTTCTTCTTTTTGAAGAAGCGGGGTTTTTCCTCCGCCACTTCGGGGGGGATAATATCGCTAACCAGCAGGTTGAACAGGTTTTGGCGGTCCAGGCGGCG
>CAZKBM010000043.1:0-26863 GCA_964550985.1 uncultured Oscillospiraceae bacterium
TAGGACGGGTAAAGATGCCGGTGATGCGGCTGCGTCAGCTTTGTGCGGTGTTGCCATATAGCCAACTACCCCTGCGCCGCTTTGTGGGGAGGTGTAAGGGCGGTTCGGGGGCGATCCTGGTCGCCATCGGCCTTGCATAGGCGGAAGTTTTGGGGCTGGCTGGTAAAATAGTAATACTCGGTATTTTGGGCCAGCGGCGGGTTTAGGTAGTTGGGCAAAATGTTCGTGTCGTCCCCTTCCTCCCTGTGGCTAAAGCCCGCTTTGGCAAGGGTTTCCGCCGCAATGCCCGCACAGTAAAAATCGGCGTATTCGGCGTTTTTCTCCCGCATCAGCGCGTCAATGGCGGCGCCCATCTGGGGCAGCAGGGCGGCCTCGCCAATATAATCGGCTATGCGCAAAACGGCCGTGCCCGCAGCGGCTATGGTACGGGTGGCCAAAAGGGCGGCGGGGGGCCCTTCTCCCTGCCCGCAGGCGGCGTACACCTCATAGCTTTGGCCGGGGTAGGCAAAATAACGCTTTGCAATATAGGCAAGGTCCTTTTGGGGGTTTGCCCCACCGGGCGGGTTAAAGCCGCTGCTGTGCAGCTCTTGGGCGCTTTGCAGCCTGCAAAGGCGCATGGCCCCCCCTGCGGGCAAAATCTCTTTGCGGCCCACCGTGGCCAACCGATACTCTTTTTTATCTGCCAGGCGGTAAAAATGCCCCACCCGCCCGGTGCTAAAACCCAAAAATTCATAAAACACACGAGTTTTTGGCCGGATGTTGTTACAGGCGAGGCCGCGGCAGCCCAAAAGGCCGGGCAGGGCGGCCATCAGCTCCAGCCCCGCGCCGCGCACCGCCGGGTCCGCCAGCCAAAAGGACACCCACACGTCGGGCATTGGCCCGCTACTGGCGGGGATAAACCCAGCCAGCGCGGCAATTTTGCCCCCGCACTCGGCCAGGGCAAAACGCAGGCCGCCGTCCTCTTTTTCAAAATAGTAGCGGAACAGCACGGGGTCGTCTGCAAAGGGGTCGCCGCCATCCCAAAACGTATGTAAAAAATGCAGCAGTTCGGGTTTGTCCCCCGCCTGCGCCAGCCGGTAACTCAGTGCCTCCATGCCCATCCACCCCCTGGGTTTTGTATCTATGGCCTCTTCCCGCAGAAAAGCGGCTAGGCATACCGCGCCAGGCCGCTATTTTTGTAAACAAATACCTGAAAAAGCGCCCCAAGCCCGCGGCCTTGTTTCCCCTCAGCCGTGTGAGCCTGGGCACACGCGCCGCCACACCCTGGCGGTGTGCAACTTACTGGCAGGGCGGCAGGTCACCCGCTCGCTACAGCATGGCGCTGCCGCCTGTAATGGGCAGCACCACCCCGGTGATAAACCGCGCCTCCTCTGAGAGCAAAAACGCCATGGCCGGGGCCACGTCCTCTGGGGTGGCGTTGCGGCCCATGGGGTTTGCCTCTGCGCTGGCCTGCACCACCAGGTCGGGCGTCTCGGCCAAAAACTTGGTCTCCATCATGGCGGGGGCCACGCAGTTCACCGTTATGCCGCTTTGGGCATAATCGGCCGCCAGGCTTTTGGCAAGGCCGTGCAGGGCCTCTTTTGCCATAACATAGGCGGCTGTAAATTTGGGGGGCGCCCCTATGATATAACTGGTGAGCATAAACAGCACCCGGCCATATTTTTGCTTGGCCATTTCGGGCAAAAAACGCTTGCAAATGGTTATGATGCTGCCAAGCTGCAGCTGCAAATCCAGTGCGAGGCGTTCCTCGTTAAAATTTTTAAACTTTGTGTTCACCACCCGCAAAGCGGGCAGGTGTACAATGTGGGTGGGGCAGCCCCCCAGGGCCTCTACGGTGTTTACAAAGCGCGCCACATCGGCAGCGTTTGTCAGGTTCGCATCAAAGGTGCGCAGCCTTCCTTTGTACTGTTGGCACAGGGGGGCCAGGGTCTCCAAATCCCCGCAGCCCTGGGCCAAAAACAGGCTGTCGTCCTCTTTTTGCAAAAGCCGCCGCAGCAGGCTGGAGCCCACATCGCTGCTGGCGCCTGTAATCAAGTAAATATCACCCATTCAATCCTCCAAACGCCCGCATTCGCCCGCCTCTTCCACACCGGCTTTTATCAGGCCGCGCGTCACCTTTTCGCCCTTTTGGTTTGTAATAACGGCCTTGATGGTCAGGGTGTTAAAGGTCTCGTTTATCTCCTGCACCGTGCCGCTTACGGTAAGGGTATCGCCAATGTAAACGGGCTTCACAAATTTGGCCTCCACGCTGTGCAGCAGGCAATTTTCCCCCGGCAGGTACACCCCCGCCAAGGTGGAAAACAAACTGGCCCCCAGCATACCGTACACCACCCGCCCCGGCTTGCCGCGGCGGCGTGCGTAGGCGTCGTCCATGTGGATGGGGGAGGTATCGCCTGTCAGCTTTACAAAAAGCTGCATACTCTCTTCGCTTACCACATAGCTAAAACTTTCGGTTTGGCCAAGCTGCAACTGCTGTATGGTGTAGTGGTTCATGGCTTAGCCCAGCAGCCTTGCCAGCAAATCCAGCAAATCGCCCACATTTTGCAGGCCCCGCACGTCGTTCAGGTTAAACTTCAGGCCATACTTTTTCTCAATGGCCGTAAGCAGGTTAATCTGCTCTAGGCTGTCCCAGTCCTCAATGTCGGCGGCGCTGGTCTCGTCGCTCAATACAATGCTCTCATCGTCAAAATTATCGCGGAAAATCTCCTGTACTTCCTGCATCACCTTGGCTCTATCCATGTGGGTTCTCCTTTTTCTCGTCTATTTCTTTGTTCTATTTTGTTCTATAAGGTTCTATTACTGTAAAGGCTCTTCTATTTGCGCACAAGCTTGCGGGTTTTATGGTCCCTCACTCAGTCGGTCCCCTCCAGGGGGGCAATCACCTGGTTTTTGGGGCTGTAGTCCTCGGGTATGGTATAGCGGAAGGCGCGGCGCTCCTCCCCCTCCTCGCAAAGCGCAAAACCCAGCGAGGCATAAAAATCTTTCACCAGCAAGTTTTTGGGGGTTTTTAACCAGCTGCCGCACAGGGTTTTTACCCCTTTTTCCTTGGCGGCGGCCACCAGGGCGTCGAACATGGCGTACTCCAAATGGCGTTTAAACACCCGGCAGCTCATCACC
The DNA here is from genome assembly GCA_964550985.1 of uncultured Oscillospiraceae bacterium. GTDB lineage: Bacteria > Bacillota > Clostridia > Oscillospirales > Ruminococcaceae > JAAYCI01. The sequence goes on from CAZKBM010000043.1 coordinate 3,118, forward strand.
CAAAGGTCAATCTCCGCCTCCTCCCCCCGGATGCTTGCCAAAATCACCGAGGTGATGCCGTTATCTCCAAACCTATCCACCAGGCGGCCCGCCAGCACTATGGCCTGCGGCGAGGCCATGGCCGCCTCTACCTCGGCGGCGGTATAGCGGCGGGTGGTAAGGTTAAACTGGTTTGTTTTGTTAATCAGCTGCGTCACCCGCTCGGCCCGCTCGGGGGTAACGGGGGCTATCTCCGCCCTCATGGCAAGGCTGAGCAGATAATCCTCATAGCTGCCAAAGCTCTCTTCCTCTTGCTGGCGCTGGGCGTTCTGCCGGTACATGTCGCCGCGCTTTTGGTCGTCGGCCGAAAGGGCGCTCACCTCAAAATACCCCGCGCGGTCAATGGCGGCAATGGTTTTTTCCACCTCGCCAATCTCGGCCACGGCCACACCGGGCAGTTCCCGGCGCACCAGCTCCCGCTCGGCGGGGTTATCGTCTATAAACACAAAACTCTCGGGCAGTATGTTCAGCCGCTTTGCCATCTTGGCAATACTCTCGGTTTTGGGGCCCCAGTTCGCCTCAAAACAGAGGAAATCCCCCCGTTTCAGGGGGCTATCCTTCCGCAAAAATCCCGAGAGGGCGGCCTCTTCCTCGTTTTTCGAGGCCACGTTTAAAAGCACCCCCCGGCCCGCCAGGGTTTTTAGGTAACTCTGCACATCGGCATAGGCCATGCCCGCGGGGCTCTCGTCCCCCAGTTCCACCCCTTCGGCCCCCACTTCGCCAATCACGCCGCCCCAAAGGGTGTTGTCCAAATCTACCGCAACGGCTTTTTTGGTAAACCCAAATAGAGAGCCCACCAGCGCGGCCAGGCTGTGGCAAAACAGGGGGATGTAGCTTACGGCGCAGGTGTATTTGTAGGCATACCAAGCTGCGTCGTCACAAAAAGCATCCACCCCGTAGGAAGAAGAGAGGTACTCTAAATCGTGAATATAAAAGGAGGGGGTCTCGGCGGCGTACTGGGCCAATTTTTCATTCAGGCGGCGCACATGGCGCACCCGGCCCCGGCCCTCCCATGCGTCCAGGTTGCCAAAATTGCGCCATTTGGGCAGTTCAAAATTGTTTTGCACCACCGGGCAGCCCAGGGCCTTTGCCGCCTGCAGGGCCTTTTCAAAATGGCGGAACTCCGCCTCGGTTTTCTCTTCGGCCTCGGCAATGCTATCGCCGGGCAGGGGCCAGTGCCGCAGGTTGCGGTTTGAGGTGTGGATATACAAAACGTCCGGCGCAAAGGCGGCAAGCGCGCCGTCGTCAAAAACCAAATTTTCATAAAACAGGCCATAGCCGCCCTCGTAAAACACCGGCTTTATACCCGCGTTCAGCAAAAAAAGTTCCAGGATATTCCGAAATTCCCCCACCGTGCTGCCGCTTAAAATGGCAACTTTTTTTTCCAGCAGGCCGGGTTTTGCCAGCAAGGTTTTTTTTAGCGCCCGCTTTTTTTGCAAAACCAGCGCGGCGTCAAACGGAACTTCCAACTCTCTCATCCTTTTCCTCCCGCTCACACTTTCGTTACCCATTATAACAAAACCGAGAAAAAAAACAAATGGCACAAAAATACGGCGGCAGTTGTACCCAAATTTTAACCACATCTTTGCCACCGATATGGTATACTGTTTTTATTGCCACTATTGCTACATATATAACATAGGGAGGAAACCCTTTTTGAGCCAAGACAACAAAAATAAAAACGGCAATACCCCCGCGGGTGAAAGTTTAGAGCGCCCCTCGCCCGTGGCCACGCTGGGCCGCAATGCGGGCAAGGACGCCAAGGCCCCCAGCCTTGTGCCCTCGAAGGTGGATAAACCCGAGGACAGCGCCGCGGCCGAAAAGAAAAACCCTGCGGACCAGGATAAAGGCACAGCGGGGGCCACAAAGGCCGCAGCGGTGGAAAAGGCCCCGGAAAAGGGCCCCGAAAAGGACGCTGATGACGCCAAAAATACGGCCCCTGCCACAAAAAATGACGCCGCCAAGGGGGCCCCCAAAAAAAAGCGCCGCCGCAAAAAACCAAAAATGCGCGTTTCCACCTTTTTGGGAACGATGATTTTGAATGTGCTAAAGGCCCTATTGGTGGTTTTTTGCATCGGGCTTATGGTTTTTAGCATCTTGGCCGTGCAGGTGGTGCAGTTTGTGGTTACCGAGACGCAAAACGACGATAACCTGCTAGACCTTGAAAACATCAAGCTGAACCAAACCAGTTACATCATGGCCCCAAACCCCGATAACCCGAACGCCCGCGAGGACGACGACTGGGTGGAATACCAGGAGCTGATTGGCCCTGAAAACCGTATTTGGGTGCCGCTGAACCGCATTCCCGAAAATTTAATTAACGCCATTGTGGCCACCGAGGACCGCCAGTTCTATGAGCACCACGGCGTCTCTTTCCAGCGCACGGCCTACGCCCTGCTGAATGAGCTGTTCCAGCTGGAGGACAACACCTTCGGCGCTTCCACCATTGACCAGCAACTGGTGAAAAACCTGACGGGCGACGACGACGTGACGGGCGACGACGGCGACGTGACGGTGGGCTACAAGCGCAAGATGCGCGAAATCTTCCGCTCCTGGGGCTTAAACAACCGTTACTCCAAGGATATGATTATGGAGGCCTACCTCAACACCATGGGCCTTTCTGAGCGGATTGCCGGGGTGCAGGCCGGGGCGCTGGAATATTTTGGCAAGGATGTTTCGGAGTTGAGCCTAGCCGAGTGCGCCCTGATTGCGGGCATCACCCAAAAGCCCACCACCTACAGCCCCTTCCAAAACCCTGAGCAAGCCCTGAAGCGCCGCAACCACGTGCTGGGCTTTATGCTGGACGAGGGCTACATCGATAAGGCCGCTTACGACGCGGCCAAAAGCGAGCCCCTGGGCGTTACCCAGCGCACCACCAAGGAGGGCAGCGGCGACTCCCGCACCATCTTCAACTATTTTTCAGACACCGTTTTTGAAGAGGTTGTGCGCGACTTGATGGAGCAGAAGAGCCTTACGCGCGAGCAGGCCATACAGCAAATTTACACCGGCGGCTACCGCATTTACGCCACGGTGGAACAAACCGTGCAAAGCGCCCTGGAGGACATGTACCTGGACGGCTACGACGAAGAAAACGGCTACTTTTTAGACCCCGCCCGCTTTCCCGGCTATGCCGCCCGCCTTACCGTAACCGAAAAAGAGGAGGACGCCGAGGGCAATGTCCTCTCAGAAACGCAGGTGATGCCCCAGAGTTCCTGCGCCGTCATCAACTATAACGGCGAACTGGTGGGGGTGATTGGCGGCATTGGCGAAAAGACCGAGAGCCTCTCGCTCAACCGCGCCGTGGGCTATGTGGACGAAAACCGCAATGTGGTGGGCACGGTGCGGCAGGTGGGCTCCACCATGAAGCCCATTGCGGCCTATGCGCTGGGCATCGACCTCGGCATCATCACCTACTCCACCGGCGTGCAGGATATCGGCCTGCTCTCGCGCGACCCCATTAACAAACCCAACGCCAAAGATTGGCCCAAAAACTTTAATAACCGTTACCGCAAAACGGCCCTGCCGGTTTGCAGCGCCATTGCCGAAAGTACCAACACCGTGGCCGCCCAGGTGGGACTTTGGGTGGAGCGCGAGACGATGTTTGAATTTTTAACCGAGACCTTGCAAATAGACAGCCTGGTGCAGCCCGACGACGTGGACATTGCCCCCCTGGCGCTGGGCAGTATGACCTTCGGCATGAGCATGTACGAGCTGGCCGGCGCCTACCAGATGTTTGGCGGCAACGATACCTACGGCGTTTTCAACAGCCTGCACAGCTACCTGCGGGTGGAGGACAGCCGCGGTAACATTGTGCTGGAGCCCGAGATGACCACCGTGCAGGCCATTGACCCGCAGAGCGGCTATGTGATGAACCGGCTGCTCTCGAACGTGCTGCGTGGCTCGGTGCCTGGCGGGGCCACCGGTACGGCGCGGGGCATGGCCCCCGAGGGCGAGATGGACTCGGTGGCCAAAACCGGCACCACCAGCGACGATACCGACCGCTTGTTTGTGGGCCTTACCCCCTACTATGTAACCGCCGTTTGGTGGGGGTATGACCAAGAGCATGACTTTTTGGGCAAATGGTCACCCTCGGCCTCCACCAACGTGCCACCCAATGTGTGGCGGGATTTGATGGAGACCGTGCAGGCCGACCTGCCCGTGAAAGAGTTCCCGGAGCAGCCCGACGGCATTGAAGAACTTTCCTTCTGCACCATATCGGGAGACCGCGCCCGCACTGGCTGCCCCACGGCGCGGGGCTATTACACCAGCTTTAATATACCCGAGTACTGCCGCGGCCACCGCGCACCCGAGGACCCCGCCGCCGAAGCCCCGCCGGCTTAAGGCGGGCGAGTTAATTGAAACGCAGTGAACTGCGCCTAAAACACAGCACGCACAAAGGGCCTGCCACAAGGCAATGTATATTGCTTGTGGCAGGCCCCTTGTTCTTCTGTTTCCACCAAAAAACAGGCGTAATGATTGGTGAATTTGCGGCCTTGTTTTTGTACATGCGATTTGATACTCTTAGTGTATAAAAAACAAATTGGTATTACCATAATACATATAGAAATCGAGATAGAGCCCATGCTACCTACCATCAAACGCTCTTTGGCAGACAATATTAAAAACGAGTTGCGGGAGCATATTCGGCAGATGAACCTGAGAGAATCTGCAAAATTGCCTGCCGAAAACGAAATCGCCAAAAGCTTTGGGGTTAGCCGTGTTACCATACGCCGCGCGCTGGACGACCTGGAGAAAGAGGGTCTCGTTTTTCGCTCTCAGGGGCGTGGCACCTTTGTAAACCCCGAAGCTCTTCAAATTCGCATAAGTTTAAACCCCGCCCAGGAGTTTGGCAATCTCATTCGCCAAGGGGGTTTTACCCCCCGCATTTCTCTGGTGCAGGTAAAAACCTCCGCCCCTAGTGCGGCCATTGCAAATCGCCTGCAAATTGGCTCCAAAGAGCAAATTTTAGTTGTAGAAAAATCATATTATGCCGACGAGCACCTCGCTATCGTCTGTATTGACCATTTTCCACTCTCCCTCTTCCCCCAGCTTCCCACCCGCAAAGAATGGCAACTGCACTCTCTCTTTTCTTTACTGCGTGAACGGGCCGGAAAAATCATTTCATGGGATAAGGTTGAAATATTAACCAAAAGCCTTACCGAGATGGAGACCGTAACCTCGGAGGCGAAGAAAATGAACTGTGCTTCTGTGCTGGAACTTGTCTCCACCGTTTACGACCAAGACAATTTTCCTGTTCTTTATGGCGTTGTTTTTTACAACACAGATTATATTCGTTTTAACCTCCTTCGTACCCAAGACGTGTTTTAGTACAAACTCGTTTTAAAAAGTGTTTTTTTGTCTGTTAAAATAGGTAATACCATATTACCATTAAAGGAGGCAATTATTTATGGCACCGACACAAACGCGCTGGCACACTTTATTAGAGCGTAAGTTTCACCTGCAACAAAAGGGCACTAACCCCAAAACCGAGGTTATTGCGGGGGCCACTACTTTTCTCGCATCGGTGTGCATTGTGGCGCTAAACCCCATGATACTTACGGCCGCGGGGATGGATAGCAAGGCTGTGTTTTGGGCCACAGCCCTATCGGCGGCTATTGCCTGTATCTGGATTGGCCTGTGGACAAACTTCCCCTTTGCCCTGGGCCCGGCTATGGGGCTTAACAGCTATTTTGCCTTCTATGTGGTAAACACACTGGGCTTAAGCTGGCAAAACGCACTGGCCTGCGTCTGTATCTCTGGCTGCTGTTTCATGCTGTTAAGCATTTTTAAGGTACAGCAAAAAATTGTGGACGCCATGCCGGAGTGTATTAAACACTCGGTGGGGGCGGGCATTGGTTTTTTTATTGCCTTCACCGGTTTTCAGCAGGCGGGTATCGTCACCTCTTCGCCCGAAACCATGCTGCAGCTGGGAGATTTAAGTAGCCCTGGCGCACTGCTGGCGTTGTTTGGCATTGCCCTTACCATTGTACTGGTCATTCGCGGCGTTAAGGGTGGCATTTTAATTGGTATTTTAACTGTTACCATTTTGGGCATTTTTGTCACCAATCCTCTCACAGGCAGTGCCTATACGCCCCTGCCAAGTTCTATCATTGCATTTGAAAACCCCATAACCGCCCTTGGCCCCACCTTTGGTAAACTCAGCGTCAAGGGGATGTTTAGCGGCAGCCCTGAAATGGTGATTGGTGTAGTTTTTGCCATTATCAGCTTTTTATTTGTAGATTTGTTCGACAGCATTGGTGTACTTTTGGGCGTTGCTGGAAAGGCAAAACTTATAGATGACAAGGGCAACCTTCCGGGCGCCGGCAAGGCTCTGTTTATCTCGGCCGGTGGCGCGGCTATTGGCGCGGTTTTGGGCACCAGCACCGTCACCATATATGGCGCCGAAAGCGCCACTGGCATTGCTGAAGGTGGACGTACGGGCTTAACCGCCTGCACCACCGGTATTTTATTTTTGCTAACCCTACTCTTTTCTCCTTTATTTTTAATGATTCCCGGCATTGCTACCGCCCCGGCCCTTATTATGGTGGGCATCTTTATGATAGAGCCTCTCTGCCATCTAAACCTGGCCGATCTCTCTATTGCAGTTCCTGTTTTCTTTGCGGTGGCGCTTATGCCCTTCACTTACAATATCGCCTATGGCATTTTATTTGGGCTGCTGGGCTACACGCTGGGGCAAATCGCCTGCGGAAAAATCAGGCAGATTACACCCACCATTTGGGTATTAACCTTCCTTTTCACAGGCTATCTGGTTTTAGACATTCTTCTATAACTCCTCCTAGAACTCGTTTTACCCAAATCCGTACCGGCATCCATTTGTGTATTTTAAAAGTTATCTCGCCTGACCTTTTGTGCGGCAGGTAAAATAAAGTACTGAAAGGAAGCACTGCTATGCTAACCACACGTCAAATGAAGCTTATCCTGAACATTCCAAAGGCGGAAAACCACATCCATATTGAGGGTTCAATCCCTTGGGACCTTGCCTTTGAACTGGCCGAAAAAAACGGTGTAAAAATGCCCGTAAACACCCTGGAGGAACTGGGCCCTTGGGTGGCCGCCAAAATAAAAAACGATGGATTAAACGGCTTTATGGCCTGTGACCGGGCCATAAACTCTGTTTGTATGTACAGCGAAGATTACGAGAAAACCGTTCTGGCCCTGGCTAGGGAGGCAAAACGGCAAAATGTAATTTATCAGGAACTTCACCTTGATTACCCGCTGAATGAGGAACGTGGCATTGCCATTGAAGTAGTAATGGAGGGATACCGTGCCGCTCAAAAAAAGGCCTTGCAGCTTTACGGCGTTGAAATCGTCTACATTGCAGGGCTTGACCGCACCCTGTCCTCCGAGCAATGCGTACACTTTGTAAAGGCCCTGGCAAACTACCGTGACATGGTAGACGGCCTAGGTATGGACTGTGAGGAAAAAGGCCACCCCTGCAAAAAACACTTGAAAAGTTATGAATTAGCCAGGGAAATGGGCCTGTTTTTAACGGCCCACGCGGGCGAAGATGATGGGGCCTACAACATTTGGGATGCACTGAATCTTCTCAGGGTAAGCCGTATCGACCACGGCTGCCAGTCCATCACCGACGCGGCCTTGTTAAAATACCTGGCTGAAAATAAAATTCTCTGTGCCATGTGCCCCACCTCCAACGTGTGCTCCGGCGCGGCCGAAAGCTATGCACGGCATCCACTTGTAACCATGCTGCGCGCTGGGGTACCCGTTTCTATCAGTTCCGACGACCCCCCCTATATGGTGGATATGGTACAGGAATATGCCCTGGCTCTGGAGGAAATGCGCCTTAGTGAAGAGGAACTAATCGAAGTTGCCAGAAACGGTTTTGCCTATTCCATCAAAGGGCAAAAATATTTGTCGCAATTCGATGCCTGGGTGGAAAATTTTAAACGGGAAGAAGCGTAACGCGGCCTGATAGGAACCACTAGGGCCATACTCATCAAACCAAACACCATTGGAAAGGGGCTGCCGCAAAACAACTTCACCCTACAAAAAAGGTCCGGAGAGACTTTAAAAAACGCTGCTGTACTGATAGAAAAATACAATTAAGGATTTTTTGTTATTTCCTTTTGTTTTGATGATCTAGTAACATATTAGTAACAAAAACCGCCCTGAACCCGCTAATTGTAGGGGCTCGGGGCGGCATAGTGTTTATTTGTTCACAATTTTACGCTATACTAAATACCAGCTTATCCCCCTGCCCCGCGGCAGCGGGCGGGCATACCCATAGTTTGTTCACCCATTTTTTGCACAAGGAGCCTCCCCGCATGATTCTTACCCGCCACAGTAAAATAAAAGAGGTATGGGGCCACCCGCTTGGGCATGATATTTTGCTGCACCTGTTGCACCGCAATGGCCGCGGCACCCGCTGGCTGGAGGGCCCCCTGGTTGCCAACCTGCCCATCACCGTGCTGGACCGCTACGCCTGGCCCGGCTTTGCCGATTTTATTTTGGATACCTGCGGCGGCGAGCGCAGCCCCCTGGCCCCGCCCGAAGGGGAAGCACCGGCCTGGTGGAAGGAGGCCGTGCTTTACCAGGTGTACCTGCCCAGCTTTATGGATGCCGACCACGACGGCATGGGGGATTTGCGCGGGGTGTTGCAGCGCCTGCCCTACCTGCAGCGGCTGGGGGCCGATGTGTTGTGGCTGCGCCCCCTGCTGCCCGAAAGCGCCGAGGGCGGCGTGCTGGATTATAAAGCGGTGGAGCCAAACACCGGCAACTGTGAGGATTTTGAGGCGCTGGCCGAGGCGGCCCACACCCGTGGGATGCGCCTGATTATGAGTTTGGAACTCTCCAGCCTCTCTGAGGAACACCCCTGGTTCCAAAACGCCCTGCAGGGCGGCGAATACCGCGACTATTTCTTTTGGCGCACCGGCAAGGCCGACGCCCCGCCCAACAACTGGGAATATGCCCCCGGCCACGAGGCCTGGAAGTACTTTCCCCAGCGGGGGGCCTGGGTGCTGTGCAGCCAGGGGCAGCGCCGCATTGACCTGAACTGGGACAACCCCAAGCTGCGCCAGGAGATGGCCGATATCCTGCGTTTTTGGCAGGAAAAAGGCGCCGACGGCTTTGCCTTTGGCGGGGCCAGCCTAATTTGCAAAACCAGTTTTGATAATGGGGACGTGGTGGCCCGCAGCCTGCTGGGCCGCACCGGCTTTGAGCATTACGGCTATGGCCCCCGCCTGCCCCGCTACCTGCGGGAGTTGTGCGACGCAGCGCTGCCCAAAGATACCCTGATTTTGGGCGAGGTGCAGGGCTTTGGCACCAGTATGGCCCAGCTTCTTACCGAGGAGGGGCGCAGCGGCCTGGACATGGTGCTGGACCAAAGCCACCTCTCCTCCTCGCTTCGCGCCCAGTGCGGCGAGGACGGCCTGGATTTACAGGACTTGCGCCGCTATTACCTATACTGGATGGAACACTATGCGGGCCGCCACTGGATGAGCCTGTTTTTGGAAAACGCCAACACCCCCCGCCTTTTGGGCAGGTTGGGGGCCAACCCTCTGTTCCGCAGCATATTGGCCAAGATGCTGGGTAGCTGGCTGTTCACCCTGCGCGGCACGCCCATCCTCTACCAGGGCGAGGAGCTGGGCCTCTCGAACACGCGGTTTTCCTCGGCCGAGGAACTTTGCGTACTGGAAAGCCGCCGCCAATATGCCGACCTTTGCAGCCGCCAGGGCTTTGCCGAGGGGGCCGCCCTGCAAAAGGTGCTGCGCACCGCGGCCGACCATGCCCGCACCCCCATACCTTGGTGCGCAGGGCCGGGGGCCGGGTTTACCGGGGCCATCCCGTGGGCCCGCCTGCCCGATGGCGCCGAACACCTGAACGCGGCCTGCCAGGCAGCCGACCCCGGCTCGGTTTTGCAGCACTACCAAAGCCTGATTGCCCTGCGCAAGCAATACCCCGCCCTTGTGTACGGCAGCTTTGCCCCTGTGTTTGTAAAAAACAAAAAAGTGCTGTGCTACTTCCGCATTTTGGGCGGGCAAAAATGCTATGTGGAGCTCAACCTGACCGAGCGGCAGGTGCCCCGCCCCGGCCGCATATTGCGCAGCCAGCGGCTGCTGCTTTCGAATTATGACGCGCCCGCCAAGGCCCTGCGCCCCTACGAGGCGAACCTCTACCTGTGTGAAAATAGCTAAAAAGAATGCCACAATGCGTCTTATCCTGTACCATCCGGTATTCCCCTGCCTATGGCGGGGGAATTGGTTTTGGGATATGCACCAAAACCTGTAAAATAGCCGCGCCCCGGCGAAGAAGCCGGGGGCTCCAACTCGTATTATTGTTTGAAAAGGGAGGAAGTTCATGGCGTTTACCCAGCGCACCGCTATGCTAATAGGCCAAGAGGGGGTGCAAACCCTTGCCGGGCGGCGTGTTGCCGTGTTTGGCGTGGGCGGGGTGGGCGGTTTTGCCGCCGAAGCATTGGCCCGTGCGGGCGTGGGCGGCCTTAGCCTGTTTGATGGAGACTGCGTGGCCGAAAGCAACCTGAACCGGCAGATTATTGCCCTGGGCAGCACCCTTGGCCAAAACAAGGCCGAGGTGATGAAACGGCGGATTTTGGACATAAACCCCGCCTGCGCCGCTTTGGCTCTGCCGGTGTTCTACACCCCCCAAAATGCCGCCCAGTACCCTTTTGCGGACTTTGATTACATTGTGGACGCCGTGGATATGGTGAGCGCCAAGCTGGAGATTATCCAGCGCGCAAAAGAGGCGGGCGTACCCGTCATCACCTCCATGGGGGCGGGCAACAAGCTGCACCCCGAACTTTTTGAACTGAGTACTGTGGAAAACACCAGCGTTTGCCCCTTGGCGCGGGTGATGCGCCGGGAGCTGAAAAAGCGCGGTATCACGGGGGTAAGCTGCGTATATTCCCGCGAGGAACCGCAGCGCCCCGAAAACGGTGGCGAAGAGAGGCGGGCGCCCGGCAGCATCAGCTTTGTCCCTGGTACGGCGGGCCTGATTTTGGCCGGGGCCGTGGTGCGGGATTTATTAAAGCTTAGAGCAAATTAACATAACATGAGTTATGCTGTTCTTGGCAGAAACGGCGAATGGCTGCGTTCGCTATATCTATGTTTTATTAATCTGCCCTAAATAAGGGCAAAAAATAGGCGATACCCTGCCAGACAATTGCAATAACACCGGCCGATGGTGTATAATGAAATAGCCGTTGGCGAATGGAATGAGATGAGAGGTTCTACGGTGAGCAACAAGCAAAGTTCCGACATAGGTAAGCAAATTGGCGATACCGTGCGCACCGCTTTGGAAAGCGGCGACTTGACGCGCCTAAAAAACCTTGGCCCCGCCGTGCAAAATGCTGTAAAAGACATTGCGCAGGCTGCCCAGCAAAGCATAGCCACCGGCAGCCCCCCGCAGCAGGGGCAGGGGCAAAAAAACCACACCTACCCGGTGCCCGGCCCACAGCCCACTCCCCCGCCCACCCCCGCGGGTTACACTGCACCGCCGCAGCCTCAAGCGCCCGCACGCAGCCAGCGGGGCCAAACCCCCGCTGCCAACAAGGGCTGGTACAGCCGCAGTGGCAGTATCCGCCCCAGTATGCCCCGCAGCGGTTACGGCGTAGGCAGTGTGGTGTTTGGCGTAATGGGTATGGTGGCCTTTGGCATATCGGCCGCCATCTTTGGCATATCGGCCCTTGTGGCCGGGGTGCTGGGGCCCCTCGTTTACCTCGCCATTGGCGCGGGGGCCTCGTTTTTGCTCAGCATTGGCCTTTTGGGCGGCGGCATTGGCAAACAGGGGCTGGTAAAACGCCTGCGCCGTTATTTTATGCTGTTTGGAGACAGCAACCACGTGCTCACCATTGAAGAGATTAGTAAGGCCACAGGGCGCAGCCCTGCCGGGGTACGCAAGGATATCCGCAAGGGGATTGAGAAAAAGATTCTGCGGGATGTGCAGATGGATGTGATGGAGACCTGTGTCATTCGTGGCGAGGATGCCTACCGCCTATACGTTGAAACCGAAGAGGCCCGCAAGCAGCGGGAGGCCGAAGAGGCCGAACGCCAGCGCCGGATGGACGACCCCAGCACCGCCCCCATTGAAATTTTCCGCGAGGAAGGCCGGGCCACCATCCGCAAAATTCAGGCGGCAAACAAGGCCATCCCCAGCGAGGAAATTAGCCAAAAGCTGGAAAAGCTGGAGAATACTACCCAGCGTATATTCACCTATGTGGAACAACACCCCGAAAAACTGCCGGATACCCGTAAGTTTTTGAATTACTATTTGCCCACCACCCTAAAACTGGTGGAAAAATACCGCCAGTATGAAGAGATGGATGTGCGGCTGGAGAACGTGGTGCAGGCCAAGGCCGATATAGCCGGCACACTGGATACCATAGACCTTGCCTTTAACAACCTTTTGGCAAGCCTTTACCGCGAGGATACCCTGGACGTTGTAACCGACATTGAGGTACTGGAAACCATGCTGGAGCAAGAGGGCCTGACCGGCAAAAAATTTGAGATAGAGCCTGACTAGGGCGGATGGAGGAAGAAATAGAATGAGCGATGAAGTAAATAGCGTAGAGGTTTTGCCCGCACAAAACACGGTGGCCACGGCGGAAGCGGCCGCCATCACCCTGGAGATGCCCACCGCCCCCACCCCGGAACTGACGCTGGACGGCGCCGGTAGCGAAAGTTTGGCCCCCGTAAAAAACACCGCCCCCCTAACCACAAAAGATTTAGAGGAGCGGGCCCGCCTCTCCCCGGCCGAGCAAAAGCAGGTGGATGAATTTGCCGAAAAAATCAACATCCACGATACCGGCATCATCTTGCAGTATGGCACGGGCGCGCAAAAAAAGATGACCTCTTTTTCAGAAGGGGCTTTGAACAGCGTGCGCAGCAAGGACCTTGGCGAAGTGGGGGGGATGCTTTCGGGCCTGGTTACCCAAATTAAAAGTTTTGATGTGGACGAGGAAGAAAAAAAGGGCCTATTTGGCTTTTTTAAACAAACCGGCAACAAAATTACGGCTATGAAGGCCCGCTATGCCACGGTGGAGCAAAATGTAAACCAAATTGGCAACGCCCTGGAGGGCCACCAGGTAACCCTGCTGAAAGACGTAGCCATGCTGGATAAAATGTACGAGCAAAACGTGGTATATTTTAAAGAGCTGACCATGTACATTTTGGCGGGTAAAAAAAAGCTGGCCGAGGTGGAAAGCAACGAGCTGCCCCAGCTAAAGCAAAAGGCCCAGCAAAGCGGCCTGCCCGAGGACGCCCAGGCCGTGAACGACCTGGCAAACCTGTGTGACCGTTTTGCCAAAAAACTGTACGATTTGGAACTCACCCGTACCATCTCCATCCAAATGGCCCCCCAAATTCGGATGATTCAAAACAGCGATACCTTGATGAGTGAAAAAATACAATCCACCCTGGTGAACACCATCCCCCTGTGGAAGAGCCAGATGGTATTGGCGCTTGGGCTGGAACACTCGCAGCAAGCGGCCCGCGCCCAGCGCGAAGTAACCGATATGACCAACGAACTTTTGCGCCGCAACTCAGAAAAACTGAAAACCGCCACCATTGAGACAGCCAAAGAATCTGAGCGGGGGCTTGTGGATATTGAAACCTTGCAGCTCACCAACCAAAACCTCATCCAGTCTTTGGACGAAGTGGTGCGCATTCAGGCCGAGGGCCGCCAAAAGCGCGGTGAGGCCGAAATTGAACTGGCCCGTATTGAGGGCGAGCTAAAACAAAAACTGCTGGAGCTGCACCGCTAAAACCCAAAAACAGCTTACACGCATAACAGCAAAGGCCGGGGCAGCTATAAAACTGCCACGGCCCCTTATTTTGTACATCAGGTTTTGCTATGGTTCTGTTTATCCTAAATTTCGTTAAAAACTTTACTTCGTTTTTAACAGAAATTTTGCATGAGACGCGTTGCAGCGTCTTTTGCTGCAACATCAGAGCAAAAACTTGATAGAGTTTTTACTCTGAAATAGTATTACGCCCCGCCCGAACTGCTGGAGATATAGGGGGATAGGGCGCTGGCCAGCGCCCCAATGGTCATGGTTTGTACCACAATGTGCCCTGGGCCGGTTACTAGGGTGTTAAAAAAGCCCTCGCCGCCCAGCAATTTGTTTTTCAGGCCCTTCACCTGCTGAATATCCATTTGGCAACTCTCATCCATCAGGGCCAGGTTGCCGGTTTGCAGCACTATGGTTTGGCCGGGCTGCAAATCAAAATCCACGGCGTAGCCGTTCAGTTCCACAAAAGCCATACCCTTGCCGCTAAGCTTTTGCATAATAAAACCTTCACCCCCAAAAAAGCCCTTGCCAAGGCTTTTATTGGTATGAATGGAAAGCTCCACCCCCATTTCAGCCGCCAAAAATGAGGCCTTTTGGCAAATCACCGTGTGGCCGGGGTTAATTTCCACCGCCCGCACACTGCCGGGGAAGCTGGCTGCAAAGGCGATTTGTCCCGGCCCATTTTCGGCCGTGTAAATGTTTTGAAACAGGGATTCCCCCGAAAACATCCGCCCTATCGCCTTACCAAAACTGCCGCCGGTCGTCTCCATCCTCAAGTTGCCACTCATCCACGCCATTGAGCCACCCTCGGTGCGCATGGCCTCCCCTGCCTGTAGCTGGCAGTTTACTACGGGAAAAGGTTCTCCAAAAATTTGATATTCCAAATGCCTCTCTCCTTTGGTTTATTTCCTATATTTGGTTGTGCATACTGGCTGCGGGATATTTTTGTGGCTTAGCGCAACTTTTTACGCAAAGCCCCTTTCAAGGCAAGCACTGCCGATAGGATGCCCAAAAGGGCCGCCAAGGCCGCCAGCCAAAAAAGTAGATACGCCTGCCCCAGGGGCACACCCTCCACCGTCCCCACCTCTAAAACCGAGTACACGGCCATCCCCTCGCTCAGGCTGTAGAAGGCAAGCGCGTCTTGAAAAAGGGCTTTATCCCCTTCCTCCATGGGGGCCACAAGGCCTTTTAGCTCTACGGGCGGGGCGGTTTCTCCCTCTGTTATCAGGGCATTTAGCGCCTCCTGCAGGCGGGGCAGTTCCTCTCCACCCACCAGCAGGGCCATCACATTTTCCCCATCCGGCAGGTAGATGACATATTCCCGCCCGGTTATGCGGGCTTCTTCCCCCGCCGCAGCCGGCAGTTCCAGCTGGGCGTATTCATCCAGCACGCTGCTTACCTGTGCGGTAACATAGCGCCCCTCCAGCCCATTGGGGGAAAGGCCGTCAAGTTCCACCGGTTTTTGTAGGGCTATCCATGCGTGGCGTCCCCCGGCCGCCAGCAGTACCCCGGCCAGCACAAACAGCAGCGCCCCGGCCGCCACAAAAAGCCAAGAGGCCTTTCGTCTTTCCCGCATGATGGATACCCTCGCCTTCTTTTTTACACTACCGGCCCGTCTCCTCCTCTACAATACAGCAAACACATCCACCCGTCAAATTGCAGGGCAGATTTGCAATCCTCCTGGCATCCATATATACTAGAATAATAAGAAAGTAGTAAAGCCTTGCAAGGGGAGCAACGAATGAGATTGAGCGTTTTGGGCTGTGGGCGCTGGGGCAGTTTTTTGGCCTGGTATTTACATTTGGTTGGGCACGAGGTGTGCCTGTATGGCCGCCAGGGCAGCGCCCGGCTGGAAGAACTGCGGCAAACCCGCCGCAACGCCTACCTGGAATTGCCCCAAGGCATTGCCTTAAGCGGCAACCTGGAAGAGGCCATGCAGGCGGAAATCGTCTTGGTTTCCGTCCCCTCGCAGGGGCTGCGGGGCCTTATGCAAAGCCTTGCCGGGTATAAAAACAAGCTGTATGTGCTGTGCATGAAGGGACTGGAAATTGGCACGGGCAAACGCCTGACGGAGATTGTGGCCGAAGAGGCGGGCCCCGGCTGCCGGGCGGCGGTTTGGCTGGGGCCGGGCCACCCACAGGAGTTTGCCAAAGGCGTGCCCAACTGCATGGTGATTGACGCCCAAGACCAGACGGATAAAGAGCGACTGGTAAAGCTTTTTGGGGGGCAGCTCATCCGCTTTTACTATGGCGAGGACCTGATTGGCAACGAGGTGGGGGCCGCCGCCAAAAATGTGGTAGGCATTGCCGCCGGCATCTTGGATGGCTTTGGCCTAACCAGCCTGAAAGGCCCCCTGATGAGCCGCGGCCCGCGTGAGATGGCACGGCTTATCCGCGCCATGGGTGGCAGCGAGCTTTCGGCCTATGGCCTGTGCCATCTGGGCGATTATGAGGCCACCTTATTCAGCCCGCACAGCCACAACCACCACTTTGGCGTCTGTGTGGCCCAGGGCAAAGCCTACAGCGAGCTGGCCGAGGGCTATTATACCGTGCGGGCGCTGGTGGCGCTGGCCGGGCGCTACGAGGTGGAACTGCCCATCTGCAGCGCCATCAGCGGCATTTTATACGAGGATATCCCCCCCAAAGAGGCGCTGGACGTACTGTTTACCCGCAGCTTAAAAGAGGAATTTTATTAAATGTACCAGAAGGGTTCAGAAACCACCAAAAAAGCCGATTACAGAGATAGGGAAATGGGTTTTTCCCTCCACTTTTAAAACAGCCTGCCTACAATGGGAGGAAGCAACTATGGCAACTGGAATTGGCCCCCTTTCACTGGATGGCTGGAAAAACTGGGATAGCCTTGCCGCCGCTTCGGCGGGCGGGGCGCTGAGCCCGGCCGATACCGGGGCCTTGCCCTCTTTGGGGGTACAGGCGGCCGCGGGGGCCGCGGTTTCTGGCGACACCCTGCCAAAAAACGGGGCGGCCGGCGCGGGTGTAAACCCCGCCTTGGCACAGGCCCGCGCACAGGCCAAGCTGGAGGAGGCCAAGGCCATTGAGGGCTGCCAAACCTGCCGCCAGCGCCAGTATCAAGATAGCTCAAACGACCCCGGCGTCTCCTTTAAGTCGCCCCAAACTGTAAGCCCCGAACAGGCCGCCAGCGCGGTGATGGGCCACGAGATGGAACATGTGATGCACGAACAGGCCAAAGCCAAGCAGGAGGGGGCCGAGGTGGTTTCCCAAAGCGTACTGTTGCACACCGCCATCTGCCCGGAGTGCGGGCGCACCTATATTTCGGGCGGGGTTACCAAAACCACCACCGCACAGCGCCAAACCCAGCCAAACTTTAACACCGGGTTGCAAAATACAGCCACAGGCGGCCAAACCGTTAACGAAACCGCCTAGTTGCGCCCAAACCCACCGTCGTGGCGGTTCTCTTCCCCAGGGCAACCAAACCGTAAATAAGGCCATCCGGTTGTACCTCCGGCCCTTAGTGGTGCCCTCCGGCCCCAAAAATGCCAAACCCATCCAAAACTATCGGTATATCCTTTTCTGTTTGCCTAGCACCCCCTTTTCCTAAAACGGGGGTTTTTGCTTGCCTATACCAGTTTCCCAAATGATTGCGCAGCAAGCTTTTGTTATAAGAGTAGAAACTGTAAGGCAGCGCCTGCTTTTTCCCGTATTTATGTGCTACAGTTTGTTCATTTACTGTAAACCGGCATAACCACCACTCTTTACGTCACGTCGCCGGGGCTTGACAGATACCAGCTTTTATTGTACTATTGTATTAAGTTATTAGTACAGTAACACAATTGGAATTTCACCATGCGCCATACCGGCCCTACCGTTGCTGTAAAAATTGCACAATGTAACCTATTGGGGAGGAAGCCAAATGCTTACCATTGAACATCTGGTAAAAACCTATTCCGGCGGCAAACGCGCCGTAGATGACCTGAGCCTTACCGTAAACGCGGGGGAACTTTACGGTTTTATTGGGCACAATGGCGCGGGCAAAACCACCACCCTGCGGGCTGTTTCAGGCATCTTAGATTTTGACGGCGGCGCCATAAGCATCGATGGGCACGACATACAGCGCGATGCCGTGGCCGCCAAAAAGGCCTGCGCCTTTCTGCCCGATAACCCCGACCTCTACGAGTTTCTCTCAGGCATCAAGTACCTTGGCTTCATCGCCGATATCTACGGCATCTCCAAGGAGGAGCGCGAGGCGCAGATTGCCAAGTATGCCCGCGCGTTTGAGCTGGAAGGGGCCCTTGGCAGCCCCATTGGGGGGTATTCCCACGGCATGAAGCAAAAACTGGCCCTCATCTCGGCCTTTATCCGCAGCCCGCGGCTGCTTATTTTAGATGAACCCTTTGTGGGGCTGGACCCCAAGGCCAGCTTCCAGATGAAAACCTTTTTGCGCGAACTGTGTGACACAGGGGGGGCGGTTTTCTTTTCCACCCATGTTTTGGAAGTGGCCGAAAAGCTGTGCGATAAAATTGCCATCATCAAGGGCGGGCGGCTGGTAGAGGCTGGCGCCACCCGCGATATTGTGGGCAAAAGCAGCTTGGAAAGCGTATTTTTGGAGCTGGAAGCCGACAACAAAAGTACGGAGGAGGGGTAACCATGGCAGGTTTTTTGGCGATGGCTAAAATCAATTTCCTCAACCTCTTGCTCACCACCTCCGGCCTTGGAAGAAACCGCAACGGAAAGGGAAAGCAGCGCTCCGGCATCGCCGCCCTCCTCTTCATCGGCATACTTATGGCTTTTATCTCTTCCAACTATTCTTTTACCCTTTCGGCCGTGCTTGGGCCCCTGGGCGGCTTAGACCTTGTACTGATGCTGATGTTGGCCGTTGGAATCTTTTTTTCCATTGCCATTACGCTTTACTCCAGCCAAGGGCTTCTTTTTTCTGTAAAAGATATCGACCTGGTGCTTAGCCTCCCGGTCTCCACCTTTTCGGTGCTATTGTCCAAACTGCTTGCCCTCTATCTAGAGATACTGTTTATGATGGAGCTATTCCTCATTCCCGCGGGCATTGCCTTTTTGGTCAATGGCGGCGGCGGTGGCGCGGCCTTTTTACTGCTTTTGATACTGGCTGGGGTGCTTCTCTCCTTTATCCCGGCTTTTCTCTCTTTGGTTTTTGGCAGTATTATCGGTTTACTCATCGCCAAAACGCGTTTTAAAAACCTTTTCAACACACTTTTTAGCCTGTTGCTTCTTGTGGGGATTTTTGTCATCATCTTTTTTGCCTCCAGCCGTATGGACCAGTTGGACTTGGCCAGCATACCCGCCCTGCGTAGCGCCATGATGGGGGCCCTGCCACCGCTGGCCTGGGCGGTACAGGGCGTCACCCAGCCCAATGTGCTGCTGCTATTGCTGCTTGCGCTTGCCTGCCTGGCCCCCTTCTTCCTGTTTACTTTGCTCATCAGCCGCTTTTACAAAAAACTGCTTACCAGCCTGTTAAGCCAGCATGTACGTAGCGATTACCGCGTAAAAGGTCTTGCGGCCAAAAGCGGTTTTGCGGCCCTGCTTGGCAAGGAGGCGCGGCGCTTTTTTGGCACCCCCGCCTACCTGCTAAACGCCGGTATGGGCATGGTGCTCATGCTGTTGGGGGCGGTGGCCATGCTCATTTTTCAAGGCTCCATCCGCGAGGTGCTGGCCCAGATTCTCGGCATTCCCATCCTCTCCGGCGCCACCGCCTATTTCCCCCCCATTTTACTGGGCCTCTGCTGTTTTTTCTTCATGACCTTCACCCCTTCCAGCGTCAGCATCAGTTTGGAGGGAAAAACCCTGTGGATTTTAAAAGAATCTCCCCTGAGCACCGGCGCCATTTTTATGGCAAAGGTGGGCTTGCAAGTTCTTATGGGGGCCATTTGCACCATTCCCTCCATCCTGGTGGCAGGCTACGTCCTGCGTTTTACCCCGCTGGATACCGTGTTGGTTCTTCTTTTAGCCCTTGCCTTCCTCTTGCTAAGCGCCATTACCGGCCTTGTCATCAACCTTAAATACCCCCGTTTGGATGCCGACAACGACACCATTGTGGTAAAGCAGAGCGCCAGTGTCATCTTCACCCTGCTGGCCACCCTGCTAGAGGGCGCCCTGCTCATCGGCCTCTACTTTTTGCTTGGGCCCGCCTTGGGCTTTACGCTTTTTTCCTTGGCCGGGCTGGTTTTACTCTTGGGGGGCAGCGCGCTGTTCTGCCTTTGGCTGCGTGGCCGCGGCACAAAAATATTCACCCAACTGTACTAAAATATGATACAATACTGTATACAATAAAATAGGAGACGACCATGACACAAACCCAGTTCTATGGGCTGTTGGCCGCCTTTAGCTTTTTGGGGGCCGCTGGCTTTGCCACCGCCTATTATTTTACCGGCGAATACCTCTTTGCCTCACTGGCCTGTTTTGCAAGCTGTATACGCTTTACCTTTTGCCTGGTGCGCGGCGGCCTGTAGTAAGGCCAATATTCCACTGTAAATGTAGGCCACCATTCCAGTTGTGCACAGCACAGCCTCGCACAATACAGCCAGCCTTGCCCAGTCATCCGGTCACCCGGCCATAAAAACCAGGGACAAACCCGAAATACCGCCCGCCACAGGGGGAAACACCATGGATGGAAATACTTTGGGGCTTTGGGTCAACGTGGGTATCTGTTTGGCCGGGCCGCTGGGCCTGCTGCTGGCCCTTGCACTGCGCCCACGCTGGCGGCGCTATCTGCCCGCCTATGCCCTGGGGGCCCTCACCTTTTTGGTTTGCCAGGTGCTGCTGCGCCTGCCTTTGCTCAGCTTTTTGCACAGCATACCCTCGTTTTCACTATTCACCTTGGCGCAGCCCGTGCTGTACTGCCTGCTTTTGGGGTTTAGCGCCGGTTTGTTTGAGGGGATGGGCCGCTACGCCACCCTGCGCTTTTTGATGAAAAACCACCGCAGCTTTGCCGATGGCGTATTCCTGGGGCTTGGCCACGGCTGTTTTGAAGCTTTTATTTTGGTGGGCCTTGGCAATATTAGTTTGCTGCTACAGGGCGGCCTGCCGCCCGAAACTTCTGTTTCCCTGATATTGGCCGCCGGTTTTGAGCGGGTATTTACCATTTTATTCCATGTGGGCGCTTCGGTGATGGTTTTGCAGGCCGTGAACCACCGCCGCCCGCTGTGGCTGGTACTGGCCATTTTACTGCATGGCGGCATGGACAGCGGGATTATTTTGCTACAGGGGGCAGGGCTGCCCGTTTGGGGTTTAGAGGCCTGCATCGCTGCATGTGGGCTTGGCATGTTTTGCTACACACTGTATATTTACAAAACCAATAAACATATGGGAGAAGTACTATGAAACGCACACTGCGCGCTGTTCTCTGCCTTTTTATGGCCGTAAGCCTTTTTGCCCTTAGCGCCTGCGGGCAAAAACCCCTGCCCGAAGGGCTTAGCCAAGAGGGGATTGAAGCCCAGGCCAAAGAGGCGCTGGACGCCCTGAATGCACAGGACTATGCCAAACTAACCGGCCTATATGCCGAAGAATTACAGGCCAATATCCCCGCCGAAAGCTGGGCAGAGACCTTTGACCCCCTGTTTGATACGCTGGGCCCCTTTGAGGAGTACAAAAGCATAAAAGTGGGCGGGGCCGAACAAGAGGGAGTTCTTTACGCCGTGGCCGTTGCCAAGTGCAAATACCAAAACGGCAGCAAAACCTACACCCTTACCTACGATGCAGCGGGCCAATTGATTGGGCTTTTTATAACAGCTTAATCTTAGGGCCAGCAAAAGCTTGCTGCGCAAGCTTTTGAGAAACAATAAAACACACAAAAATAAAAACACACAAAGCCAAAAAGGCCTGCCCCGCGTTTGCGGGGCAGGCCTTTTTGCTATAGCAATGTATTTCTCTATACCAGTTCAATAATGGCCATGGGGGCCGCGTCGCCACGGCGGGGGCCGGTGCGGATAATACGGGTATAGCCGCCGCTGCGGTCCATATACTTCGGGGCGGTCTCATCAATTACCTTTTTGGCTACAGTCTCCTTCGTGATGTAGGAGAATACCTGGCGTTTTGCGTGTAGGTCGCGCTGTTTTCCCAGGGTAATCATCTTATCGGCCATGGAGCGCACCTCCTTGGCGCGCGTAACCGTGGTTTCAATCTTCCCATTCTCGAACAGGTATGTCACCATGCCACGCAACATCGCCTTGCGGTGGTCGCTGGCCCTGCCAAGTTTTCTGGTTCCGGGCATCTCGGTTTACCTCCTTTTCTGGGGGAATACGAAAAAGGTCTATTCCTCTTCGTCTTTCAGTTTCAGGCTTAAAGAGTGCAGTTTTTCAATGACCTCTTCCAGGCTCTTGCGGCCCAGGTTCCGAACTTTCATCATCTCTTCCTCGGTTTTGCTGGTCAAATCCTCTACGGTATTGATGCCGGCACGTTTGAGGCAGTTGAAACTGCGCACCGAGAGATCCAGTTCTTCAATGGTCATTTCCAGCACTTTTTCTTTACCCTTTTCGTCCTTTTCCACCATGATTTCGGTATCCACGGCGTCTTCCGAAAGGTTCACAAAAAGGTTCAGGTGCTCAATCATAATGCGGGCGGCCAGGCTCATGGCCTCCTTGGCCGAAAGCGTGCCGTCGGTCCACACCTCAATAGAGAGCTTATCATAGTCGGTTATCTGGCCTACACGGGTATTTTCTACCGCGTAGTTCACCTTTAAAACCGGGGTATAAATGCTGTCTACCGGTATGGCCCCAAGCCCCGCCTCTTCGGCCTCCACCTTGTTGCGCTCGGCCGGCACATAACCACGGCCCTTATCAAAGGTCAGGTCCATAATCAGGCGGCCGTTCTCGGCCAGGGTGGCCAGGTGGTGGTCCGGGTTCAAAATTTCAAGTTCGGCATCCTGGGGGATATCCCCCGCCCGGAGAATCCCTTCGCCAGAGGCTTCCACCCGAACTGTTTTTGAGGTATCACTGAAAAGCTTTGCGTTAATTCCCTTGATGTTCAGCACCATCTCGGTGACGTCTTCCTTAATGCCCTCCACGGTGGAGAACTCATGAACCACGCCGTCAATTTTGATATTCGTTACCGCCACACCGGGCAGAGACGAGAGCAAAATTCTGCGCAAGCTGTTGCCGAGGGTGGTGCCGAAACCGCGCTCCAAAGGCTCCACCACAAACACGCCGTGGCGTCCGTCGGGGGAGATCTCGGCCGTTTCAATCCTCGGGCGTTCTATCTCCATCATCTGTTAACCCTCCATAAATGTCTTTTGTTGTGTCGTGCCGCGCGCCTTGGCGAAGGCGTATGCGCGGCAGCCCTTCGAAGGCGGGTTACTTGGAGTAGAGCTCGACGATAAGCTGCTCTTCAATGTCAAAGTCAATATCGTCACGCTCGGGCAGTTTATCGATGGCAACGCTCATCTTCTCTGCGTCTTTTGCCATCCAACTGGGGGTCGGGCGGGCGCCATTCTTTTCGGCGCTCTCCTTAATCTTGCCACAGTCGGTGTTCTTAACGCTAATTTTATCGCCCTCTTTCACCAAAAACGAGGGGATGTCCACAATCGAACCGTTCACTTTAAAGTGGCGGTGCAGCACAAGTTGCCTTGCCTCTTTGCGGCTCATAGCGAAGCCGGCGCGGTAAACCACGTTGTCCAGCCTGCTCTCAAGGATCCGCAGCAGGTTTTCGCCCGTGATACCGGCTTTGCGCTCGGCCATTACAAAGTATTTGGCAAACTGGCTTTCCAGCACGCCATAATAACGCTTTGCCTTCTGTTTTGCACGCAGCTGTAAACCATATTCCGAAACTTTACGGCGCATCTGGTTTTGCCCATGTTGGCCCGGCACAAAAGCCCGGCGGTTCATGGCGCACTTTTCGGAATAGCAGCGGTCCCCTTTCAGGAACAGCTTTTGGTTTTCGCGGCGGCACAGCCGGCAAACAGCGCCTGTATATCTTGCCATATGTT
>CAZKBM010000044.1:0-26611 GCA_964550985.1 uncultured Oscillospiraceae bacterium
ACTAAAATTTTAGGCAAAAGCACGAATTGGAACAATTATCGAACACACCCTAGTTAACATCTTACAAAACCGTCCTAAGCCCTCTTTACCACAGGAAAATCGCCGCTTTTCTTTGGTGAGGGCAGCAACCATAGGCTTTTTCCCCTCCTGCAAAACTTGCACAAACGCAAAGCAAGGCCCCTGAAAAGGCCTGTGCCTTCCAAGGGCCTTGCTAAAAATATCCCTTACACTGTAGTATCGGTTAATACCGGCGGGCAAAGGGCAGGGCGCTTACCAGCAGCGTCCACCCAAGCTGGTAGAGCAGCACGATGGAGAGCGAAAGAATGGACAGACCCCCGCTGATGGCAAGCAGCAGGCACAGAAGGCACGCCAGCCCCAGCGAGGCCGCCTGCACAATGGTGCTCATCCGCTCGCTGGCGGCGCAGCCCGCGGCGGCCCGCATCCCACCAATAAAACTGGTAAAGGTGCCTATATGGGTCATTACGCCCTCGCTCTCGGGCAGGTAGCTGCGCAGCGGCTCCATCAGTTCCAGCTCCCGGCGGCCCATCACCTTCACCACGCCCTTGGGAAGGGCGTACACCTGCTCCAGCAGTTCGTTTGTCACATTGGGGTCCTCGCTGGTTATCAGCACCGATACCCCGCTGCTTACCAGCCCTTCCAGGGTACCCTTCACCCCGGCGTCGGGGCTGTAGGCAATGATGAACATGGCAAACAGCTTGCCCGAAACCGCAAGGTACAAGGGCTGGCTGCCCGCGCCCGTAAACTTCATCTCCACCTCCAGCGGCGGCGGGTCAATGTCATGCATCTGCATCATCTCGCGGGTGCCAATAATCACCCGGTTATTCTCCACAAAGCCTGTAAAACCGCGGCCTGTCTCACCCAGCAGGTTCTCCACCTTGAACAACATCTCATTTTTGCCCTGTATCACGGCCAAAAATACTTCGCGCAGGGTGTCGCAGGCCTCTACCAGTATGCTGGCGGCATACAGAATAGCCAGGTCAATCCGCTCTTGCTCAAAGGTTTTAATCCCTTTTAGCGAAACCGTGCTGGGGGGCAGCACATCCCGCGCCCCGGCCATCACCACATTCACCCCGCCCAGTTCTTCAATGGCGCTCCAGCCGGGCACCACGGCCCCCACCTTGCTGCTTCCCAGCTGCAAAAGGCGCTGCGGCACCCCCGATATCAAGGTGGCGGAAAGCGGCGCGCCAATACAGGCCGTGGCCGCAAGGCAGGTGATGGTATCCATGAGGTTTTGGCTGGTGATGTAGGCGATAAGCCCTGCCACAAGGCTGGCGCCCAGCAGCACCCAGCCCAGTATGCGGCCCAGGCGGTCGCTCCACCGCATGGAAAAACTCTGCCGCAAAAAGCCCTTAACCAGCGCCGTGGGGCGGCTTACCAAAATGGAGGGGTTTTCCTCCTCCAGGCCCTTTGTAATATGGTAGGCCACCTCTTGCCCGCCGTCCACCACATAGGCGGCGCTGTGCTCAATGCCGCCGCTGGCCAACTTGAAGTTTTCCAGTATGGCCGTGCTGCGCACTTTTTTACCCAGTGAATTAAAACACAGCACCAGCGCCGCAATGGCCCCAAACAGGGTGACATCCGCCGGGGTGGCTGTGATGAGCTGCACCAGCAGCACCACCCCCTGCAAAAGCGCCGCCACGGCGGCTATGGCGCTGGTTGTGTCGGTGGTGGGTTCACTGAACAGGCCAATCAGGCCACTGGCCACCGTGGTAAAGTTTAACACAATTACCCCTATGATGATGGCCAGGTAAACGCCCCCAAACAGAATGGGCGAAACCGCAAGGCTGATAAACTCGGGCAGGGGCAACACCCCCGTATAGCCAAAGGCCATCCAGAACAATAGCAGGGCCGCCACCCCGGAGATGATGCTGCGGCTTGTAAGGGTTTTGCGCAGGGCCGTCAAATCCGCTTCCACCTGTTCGGCGTCTTGGGGGCGGCTGTAATCGTCAAAATCCTCGTCGTTTTCATCCTCGGCGGCCTCGGTCAATTTGGCAAATTCACCGGTGAGCAGGGCGGTGCGGCTTTTGTGGGCCTTGCGCTTTGGGCGCAGGCGCTGGCTCTGTTCCGCTTCGGCTTGGTCCACAATCACGGTCTCGCCAAAAAAAGCGCGGAACTTATCGTCCACCATCTCATCCACATACAGGTTTTTTTGTCCCTGCGCCGCCTCCTTGGCAGCTAACGAGGCGGCGTTTGGGCCCTCGTCGCCCGCCGTTTCAAACTCCTGCGTAAAGGCGGCCGTGGGCACCCTGCCCGCCTCTTCGGCGGTCAAATCAAACTGTTTTGTGGTATTTGTTTTTGGCTTTGCGGGGGGGGCTGCGTCAAACATCTGGGTTTTTGCGCCCTCTTCCGCCGCGTTTTGCCCCTGGCCATTTACAGCGCTAAAGGGGCGGGTTTGCCCCAGTGTGGTGGCGGCGCTTGCGGCGGCCTGCGCCTTAAACACCTGGGTTTGCCCACCTGCCGTGGGCGGGGCGGCCATGCCAATTGGCTGGCCCTGCACCGCGCCCTGTATGGCCTGAAACGCCATGGTTTTTTCCCCCGGCTTCGCCGCGGGCGGTTGCGGGCTTACCGGGGCCGCCTTGGTTAGGGGCAGGGCCTCTTGCACGCTGCTGGGCTGCGTCATGGCGGCGGACGTCGCCTTGGGCGGGGCAGTTTGGGGCCGTTCGGGCTGCTGTGCTATGGGCTGCTGCCAGTTATCGGCAGGGGCTTTTGCTGTTGCAACACCGGTGGGCGGGGCAGCAGCCTTGGCAAACTCAAACAGGCTCACCCCCCCTTGGGGCAGGTGCAAATCGTCTTCCAGGGGCCCCACTGCGGCCACAGGCCCGGCCTCATTAAAAAAGTCTACAGGCTCCGGCCCCTCCTCGGTATCGGGCCTGCGCTGAATTTCCAAAAAAGCTTCGCGCAAAGCCGCGCCGCCATCCTCGGGCTGCGCCACCGCCATGCGCGGCTCTTCAGGCAGCGGCGGCGGGCTTTGCTCCGGTTCTAAATCTTGCGGCTCAGGGTTCTGGCGGCGCTCTTTTTCGTCGGCTTTTTCCCTCTTTTTTCGGGCTTTCTCCGCCCGTTTCATCTCACGCTTACTGGTGTGCAGGGTGGCCTCTGGGTCAAACCA
Organism: uncultured Oscillospiraceae bacterium; assembly: GCA_964550985.1. GTDB lineage: Bacteria > Bacillota > Clostridia > Oscillospirales > Ruminococcaceae > JAAYCI01. Next base: position 3,128 of record CAZKBM010000044.1, read on the forward strand.
ACTGGCCAGCTCCTCGTCCCCCACAAACTTGCCCGCTTCCACCTTTTCCAGGGCGGCGGCTTTGCCCGCACGCGGGCCTATGGGCTGCAGGGCACTGGGGTCTCCCAGCACGGGCAGGCGCCGAGTCTCGGTCATCACTGCGCGGTTTACGTCCATCTGTGCCGGGGGCTTTGGCTCGGGGTGTTCCTCTATCGTTTTTGGGGGCTGCGCAAACTCCGCCCTTGCCGGGGGTTGCACGGCCGGGGCCGCCTGCGCCACAGGGGCAGGCGGCCTTCCCGCTCCGGGCGCCGAAGGGACGCCTGCCGCCTGCACCGGCATGGGCTGTGTAGCCTGCCTACCTGGGGCCGGCGGCAGGGGAGCTTTTGCCGCGCCGCCACCTTTCAGTTCGGCCAAAATACGGTCCAGCTCACTGTCGGCCGCCGCCTTGGGCGCGCCGCTTTTGCCACGCAGCTCCGCCAGTATCTCATCTACAGCGGCATCAGGGCGCTTTTGGGGCGTATCCAATTCATTCATCTCCATTCACCGGCGGGCCCTGGGGCCCGCACGCTTTGCAAAAACTGTTAGGGCAAGGCTGCACCTCTTTGGCATTCAGCCGGTTCTACTTTCCCTTTTCCGCCTCGCCGCCTAGGGCGGTGCGGCCACGGTATATGTCATACATTATAATGCCGCCGGCCACCGACACATTAAAGCTATCCACCCCGCCTGCGGCGGCCATGGGCAAACTCACCGCCCCATCGCACAGCTTTTTCAGCAACGGGGCAACGCCTTTTCCCTCACTGCCCAGCACCAGGGCCAAGGGGCCCTCAAGGCTTATTCTGCCAAGGGGCTGGCCCTCCATATCGGCACAGTATACAAAAACATTCTGCTTTTTTAGTTTGCGCACCGCTTCGCCAAGGTTTGCCACCCGCGCCACGGGTAGCAGAGCCGCCGCCCCGGCGGAAGCGCGCATCACCACCGATGTGACCCCGGTGGCGCCGCGTTTTTGTATCACCGCGCCGTGCGCCCCGCACAGCAGCGCGCTGCGCAAAAGCGCCCCCAGGTTATGCGGGTCCTCTACGCCGTCGCAAATCAGCAAAAAGGGGGGTTCCCCCCGCTCCTCTGCCCGGCGCAGCAAATCCTCCAGTTCGGCATAGCACACCTCACCCATCATGGCGGCCACGCCGCCGTGGCGGGCCCCCGCGCAAAGGGCGTCCAGTTTTTCCCGTTTGGTGCGCTTGGCCACGCCCCCGGCCTGTTTGGCAAGGGCCGTGAAGTAACCTGCCTCTTTCTCGGCCAGGGTATCGGCCAGCCAAACGGTTTCAACCGCCGCGCCGCTGGCCAGCAGTTCGGCCACGGCATGGCGGCCACACACAAAGCCTTCTCTCTCCTCCAGTGGCATCCTAAGGCCCCTCCATACCGGCGCGTTACAGCCGCACCGCACTCTTTATCTTTACATAAAATATCAATTTACTATTATACAGTCTATCCCTGCCCTTGGCAAATCGTACTGTATATTTTTTCGGGTTCTTGTTTTTTCTGCCCTCTTTTTCTTTTACCGGCAGGATATACACCGGGTAATCACCCCTTTCCATACCGGCCAATGTTGAAAACCCTGTTGAAAATGTTGACAAACCCACTTGGGCAGCCTTTTATGGGGAGGAAAAGATTCATTTGGGCCAAGTTTTCAACAATATTGCCCCAGTTTTCAACAAAACTTGCCGTTTATTTTTGCCTGTCAAGTGGACATATGGCAGAAATCGGGCCGGAAAAGCGGCCTCTTTTCTCCTTTTTGAACAAGGGAATTTTACAGATGAGACCTCCGTGTTTTGCACTATTTTTCACACGAGCGGCCGCTGTACATGCATAAAAGTGCAGCCCCGGCAAGCCCCGTATGCAAAGGGGCTACAACACCCCAAAAAGCAACACAACAAAGGCCTGTAAAGCGGTAATTCAATTGCTTTTTACACTTTTTTTGTGTATACTACCAAAAAGAACAAGATCGGTATTCTTTTTGCCAGGCCGGATAGACAACAGTGCTTTTATGATAAAACAGGAGGCGAATACCATGCTGCAAAATGCGCGTGCCATGCTGAACAAAGCCCGTGACGGGCACTACGCCGTTGCCCAAATCAACATCAATAACCTGGAGTGGACCAAGGCCGTGCTGCTGACGGCCGAAGAGGCGAAAAGCCCTGTCATACTGGGCTGCAGCGAGGGGGCGGGCAAATATATGGGCGGTTTTGAAACCGTGGCGCAGATGGTGCGCGCCATGGATAAAAGCCTGCACATCTCGGTGCCGGTTGCCCTGCATTTGGACCATGGAACCTACGAGGGGGCCCTCAAATGCATCGACGCGGGCTTTACCTCCATTATGTTTGACGGCAGCCATTACCCCATTGAGGAAAATGCAGACAAAACCGCCGAACTTGTGCGAATTGCCCACGAGGCGGGCCTTTCTATAGAGGCCGAGGTGGGTTCCATTGGCGGGGAAGAGGACGGTGTTGTGGGCATGGGCGAAGTGGCAAGCCCCGATGAGTGCAAGCGTATTGCGGCCCTGGGTGTGGACTTTTTGGCCGCCGGCATCGGCAATATCCACGGCGTTTACCCCCCCAGCTGGAAAGGGCTGGATTTTACCGCCTTGAAAGAAATTCACGAAGTGACGGGCGGGCTGCCCCTGGTTTTACACGGCGGCACCGGCATTCCCACTGGCATGATTCAAAAAGCCATCGACCTTGGCGTCTCCAAAATCAATGTGAATACCGAGTGCCAATTGGCCTTTGCCGCCGCCACCCGCAAATACATTGAAGCCGGTAAGGACCGCGAGGGCAAAGGCTTTGACCCGCGCAAGCTGCTGGGGCCGGGGGCCGAGGCTATTAAGGAGACCGTGCGGGAAAAATTTGATATTTTTGGCAGCATAGGCAAAGCCTAAACGCGCCGATATATGTAGGATAAGAACAGTGAGGAAAACACCATGGAAGAAGCCATTGTCATTGTAGAGGCCACAGCGAACGGACGCTATTATGTGCAGGAATCTATCGCCCACGGTTATTTCCCCGTTGTGGTAAGCGCCAGGGGCGAATTTGACGAGTCCTACCTTCAATTGCGCCGCCAGTACCACCAAACCCTGCGCGGTTCGGGCGCTGTGTTTTTGGAGGAGCCCGAATACCTGGGTGTTTTACGCGATACCCTGGCCGCTTTTGAGGTGCGGGCGGTTGTGGCGGGCAGCGAGGCCGGCACAGCCCTGGCCGACCAATTGGCCGACCTTTTGGCGCTGCCGGGCAACGAGCCCCAAACCAGCGCCTGCCGCCAAAATAAGGCCGAGATGCAAATGGCGCTTGCCAAAGCCGGGCTGCGCAGCATACGCAGCTTGCGCGCGGCCAACAGTGACGAGGCCCTGAACTTTGCCGAGGATTTGGGTGCTTTTCCCGTGGTGGTAAAACCCCTTACGGGCACCGGGGCCAAAGATGTGTTGTTCTGTTTGGATGAAGAGGATTTGGCCGCGCGCTGCGAAGAGTTGCTGGGGGCCAAAAACGCCTACGGCACCCCCAACCGGGAAATTTTGGTGCAGGAGTTCATACGGGGCGCCGAATATGTGGTAAACACCGTTAGCTGCGGCGGCACCCACCTGCTTACCGACCTGTGGCGCTGCAAACGCAAACCCGCCGCCAGCGCCGATAACACGCGGGATTCCATCCAGCTCGTTCGGCAACTGGGCCCCGGACTTCCCGCGGTGATTCAGTACACCTACGCCGCCCTCAGCGCTTTGGGTTTTGGCTACGGGCCGGCACACTGCAAAATACTGGTGGATGAAAACGGCCCGGTACTGGTGGACGCCGCCGCCCGGCCCATGGATGGGCTTTTTCCGCCTGAACTTTTGCAGGAGGCATTGGGTCACCACATGGTGGACCGCGCCCTGACAAGCTATATTGACCCAGAGGGCTTCCGCAGTTTGTTGGGGCGGCCCTACCAGCCCGCGCGCAGCCTTTTGGCAAAGCACTTTACAGACCCCGACGAATTGCGCATTGGGGATATGCCCGCCTTTCCCCTGCTGCACTGCCTGCCCACCTTGCGCCACGCTGAGGTGGGGGATAAAACCCTGGCTGGCAGCACATCCTCCCGTTATTCCGGGCTGTTTTCCTCGCCCGATAGCGCACTTTTGTGCCATAAGCAGGAAGACGCCATTATGGAGGACTACCGCTTTTTACGCCAGATGGAGAGCCGCGGGCTGGACCATTTAACCGCCCCGCACACGGCGCAAAACCCCGCCGAGGCCGACGTTGCAGCCCTGGCAAAGGGGCTGCAGTACCTGCTGCGCCACCAGGGCCTTTTGGCCCAGGAGACACTGGTGCTGGTGGATGACGAAGCAGACCCCGGCCCCATCAACCTGCGCGGCAGCGGCATCCGCATCTTGCCCTTTAGCCAATTTGAGGAAGGGCCCAAAACCGCCCTGCTTCTACTGCACACCCCAAAACTTGGCACCAGTTTTCAAGAGGCCTGCACCCGAATGCACCACCTGATTGACCATGTATACCCCGGCGGGCGGCTGGCGCTTACCCCCTACGCCATGGGGCCCCTGCTGTTTGGCCAGGTGGGCGCCGAACTTTTGCTGCGCAGTGCGGGCCTTACGCTGGAAGTACCCCCCGGCAGCTATGCGCCCGGCGTTATTTGGGCCACCCGAAAAGCCTAGACGCCGCCTGTTTTTCTTGACAAACCACCCCCGCTGTGCTAGGGTTAACACGTAAATACATGTTTAGAAAAAAGCGATGAAAAGGACGGGTAGCGCAAAAGGGCCAAAAGCCCCACCCCCCCCTGTACAGAGAGCTGTTGGCCGCTGCGAAACAGCCAGGGCTTGCCGCCGCCTTATCCCCTTGGAGCTGCCCGCCGAAACGCACCCCCCTGGTGCTTAGTAGAGCGGGACGGACTGCCACCGTTAACGGGCGGGCACGTTGATGGACGCGCCGCAAAGCGGCCGGTTTTTACCGGCAAAAAGAGTGGTACCGCAGGTTCACCCCTGTCTCTTTAGAGACGGGGGTTTTGTGTTTTAATAACCTCTTTTACCCTATAACCGCTGAAAAAAGAAAAAATGCCCGCCCCAAACCGGGGAACACGGGCCGAGAGGAAACTGTGATGAGCCTAACTTTGGACAAAGTATACCATGCCGCCTATGTGCTGAAACAGGCGGCCCGCACCACCGATTTAATTGCCGCCGCGCCCGAGCTGTGCGGCTGTGAAAACCTGTACCTGAAAACCGAAAACCTACAGGTGACGGGCTCGTTTAAGCTGCGGGGGGCCTATTACAAAATTAGCCAGTTGACCGATGAGGAAAAAGCGCGGGGCATCATTGCCTGCTCGGCGGGCAACCACGCCCAAGGGGTGGCCCTGGCCGCCCAAAAAAATGGCATTCCCGCCCTCATCTGTATACCGGATTCGGCCCCCCTCTCCAAAATAGAGGCCACCAAAAGCTATGGGGTGGAGGTGGAACTGGTTCCCGGCAGCTATGACGACGCCTATGCCAGGGCGCTGGAAATACGCGAAGAGCGCAAGCTTACCTTCATCCACCCCTTTGACGACGAAAATGTGATTGCTGGGCAGGGCACCATTGGCCTTGAAATTTTGGATCAGATGCCCGATGTGGAGGCCGTAGTTGCCCCCATAGGTGGCGGTGGGCTGATTGGGGGCCTGGCCTTTGCCATTAAGAGCTTGCGCCCCGAATGCAAGGTGTACGGCGTACAGGCAGCGGGGGCGGCCTCGATGCTGCGCAGCGTGCAAAAGGGCAAAATTTTAAGCCTGCCCGCCGTTTCCACCTTTGCCGATGGCATTGCCGTAAAGCAGCCGGGGGAACACACCTTTGAGCTATGCCGCCGCTATGTGGACGGGCTGGTGGACGTTAGCGAGGATGAGGTGGCCGAGGCCATTTTGGCGCTGATGGAGCGACAAAAAATGGTGGCCGAAGGGGCGGGGGCCGTGGCCGTGGCCGCCGTGATGGCCGGTAAGATTGAACTGGCCGGACGCAAAACCGTATGCCTTGTCTCGGGTGGCAACATCGATGTAAACATCCTAAGCCGGGTGATTACCCGCGGCCTTGTGATGAGCGGCCGCAACTCCTCCCTCACCATAGCCCTCATCGATAAACCCGGCCAGCTGGAGGGGGTCTCCCGCATCATATCGGATTGCGGGGGCAATGTGGTTTCGGTACAGTATGACCGCAGCGACCCCAGCATGGCCATCAACAGTTGCTTCCTTACCCTGGCGCTGGAAACGCGCGACCACGCCCAAATTGAAGAGATTAAAAACGCCCTGACGGGCGCCGGGTTTGAAATTATTCAGCCCGCCTACGGCCCCTGCGCTGGGGGCCGCCTGCCGCAGGATAGCCGCCTGTACCGCGGCTAATACCTACCGCAAAAGGAGAAACACCCCCATGCCAAAGCAAAGCATCGCCCTGTGTGATATGGCCCCACATCTAGAGGCTTTTGCCGTTTTTCGCCGCCTTTTGGAGGACGAGACGGCAGCTGCCCTGCTGGCCTTTTTAACCGGCAAGCCAAAGCGACGGCCCGGCCTCTACTGCCGTTTTGTGGCGAAACTGTATGAGGAAGGCGGCGACCTGGGCCTGTATGTAAGCCGCATGGTGCGGGAGAGTGAAACCATAGCCCTGCGCCTTTTTGCCAAAGGGCAGCCGCTCCCCCCCGCCATACAAAACGCACTCGTAAACGAGCTTGCCACCCTAACGGCCCTTTCGGCCCTGCCGCCGCAGGATTTTTTGGCCTTTGCCGCCCCCGCCCCCTGCCCTGCGGCCCTGCCTGCCATACAAAACACCCCGCAGGATTTCAGCGCTTTGTATACACAGCAACTAACTGAAATAGAGCGCCGCGGCTATGGCATCTTCGCCGCATATACCATGTTTACCCTTGCGGAAAACGGCAGGCTGCACCCCGTTAAAACCCCCGACACACAGCGCCTCAGCCAGCTTGTTGGCTATGGGCGCGAGCGCGGCGCCATCGTGGCGAACACAAAGGCGCTGTTACAGGGGCTGCCAGCTTGTAATATCCTTTTGTATGGGGACGCGGGCACGGGCAAAAGCAGCACCGTAAAAGCTTTGGTAAACGAGTACGCCCCCTGTGGCCTGCGGCTGGTGGAGGTGCACAAAACCCAGCTCTGCCTCATCCCCGCGCTGATGGAGGAGCTGGCTGAAAACCCTTTGAAGTTTCTTCTTTTTATAGACGACCTGAGTTTTGCCGCTTACGACGCCGATTTTACTGCCCTGAAAGCCATACTGGAGGGAAGCGCCGCCCAAAGGCCCCAAAATGTGGCCGTATATGCCACCAGCAACCGCCGCCACCTGCTGCGAGAGGCGCGGCAAAACCGCGCTGGCGACGAAATAAACCTGGCCGACACCCTGGAGGAGGAGGCGAGCCTGGCCGCCCGCTTTGGCCTGACCCTCACCTTTTTAAAACCTGACCGCGAGGCCTTTTTTGAAATTGTGAAAGAGCTTGCAAAAGAATATGCCCTTGGCACCCCGCCCGAGGTATTTTTGCCCATGGCCGAGGCGCAGGCGCTGCGCCAGGGCGGGCGCAGCGGGCGGGCCGCCCTGCAGTTTGTACAGCAGCTAAAGGTGGCCGAGGCAGAAGGGCAGGGTTTTCTGGCCAGATAGAGGCCTTTTGGCGGAAGAGAAAAAAATTTTGGTCAAAACCTGTCTTTTTTTTATCAAAAAGGGTATACTGGTAGCAACAAGTTCTATCACAGCAAATTGAATTATGGGAGTGTTGCGCCATGATTAAAAACATCCATATCAACCTGGAAACCCTGGAAAAAATGCTGTATTTTTGGCAGGCTTCCAGCGAGGGGGAAAAGGTGGCCGAGGACTACCTGGCCGATGTGGCCGCCGCACCTGAAATGACCCTGATATACGACGCCGAATTGGACGCCGCCGGGGTGCGCAAGGTGCTAAGCGCCATTACCAACCGCGAGCAGATGAACGACCCCACAAAACGCGAATGGAAACTGTGGAACAACAACATGTGGGTGATGGAAGAACAGCTTTTGCGCGATAATATGGTACGCCCCGTGAAAACCCTGAACGCCGACGCGCTGGTGGAAAAGGTGAACGCCCAGAAAGACATTCCACACGAGAGCATTGAAATCCTGTTCATCCCCGGCACCGCCGAAGAATACGTGATTGACGGCAACAGGCTGGTCATCAACTTCTTCAAAATTCAGGCCGATTTGTTTGATGAGGAAAAGGTGACCATTGCCGATAAGCCCGTGCTGGAGTATATTGAGGAAAAGCTTTTAGAGATGGCCTAAGGGGTGCTGCCATTTGGGCATCGCCTTTCTGAGCTACCGCCACGTTCCCCTAAAACCGGGGCTTTGCACCGGCCAGGGGCGCAAGATTGCTTATAAAAAACAACGGTTTTTCAAAAGTGAAAAACCGTTGTTTTTTATGCTATCCAGTTTTTTGCATTGGCACACCCTGCCGCATAACAGCCGCTTACTCTAGCACGGCGCCTTTTTCGGCCCCGCACACAAGGCGGCGGTAACGGCCCAGCCAGCCGCTCAATTTGGCCTCTTTGGGGACAAAGCCCTCGCGGCGGCGGGCAAATTCTTCGGCATCCACCAGGGCGTTCAGGCTGTGCGCGGGTATATCTATTTCAACCATATCCCCCTCGCGCAGAAGGCCAATCTCCCCCCCTGTGGCGGCCTCGGGGCTCACATGCCCTATCGAGGCCCCCCGGCTGGCGCCCGAAAAGCGCCCATCGGTAATCAGGGCCACGCTGGCCGCAAGGCCCATACCGGCCAGGGCGCTGGTGGGGTTTAGCATCTCGCGCATACCGGGGCCGCCCTTTGGCCCCTCGTAGCGTATCACCACCACGTCCCCCGGCTGAATACCACCGGCATAGATGGTTTCAATGGCGGCTTCCTCGCCGTCAAACACGCGGGCGGGGCCCTTATGCCGCAGCATTTCTTTTGCCACGGCGCTTTGCTTTACAACGGCCCCTTTTTTGGCAATATTTCCCCAAAGCACCGCAATGCCGCCCGTTGGGGAATAGGGGTTCTCCACAGGGCGCAACACCTCAAGGTTGTGGTTTTGGGCCTTTTGGATATTTTCGGCCACGGTTTTGCCCGTCGCCGTCATAAGGCCGGTATCCAAAAGGCCCAGCTTCGCAAGTTCGGCCATCAGGGCGGGCACACCGCCTGCGGCGTCCAAATCCTGAATATGGTAGGGGCCCGCCGGGGCCAGGTGGCAAAGGTTTGGCACCTGGGCGCAAAGGGCATTGATGTCCTCCAGTTCCAGCTTTAAGCCCGCCTCGTGCGCAATGGCCAGCAGGTGCAACACACTGTTTGTGCTGCAGCCTATGGCCATATCACAGCACAGGGCGTTGCGCAGGGCCTGGGCGTTTAAAATATCCAACAGGCGGATATTTTTCTCCAACAGGTGCATCACCTGCATCCCGGCGTGTTTTGCCAGCATGGTACGCTTTGCCATAACGGCGGGGATGGTGCCATTGCCAGGCAGGGCAATGCCCAAAGCCTCGGAAAGGCAGTTCATGCTGTTGGCCGTATACATGCCCGCACAGCTTCCACAGCCGGGGCAGCAGCCCTGCTCTGTTTGGGTCAGTGCGTCGTCGTCAATCAGCCCCGCTTTGCGGGCGCCCACCGCCTCAAATATATTGGAAAGACTGATGTCTCGCCCGCCGCTTGTACCGGCCATCATCGGCCCGCCGCTAATTAGCACCGTGGGCAGGTTCAGCCTTGCCGCGCCCATAATCATCCCCGGCACAATCTTATCGCAGTTGGGCACCAGCACCAAAGCGTCAAAACCGTGGCTTTTCGCCATGGTTTCCACGCTGTCGGCTATCAGTTCCCGGCTGGGCAGGCTGTAGCGCATTCCCTCGTGGCCCATGGCAATGCCGTCGCACACGCCAATGCTGGGCACCAAAATGGGGGTGCCCCCGGCCATGCGTACCCCGGTTTTCACGGCGTCGGCCAGTTTGTCCAGGTGGATATGCCCCGGCACAATTTCGCTGTGGGCGCTTATCACCCCCACAAAGGGCCGCTGCAGTTCCTCTTTTGTATAGCCCATGGCGTAAAACAGGCTGCGGTTGGGCGCGCGCTCTACCCCCAGGCTCACTTTGGCACTGTGTTCCTTGTTCATCATAAACCTCTACTTTTTATCCTTCAGCCAGCTCATCATGCTGCGCAGTTCTTTGCCCACCTGCTCCAGTTGCTGGTCGTCGGCCATACGGCGGGAGGCCAAAAACCGGGCCTTGCCGCCCGCGTTCATCTCCTGAATGAACTCGCTGGCAAACTCGCCGTCTTGAATTTCGTGTATCACCTTTTTCATCTCTTGGCGGGTGGCCTCGGCAATTACGCGGGGGCCCACGCGGTAATCTCCATATTCAGCCGTGTTGGAGATGGAGTAGCGCATGTACGAAAAACCGCCCTGTACAATCAAATCCACAATCAGCTTCATCTCGTGGATACACTCAAAATAAGCCATCTCCGGTTCGTACCCGGCTTCAACCAGGGTTTCAAACCCGGCTTTCATCAGCTCGGTAACACCGCCGCACAGCACGGCTTGCTCGCCAAACAGGTCGGTTTCGGTCTCCTCTTTAAAGCTGGTTTCCAAAATGCCCGCGCGGCCTGCGCCAATGCCCGAAGCATAGGCCAGCGCATAGTCTTTTGCGCGGCCCGAAGCATCCTGGTACACGGCAATCAGGCTGGGTACGCCCGCGCCCTCCAGGTATTGGCTGCGCACGGTGTGGCCGGGGCCTTTGGGGGCCACCATGATGACATCGGTGTGGGCGGGGGGCTGAATTTGTTTATAATGAATATTAAAGCCGTGGGCGAACATCAGCACGTTCCCCTCGGTAAGGTTTGGCTCCACACTGCTTTTGTAAATAGAAGGGGCCAGTTCGTCCGGCACAAGCAGCATGATCAAATCGCCCTTTTTGGCAGCCTCGGCGGCGCTCATTACGGCAAGGCCGGCCTCCTCCGCGCGTTTCCAACCGGGGCCGCCCTCGCGCGCGCCCACCACTACCGAAACGCCGCTCTCTTTCAGGTTTTGGGCGTGGGCGTGGCCCTGGCTGCCAAAACCGATGACGGCCACGGTCTTCCCGTCTAAAATCCCCAGGTTACAGTCGCTGTCGTAATACTTGTTAATCATCTTCGCAAAACTCCTTTCTTTGCCGCCTGGCGGCACTGTGCGCCGGCCGGTTTGGGGCTGGTGCAGGGTAATATTTTGTAAGCTTGCTTTACTATACGGTGAAGGGTGAAGCCCCCAAGGGGCACAAACCAACAAGCAGGGCTACAAATCCTCCTCGTCGTCCTCGCCCATCACACTGCTGCCCCGCTCTAGGGCGGTAACCCCGGTGCGGCACATCTCCAAAATTTCGTACTGGCCCACCACGGCCAAAAAGGCGTCAATCTTGCCGGGCTTCCCCGTCAATTCCACCACCATGCTGTCTACCGAAAGGTCCACCACGCTGGCTTTGTATATCTCGGCCGCCTCGCGCACAATACTGCGCTGGGTTTCATCGGCGCGCAGTTTTACCAGCAGCAGTTCCCGCTGAATACTGGTGTCTGGGTTCAGGGCCACCACACGGCGCACCTCGTGCAATTTTCCCGTTTGGCTTAAAATTTGTTGCAGGGTGTACTGGTTGCCGCTTGTGGTAATGGTGATGCGGGAAACCCGGTCATCGTTTGTGGCCGATACCGTAAGGCTATCGATATTAAAACCCTTGCGGGCAAACAGGCTGGAAACCCGCGCCAGCACACCGGCGTTATTGTCCACCAGCATCGAGACCACCTGCTGCATCTGTTCACTCATGTCTCTTCCTCCTTTGGCGGTTTCGCCTCCTGTTGCAGGCTAATCAAAAATCATCTCGGCCACGGTTTGGCCCGAGGGGATCATGGGCAAAACCAGCTCGTCTTTATCAATGGTGCACTCCACCCAGGCTGGCCCGCCAAGGGCCAATGCCTCGGCAAACACCCGGCGGAACTCCTCGGGGGTATCGGCCTTAAAGCCTTTTGCGCCAAAACCCTCGGCCAGTTTTACGTAGTTTGTACGGCGGCCGGGCGAAGTTTGAGAAAACCGTTCGCCGTAAAAACTGTGCTGCCACTGGCGCACCATGCCCAGGGCCTGGTTGTTTAAAATAACGCTAATCACAGGCAAATTATGGGTTACCGCCGTGGCGCACTCGTTCAAATTCATATGGAAGCTGCCGTCCCCGGTGATATGCACCACCCGGCGGCCCGGCGCGGCCATCTGCGCGCCAATGGCTGCGCCGTAACCAAAGCCCATGGTACCAAGGCCGCCGCTGGTTAAAAAGCTGCGCGGGCGGGTGCGGCGGCTGTACTGGGCCGCCCACATCTGGTGCTGGCCCACATCGGTTACCAACACGGCGTCCTCGCCCGCCATATCGTTAATCATCTGTATCACCTGGTGGGGGCGCAGCCGGTCGGCGCTGTCCTCCGGGTGGTAGTCCTGCTCTTTCCAGGCGGCAATTTCGGCCATCCAGGGGGCATAATTGCCCGGCTGCATAAGAGGCAGAAGTTTTTCCAAAATCTTGCCAAGGTCGCCCACCACGGCATGGTGCGCCCGCACGTTTTTATTCACCTCACTGGGGTCAATTTCAATTTGCACCACGGTGGCCCGCGGGGCCCATTTGCGGGTATTTAAGGCAACCCTGTCTGAAAAACGGAAGCCCACGGCCAAAATCAGGTCGGCGTTATCCAGGGCCATGTTGCCGCTGTAGTTGCCGTGCATCCCCACAAGGCCCATGTTCAGCGGGTCGTCCCAGCTCAGCACGCCTGTGGCCATCAGGGTATGTACGGCGGGCAGCTGCGCCTTATGCAGCAATTCATACAGGGTATTGCTCGCCCCGCAGGAGACCACCCCGCCCCCAAAGCAAACCAGGGGTTTGCGGCTGGCACTTATCAGCCGCTGGGCCTCCCACAAAGCGGCGTCATCGGTAAAAGCGGGCGTCTCGCAGCAAACACAAGGGGCGGGCTCGTAATCGTACTCCGCCATTGTCACGTCCTTGGTCACATCCACCAGCACCGGGCCTTTGCGCCCCGTGCCCGCAATGCGGAAGGCCTCGCGCAGCACCGGGGCCAACTGGGCAATATCCTGCACCATGAAATTGTGTTTTGTTATGGGCATGGTGATGCCCACGGTGTACACCTCTTGGAAGCTATCCTTGCCAATGAGGCTGCTGGCTACGTTGCCGGTAATGGCCACCATGGGAACAGAATCCATGTAGGCGGTGGCAATGCCCGTTACCAAATTGGTTGCACCGGGGCCGCTTGTAGCAAGCACCACCCCCGTTTTACCCGTTACGCGGGCATATCCATCGGCCGCATGGGCCGCACCCTGTTCGTGGCAGGTTAAAATATGGTTGATTTTATCCTGGTGTTTATACAGCGCGTCGTAAATATACAGTACCGAACCGCCCGGGTAACCAAAAATGGTATCCACCTTTTGTTCCATCAGCACGTGGGCCAGTATCTCCGCTCCTGTCATTTTCATTGTCGTCCCTCCTGTCTTTCAGCCAATTTTGTCGTTAAATCCTGTATGGTTCCTGCGGCGGATGGGCGGCCGTCCCACCCGCGGGGCTTTTGAAACAAGTTATAAATAAACAAAACACCTGCCTCTCACAATAAGAGACAGGTGTAACCTGCGGTACCACTCTTGTTGCCGCACAAAGGCGGCCACCTTAGCCGGCATCTTAGGCTTTGCCCTTTAATGCCGAACACCGTTAACGGGGTGTAACGCCGGCCGCGCCTACTGGGGCTTTGCCCTTTGGGGCGGCTGCTCTGGGAAGGACCACGCGCTAAACACCGGCGCCGCCTCGCACCAACCGGCGGCTCTCTGTGCCCGTTGCAGGGCGCGCACTGTTTCCCGTCTTTGCATTTTAACAAATTGTTATGGGCCACCGGCCCTTACAGCGGGCGCTTTGTGGTTAGGCTATATTATAGCCCCCTCTTCCGGCCCTGTCAACCTCCTTTTTGCGGGAAGGCCCCTAACATACAGTATTTGAACAAATGTTTTACACAGCAAGCGCCGAGCAAAAACAGGTTTACAGCGAATGAACAAGCTGTAGCGCATAAATATGGGGAAAATCAGACGCTGCATAACAGTTTCTACTCTGTATAAGAGTTTCTTACAAAAACCTGCTGCACAGCTTTTTGAGAAACTGGTATAAAAACAATGGGCAAATACATTTTACCACAGGGAAGAAGTTCACTGAACTGTAAACTCGTAATCTTGTCAAAAATGTTTTCTTCTTATACTATCTTATCACATAACCTGTTTTATTCTGCAACTGCAGTAGTAAAAAAGCAAAATAAAATATCAACTGAAGGGAGAAATTTGTTTTGCAAAAAGTTTACCATGTGGCAATCATCGGTTGCGGCGGTATGGGGGAAGCCCATATCAAAGAAAATTACTATAAACAGAATGTCCATTTTACCTACGCCTGTGACAGTGATATACAGCGGGCCGCCCTGTTCCAACAAAAATATGGTGTTGACGCCATCACCACCGACTATAGAGAGTGCGTCTCTGCCGCCAATGTGGACATCGTTATTATTGCCACAAGGCCCAAAAGCCATCTTGACATACTGCGCGCCTGCATACAGTACCATAAGCACGTACTTTGCGAAAAGCCAATCTGTGATACCTTGGAGGCCGGCAACGCCTTTATAAAACTGGTAAAGGAGCACCCGGAAGTCAAAGTGCTGGTGGGGCATATCCTGCGCTATAACAAAACATACCAGCAGGCAGCGGCGCTCATTCAAGGCGGGGCCATTGGGCAGCCCAAGATATTCCGCATGGTGCAAAACCATCACACAATGAACTGGGAACGTTACCTGGCCATGCTCCGCGAGGTCTCTCCGCTGCTGGACTGTGGCGTTCATTATATCGATATCATTCAGTGGTTTACCGGTGCAAAGGTAGTGGACGTGCAGGCCATGGGCGTGTGCAGCGAAGAGGACGTTCCAGCCGGCCATTACAATTATGGGCTTGTAAGCCTGCGGATGTCGGACGGCAGTGTTGGGTACTATGAGGCCGGTTACAGCAATACGCTTTGTGCCCAGAATGTTAAGGAGTTTATTGGAACAAGGGGAAGGCTACGCCTGGTATATGCTAAAGACAGGCTGGAACACCAGGAGGAAGGGGACCTGATTGAATATTACCAGTACCCCGAAAAAACCTATCAGATGATAAATATACTGTGTGACCGAAAACCCACGGGCGAGCAGTTTGAGTACCTTTTACAGATGATTCAAAAGCATCTCCCCTCGGTTCCCACTATGGAGGAGGTAAAGGAGGCCTTTGATGTTATGATACGCGCAGATTCTATGATAAAACAAAATTTGTAGTTATAGCGGTATAAAGCAATCGTGTTTTGGGGGAATATACAAAATGGGGGTGGCGCGCCGCCGCTGCTGGCAAACCGCCTGCTTACCATTTATACCTGTTTCTCTCTAAAAATCAGCGCAAAAAATCACACCCGCTTTTGCGGTGATTTGTCTCCTTTTGCCCTCCTTGTGTTTTAGTGTTGCATAGAGTAAAATATAAAGAACGTTTTTTACCGCCACAGTGTTTGCCAAGGGGATTTTTATGAGACGCAGACTGCCCACCATTTTGATATTGCTGGTTATGGTGCTGGTTGGCGCCATGCACTGGATAGACCTTGCCTACTACACAAACCCCGAAACCGGCTTCCCTTCGCAAGGGGAGGTTTGGATGCGTTATGTGGTTTTGCTGTTGCCCCTGGTCATGGCTCTTTTTGGCCTGCGCACCATAGGCCCGCACGGCATTGCCGCACTGCGGGTACGTAGCCGGCCACTGGCGGGGGTTTTTGCCGCCGCCGCCGTATTGGGCGCCGCACTGGGCGTCCTACTGCTATTTTTCTCCATCCGAGATTTTTCGGCAGGCGGCATTGTAATGGCTATTTTTTACCTGTGGTACGGGGTGTGGATGTTTTTTGCCGCCCTGCAACTGCTGGTACAAAACGCCCCTTCCCCAACAAAAAGCGCGGCTCTTGGCATTTTTGCGGCGCTTCCCTACTGTATTTTAGCGGTTTACCGCATTATGATTGTGCCCTCCAGCCTCTACCGCATCACCCCGGCCATCGCCTGCTTTGCGGCCCTGTTTGCCATGCTTTGGATGGGCCTTTTGCTGCGGGGTTTTTACATTGCCCTTACCCAGCAGCGGGTACGCTGGATTTATTTTATGGGTGTGCTCACCTTTTTGCTGTGCACCTGCCTAGAAATGCCCTCTACCATATACACCGCCCTGTTTATGGAGGCCGTAAGCCCCATCTCGCTTTTAACCAGCCTGAACCTGGGGGTGCTTGGGCTTTGCGCGGGCTGTGTATCGGTGGCGATAGCGGGCCAAAGTGACCTGATTGCTGCGGGCGGCAAACTGCGCCCAAGCGGGGAACTGTAGTCACCATTCAAAATTTTACCAATCAGGGGAAAGTAGACATCTATGGAAACAAAACCGCAAAACCTGCGCCCGGTGCTGCTGGGGGCCGACATGAACTGCTACTCCATGGCACGCACCTTCCACGAGGCTTACGGCGTAAAAAGCCTGGCCTTTGGCCGTTATGCCATGGGCGAGACCAAATACACCCGCATTGTGGACTTTACCGCCGTGCTGGACATAGACCAAAGCCCGGTGCTGTTAGAGGTGATGGGCCGCTACGCCGAAGAACACCCCGAGGAACAAAAAATATTGCTGGGCTGCACCGACGACTACGCCGCCCTCATCATACAAAACCGCGCCGCCCTTTCGGCCATGGGTTTCATCACCCCCTACATCGACGCCGCACTGATGGAAAAACTGGTATCTAAAGATAGTTTTTACCGCTACTGTGACGAGTACTCCATCCCCTACCCCGCCACCGTGGTGGTGGAAGCGGCCGACGGGAAAGATGGCGAAGCCCTGGGGCGCATATTTGGCGCCCTGCCTTTTGCCTACCCAGTCATTGTAAAACCCGCCAGCAGCATTGATTACTGGAAGTTCCCCTTTGAGGGGATGAAAAAGGTATATTTTGCAAATAGCCCCAAAGAGGCCACCGAAATTTGCCAAAGCATCTATGCCTCGGGCTACCCACAAAACCTGATTGTACAGGATTTGATTCCTGGGGCAGACTGCGAGATGCGCGTGTTAACCGCCTACTGTGATAAAAACAGCAAGGTGAAGATGATGTGCTTGGGCAACGTGCTTTTGGAGGAACACACCCCCAAAGCCATTGGCAACCACGCCGCCATTTTAACCGAGTATAATGAGGGCCTGATGCAAAAACTGGCCCGCTTTTTAGAGGACATTGGCTACACCGGTTTTGCCAATTTTGATATCAAGTTCGATACGCGCGACAGGCAGTACAAGGTGTTTGAAATCAACCTGCGGCAGGGGCGCAGCAATTACTATGTTACGGGCGCGGGCCTGAATTTGGCAAAGCTGCTGGTGCAAGACCGTCTGCTGGGCCAAGACCTTGGCGAACCTGTGTTTTTTAAGGGTGAAGCCTATTGGCACAGCGTACCGAACGAAATTGTATGGGAATACACAGGCGATGCCGCCCTGGTGGAAAAAGCCAAAAAACTGGTGGCCCAAGGCAAGGAGACCACCGCCCTGGACTACACCTATGACACAAGGCTGAACCTGCTGCGCAAACTGTATATTAAAGAGCACTACCACCGTTATTTTGCCAAATACAAAGCCCACTGCCCAAAGCCCGAACGGGGCTAGGGCCTATAGCTTCCAAGAGGAGCCCACATGCAAAAAAACAAAATTTTGGGGGTACTGGGCGGCCTTGGGCCCATGGCCACCGTCTATTTTTATGAGCTGATTACCCTGCACACGAAAGCCAGGTGTGACCAAGACCACATCGACATGGTCATCTCGTCCTGCCCTTCCACGCCAGACCGCACGGCTTTTATTTTGGGCAAGAGCCAAAATGACCCCTTTGTGAGCATGGAGCAGGAGGCAAAGCATCTGGTGGCCTATGGCGCCGAGGTAATTGCCATCCCCTGTAATACCGCCCACTTTTTTTATGAAAAGCTGTGTGACGTGCTGCCCGTGCCCGTGCTGAACATGGTAGGGGATACCGTGGCCCATATCCTGCATATCGGCGGGAAAAAGGCCGGTATACTGGCCACCGACGGCACCGTGCAAAGCGGCACCTACCAAAAGGAGTGCGAGCGCCAGGGCCTCTGTTGGGCCGTACCCTCCAAGGAGGCGCAGGCCGGTATAATGCGCCTGATTTACGACTGCATCAAGGGCGGAGAGTCCCTGCGGCCCGCCCTGTTTGAAAATGCCGCAAAAGAACTGTACCGTGAAGGCTGCAGCCATTTGATTTTAGGCTGTACCGAACTTTCCCTTCTGGCCAAAGCCGGCCTAACCGATGCGCGCTGCATTGACAGTATGGCCGTTCTGGCAGAAAAATCCATTCTGGCCTGCGGCAAAACCCCGGTAGGCTTTTAAGGCGGAGGAATGCCCGGACATTGGCCACCCACAGCGCCGCCTCGCCAGCCAATTTTTTGTGGCCAAATGCAGCACTAGCCACCCAGCGGCAAAGGGCCGGGTGTTCCGCAGCGCGGCTGCGTTTAGCAGGTATGCAGGGTCATCCGCGCGGAGGAATGCCCCGACATTGGCCACCCACAGCGCCGCCCCGCCCTAAGTAATAACTTACTAACATATTCCCAAAAGCGCAAAACAGCAAAATAACTAAACCCCCGTAGGAGGAACCCCCGCTTTGTGTGGTTTTATTGGTTTTACCGGCGCAATGCCGCCAGAGGAAAAAGAAAAGCTATTGCAGCCCATGATGCAGCGTATTGTGCACCGCGGGCCCGATATGGGCGGCAGCTATACCGATGAGCGCGTGGCCCTTGGTTTCCGCCGCCTTTCTATCATCGACCTCTCTGAAAACGGGGCCCAGCCCATGCAGAGCGAGGACGGGCAGGTGGTTGTGGTATTCAACGGCGAAATCTATAACTTCCAGGCGCTGCGCGCTTCCCTTATCGAAAAAGGCCACCAATTTTGTTCGGGCGCCGATACCGAAGTGCTGGTGCATGGCTACGAAGAATATGGCGAAGGCCTGGTGGCTATGCTGCGCGGCATGTTCGCCTTTGTGATATGGGATAAGGCCGCAAACAGCCTGTTGGCCGCGCGGGATCCCTTTGGCATCAAACCTTTTTATTACACCACCCTGCCAAACGGCAATTGGCTGTTTGGCAGTGAGATTAAAAGCTTTTTGCAGCACCCAAGTTTTGTAAAAGAGGTAAACCCCGATGCGCTGCGCCCCTACCTCACCTTTCAGTACGCCCAGCCCGGCAGCACCTTTTTTAAGGGGGTACACTGCCTGCCCCAGGGGCATTATGCCGTTTGGAAGGATGGCGAAACCCGCACCGAATGCTACTACGACGCCCTATTTGCCATCGATGAAACCCCCAGCTTTGAAGAGTATGTAACCGAGATTGATGAGGCCGTGCACGAGAGCGTGCAGGCCCACCGCATCAGCGACGTACCCGTGGGGGCCTTCCTCTCCGGCGGGGTGGATTCCAGCTATATCACGGCCTGCCTGATGCCCGAAAACACCTTCTCGGTGGGCTTTGCCGACGAAAACTTTGATGAATCTTATCTGGCCGAGGAGCTGAGCGAAAAACTTGGGGTGAAAAACTACCGCAAGCTCATCACCCCAAAAGAGTGCTTCGACGCCTTTTCGGACATCCAGTACCATATGGATCAGCCGCAGTCCAACCCCTCAAGCGTTCCCCTGTGGTTTTTGGCGGAACTGGCCGCCAAAGAGGTGACTGTGGTGCTAAGCGGCGAGGGCGCCGACGAACTGTTTGCGGGCTATGAACTGTACGCCGACACCCCGGCCATGGAAAAATACAAACGGGCCCCCCTGGGGCTGCGGCGAATGCTCGGGGGCATCGCGAAAGCCATGCCGAACTTTAAAGGGCGCAACTTTTTGTTAAAAAGCGCCGCCCGCCCTGAGGACTGGTTCATTGGCCAGGCCGTGGTTTTTGGTGAAAAAGAAGCGCTGGACGTTTTGCAGCCCCCCTACCGGTGCGGCCCTTCGCCCCACAGCCTTACGATGCCTTTTTACGAAAGGGTGCAAAATGAGGACGAGGTGAGCAAAAAGCAATACCTGGACATGCATCTCTGGCTTCCCGGCGATATTTTGCTAAAGGCCGATAAGATGTGCATGGCCCACTCATTGGAGTTGCGCGTGCCCTTTTTGGATAAAGAGGTGATGGCCCTGGCCGGGCGCATCCCCACGCGCTACCGTATACGCGGCGCCGAGAATAAAGTGGTGTTCCGCACGGCGGCCAACCGCACCCTGCCCGACGCCTGGGCCAACCGGCCCAAAAAGGGCTTCCCCGTGCCCATTCGCAACTGGCTGCGCCAAAAAGAATACTACGACATTGTACGCGGTTATTTTGAGAGCGACTATGCCGCACAGTTTTTCAACGCCGAAAAAATACTGGAACTTTTAAACGAACATTACGAGGGAAAGGCAAACCGCGGCCGCCGCATTTGGACGCTGTTCACCTTCCTGGTTTGGTACGAACGCTTTTTTATACTGGAAACCTAAAGTGAGGTATACCTATGGATTTATCCAAAGAAAAATATTACATCACAACGGCCATTGCCTATACTTCGCGCAAACCCCATATTGGCAATAGCTACGAAATTGTGTTTACCGACGCCGTGGCCCGCCTGAAACGCCTGCAGGGCAAGGACGTATACTTCCTTACCGGCACAGACGAACACGGCCAAAAAATTGAAGAGAACGCCCGCGCCGAGGGCATCTCCCCCCAGCAGCTTGTGGATAGGGTTGCGGGCCAGGTACGCGAAATTTGCGATTTGCTGGGCGCCAGCTACGACGATTTCATCCGCACCACCGATGAGCGCCACAAAAAAGTGGTGCAGAAGATTTTTAAAAAATTGTACGACCAGGGCGACATCTACAAAAGCACCTACGAGGGCTGGTACTGCGTGCCCGATGAAAGCTTTTTTACCGACAGCCAACTGGCCGATGGCCGTTGCCCCGAATGTGGGCGTGAAGTGACGAGGGCCAGTGAGGAGGCCTACTTTTTCCGGCTCTCCAAATACCAAAAACAACTGGAAGAACACCTGGAAAAACACCCAGATTTCATCTTCCCCGAAAGCCGCAAGCGGGAGATGGTAAACAATTTTATAAAACCCGGCCTGCAAGACCTCTGCGTCTCCCGTTCCACCTTCAAATGGGGCATCCCCGTAACTTTTGACGAAAACCACGTCATCTATGTGTGGATTGACGCGCTTTCAAATTACATCACCGCCTTGGGCTATGACCCCGATGCCCCAGGCGAGCTCTACCAGCGCTACTGGCCCGCCGACGTGCATGTCATCGGCAAGGATATTCTGCGTTTTCACACCATTTACTGGCCCATCATTTTAATGGCGCTGGGCCTGCCTTTGCCTAGGGCCGTGTTTGGGCATCCCTGGCTGCTCTCGGGCGAGGACAAAATGAGCAAAAGCCGGGGCAACGTCATCTATGCAGACGCGCTTGCCTTGCGTATTGGGGTGGACGGGGTGCGCTGGTATCTATTGGCCGAAATGCCCTATGCGCAGGACGGCACCATCACCTACGAGCGCATTTTTGACCGCTATAACGCCGACCTAGCCAACACCATTGGCAACCTGGTGCAGCGCAGCCTCTCGATGACCCAAAAGTATTTTGGGGGCGTTCTGCCGGAGCTTCGCAGCGCTGCTGCCATTGACGAAGAACTGGCTGTGGCCGCCTTTGAGGCGCGCAGCGGGATGATTGCACATATGGAGACCTTCCACTGCGCCGACGCTTTGGACTGCGTGCTGGGCCTTGCAAAGCGCGCCAACAAATACATTGACGAGACCGAACCCTGGGTGCTGGGCAAGGAGGAGAGCCAAAAAGCGCGGCTGGCCTCGGTACTGTATAACCTTCTTGAGGTCATCCGTCATCTAGGGGTGCTGCTCTCCCCCTTCCTGCCCGCCACCTCCGCCGAAATATTCCGCCAGCTGCGCTGCCCCAGCGCGCAGCAAACGCTTGCCAGCATTGAGGCCTTTGGCAATTATGACGCCACTGCCGGGATAGAAAAACCCAAAGCCCTGTTTGCCCGGCTGGACGCCGCCGAACTGTTAAAACAAATTGAGGCCGAAGCGGCACAGGCCACCCCCGCCGAGGAAACCCCAAAAGAACCCGCCGTACCGGCAATTGGCTACGAGGAGTTCCGCAAAACGGTGCTTTTGGTGGCTGAAATACGTGCCTGCCAAAAGGTGGAAAAAGCCGATAAGCTTTTGCAGCTCACCCTGTTCGACGGCACACGGGAGCGCTGCGTCCTCTCGGGCATAGCCCCCTGGTACAGCCCCAGCGACCTAGTTGGCCGCAAGGTGGTGCTGGTGGCAAACCTAGCCCCCGCCAAAATACGGGGCATTCAAAGCGAGGGGATGCTGCTGGCCGCCGACGGGCCAAATGGCGAGGCCCAGGTGCTGTTTTTGCCCGAGGACGCCCTGCCCGGAAAGCTCGTACGGTAAGCGGCATGGGGGGCATTACCGCGCATGAAGAGCTGCTGGCCGCGCCGGCCCAAAATATTTTTGATACCCATTGCCACTATACCTCGGGCGCTTTTAACGAAACGCGAGAGGAATTACTAGCCGCCCTACCCAAGATGGGGGTGGCCCTGGCAGTGGACTGCGCCACCGACTACGCCAGCGCCAAAGCCAGCTTGGCCCTTGCCGAAAGCTACCCCTGGCTGTACACCGCGGCGGGCATCCACCCTGAAAGCCTGATTGAGGAAGACGCCTCCACCCTGGCCGAATTTGGCGGGGACTGGAAGGCTGAAATGGCCGCCATGCACCCTCTATACGGCCACCCAAAGGTGGTGGCCGTGGGCGAGGTGGGGCTGGACCACCACTGGCCAGTGCCCAAAGAGGCCCAGCTTGCCCTATTTGAGGCGCAGATACAAACGGCGCTGGAACTTGACCTGCCCCTGATTGTGCACGACCGCGAGGCCCACGCCGAAACCTACGCCCTGCTGAAAAAATATAAGCCGCGCGGGGTGCTGCACGCCTTCTCGGGCTCTGTAGAGGATGTGCAGTGGCTTTGCAAACAGAAGATGTACATCGGCTTTACCGGGGTGGTTACGTTTAAAAACGCCCGCCGCCCCCTGGAAGCTGCCGCCGCCGTACCCCCGGAATACCTGCTGCTGGAAACCGACTGCCCCTACATGGCCCCCGAGCCCTACCGTGGGCGCAAAAGCCACAGCGGGCTCATCGCCTACACGGCGGCCAAAATTGCCGAGGTACGTGGCGTAAGCCGTGAAGCCCTGCTGTGCCAAACGCTGCAAAACGGCAAGCGGCTGTTTGGCGTCACTGATTAATTTATCCTAAATTTCGTTAAAAACTTCACTTTGTTTTTCCCACAAGGGGATGCTTCGCGATAACAGAAATTTTGCATGACTAGCGCCGCA
>CAZKBM010000045.1:0-26601 GCA_964550985.1 uncultured Oscillospiraceae bacterium
TCCGACGCAAAAAATGCTCGGCGCTGGTCCATGCTCCGTTGTGAATACAGGTTCTCAAAGCCCGCCAAAGTGTGCTATACTGGTTTTTGGAATACCGCCTGCCACCATTTTCTTCTGTGAGGTAAAAACCAATGACCCTTCGGGAGCAAAAACAGGCGCTGCGCCACAAGGCGGCCCTGCAAATGCAAAAGCTAAGCGCAGATTTTTTGGCAAAAAGTGAAGACGCCATCTTCCAAACGCTGATTTCGCTGCCGGTTTTGCAAAAGGCCCGCACGGTATTTTGCTATGTAAGTGTGGGTAAAGAGCCAAACACCCACCGCCTGATTGAATATCTGCTGGCCGAGGGCAAAGCGGTTGCCGTGCCCCGCTGCCAAAGCGGCGGGCTGATGGACGCCTGCCCCCTCTCCGATTTTTCAGAGCTTTTACCGGCCCCCTTTGGCCTTTTGGAGCCTGGCCCGGCCACAGAGGTGGTGGGGCCTGAGAGGCTGGATTTGGTGCTGGCCCCCTGCGTTGCAGCCGACGCCCAGGGCGGGCGGCTGGGCCATGGCGGGGGATATTACGACCGGTTTTTGGCAAAGGTGAACTGCCCAGTGCTCTGCCTCTGCCATGGGCCGCTTTTGCTGCCCAAAATCCCCATGGATGTCTATGACCGAAAAATGGACGCCGTTATAACAGAAGATGGCCTTATCTATTCCAGTTTACCCGTGTAAAGGTGCGTTCCCCTATGAAAAAAGCGTTTAGCCTTGTTTTTTCCTCACTGTTTTTTTTGGCATTCTCGGCCTGCCAGCCCCAAACCGCACAAATTGTGATGATTCCCGATGCTGCGGGTATCGACGACGGTTCTTTTAACCAGGGCGCTTGGGAGGGCATTCGCCTGTATGCGGGGGTAAGCGGCAAAAGCTGCAACTATTACCAGCCCTCCGCCCAAAACGATGAAGCCTATCTTGCGGCTGTGCGCAAGGGGATACGCAGTGGTGCCGAGGTGGTGGTTCTGCCGGGGCAGGCATTTTCTTTTGCTGTGGGCGAGGCGCAAACCGCCTATCCGGACGTCTGCTTTATTCTGCTGGACGCCGCCCCCGCCGATGGGGCGGCCGAAAATACCGTGGGCATCACCTTTGCCGAAGAACAAGCTGGCTACCTTGCAGGTTATGCCGCTGTGAGGGATGGTTATCAGAAATTGGGCTTTATAGGGGGCGCGCCGGTGCCCGGCGTGGTGGGCTATGGCTTTGGCTATGTGCAGGGTGCGGTGGCAGCGGCCCAAGAACTCCAGCAGGATGTGGAGATGCGCTACGCCTACAACGGCCAATTTGTGGAAAATGCCGCCGCAAAAAGCCTGGCCGAAAGCTGGTACGCCGATGGCACCGAGGTGATTTTTGCCTGTGGCGGGGCCATGAACCGCAGCATATTTGCAGCGGCGGAGGCCGCCGGTAAAAAAACCATAGGGGCCGATGTGGACCAGAGTGGCGCCTCCAGTTCGGTGTTAACCAGTGCCGTAAAAGCCCTGGGGCTGGCGGCCGGCCAAACACTGGAAGAATACTACGAGGGCGACTTTCCCGGTGGGCAAACCCTGGTGCTGGGCGCAGCGGAAGGGGCCGTGGGCCTTGCCATGGAAAACAGCCGCTTCCAGTCCTTTTCACAGGAGGAATATGAGCAGTTGTTAACGGCCCTGCGCGAAGGGGATATCACTGTCTCGCGGGAGGGCCGGCAGGGGGAGGGCTCGGTTTCGCCAGAGGGGCTGGCCCCGGCCCAAGGCCATTTTACCCTACTGTATGTGGAAGGTTGATTTACTTTTTGGCTTTGCGCAAAGCGCAGTGCCCAGCGGGGAGGAACCACCATGCTTTTTTATGATGTGATTGCCAAAAAACGCGATGGACGCCCCCTTACGGGCGAGGAGATTGACTATTTTGTACAGGGTTGCACCAGCGGCTCCCTGCCCGATTATCAAATCTCGGCCCTGCTTATGGCCATCTACCTGCGCGGGATGGATGGGGAGGAGACGGCCCGCCTCACCCTGGCCATGGCCCACTCGGGGGATGTCATCGACCTCTCCTCCATTCCCGGCATTTCGGTGGATAAACACAGCACCGGCGGCGTGGGCGATAAAACCACCCTGATAGTGGCCCCCCTGGCCGCCGCCTGCGGGGTGCCCGTGGCAAAGCTAAGCGGCCGCGGGCTGGGGCATACCGGCGGCACCATCGATAAGCTGGAGGCCATTCCCGGTTTTAGCACAAGCCTTACGCAGCAGGCATTTTTGGCCCAGGTGCGCAGCATTGGCATTGCCCTTGCGGGGCAAACCGGGCAGCTTGCCCCGGCGGATAAAAAACTGTACGCGCTGCGTGACGTGACGGCCACGGTGGGCAGCATCCCACTCATTGCCTCCAGCATTATGAGCAAAAAATTGGCCGCGGGAAGCAGCGCCATTTTACTGGATGTAAAGGTGGGCGCGGGCGCGCTTTTGCCCACGCTGGAAGATTCCCTGGAGCTGGCAGAGCAGATGGTGGCCATTGGCCGGGCAAACGGCAGGCGCACGGCCGCGCTTTTAACGGGGATGGAGTGCCCCCTGGGCCACGCCATAGGCAACAGCCTGGAGGTGGCCGAGGCCGTGCGGTTGCTGCGCGGCCAGGGCCCAAAAGATTTGGAGGCCGTGTGCCTGGAACTGGCCGCCGGTATGCTGGAACTGGCCGAAAAAGGTAGCCGGGAAGAGTGCAAAGCCCAGGCGGCAAAAGCGCTGCACAGCGGCGCGGCGCTGGGTAAATTCCGCCAGCTTGTAGAGGCCCAAGGCGGGGATGCGCGCTATATCGATGACCCCGCCCTGTTTTTGGCGGCTCCCATCAGCCACCCCATCACCGCCCCTAGGGCGGGCTATATCAGCGGCGTCAATGCGGGGCAACTGGGCCTTGCGTCGGTGCTGCTGGGCGCGGGGCGCTGCCAAAAAGAGGATAGCATCGACCCCGCCGCCGGTATAGTATTGCACAGAAAACCCGGCGACGCCGTAGCCGGTGGAGAGGTGGTGGCCAGCCTGTGCACCGCAAATAAGGCGGCCCTACCAAAGGCCGCCCAGATGGTGCAAGAGGCAATTACCCTCTGTGATGCCCCCCCGGCCCTGCCGCCCCTTCTCTATGCGCGGGTGGAGGAAAGCGGGGTTACGCGGTGGTAAAAGCCCGAAAAATGTTCCTTACATCAAAGGCGCTAAAAATTTTACCACCGTTTGGGCCAGGCGGCGGTGCAGGGGCATCTGCTGCGTCTCCTCCAAACTCACCTCGTGAGATTTATCAAAACAGGCCAGCATATCCGCCTTTACGGCCTCCACAATGGGCCCGCCATAAAAAGCAACCGAATTTTCAAAATGCAGGTACAAACTGCGGTAATCCATGTTGGCGCTGCCAACAATGGCCATTTTATCGTCTGATACATACATCTTGGCATGGTTGAAGCCGGGGGTATATTCGTAAATGCGCACCCCGTTTTTTAACAGGACGGGGTAATAGCTGCGCGTTACAAGGAAGATCATGGGCTTATCCGGGATGCCCGGCGTCAGGATACGCACATCCACCCCGCTTTTTGAGGCGAGGCAGAGGTTTGTGATGGTCTCGTGGTCCAAAATGAGGTAAGGGGTGGAGATGTACACATAGCGAGAGGCGTGGTTGATGACGTTGAGATAGGCGTTTTCCGATACGTTTTCTATGTCAAGGGGGGAATCCCAGTAAGGCTGAACGTAGCCGTGGCCCAGGCTGAGCATGGCAGTGGGCTGGGGGGGTGGCAGGCAGGCGGAAAGGTCGCTCACCTCCCCCGTAATAAAGTCCCACCCCAGTAGGAAGATGGCGGTGAGGCTGGCGGCAGCATCCCCTTTTACCATTACGGCGGTGTCTTTCCACTCTCCAAAGCGCTGTTTCACGTTGATGTATTCATCGGCCAGGTTTAAACCGCCGGTAAAGCCAATTTCACCGTCCACCACGGTAATTTTGCTGTGGTCACGGTGGTTCAGCATGGCGTAATCTGAAACATGGATGGTGAAACTGATGGGGCTGAAAACGGCGCAACGGATGCCATAATCGGCCAATTTTTTATCGTAGTCCTCGGGCAGGGTTAGCAGGCTGCCAAAACCGTCCCATATCAGCCGCACATCCACCCCTTCTGCGGCTTTTTCACGCAATATCTCTAAAATACTGCCAAACATCTGGCCTTCCTCTATGATATAATATTGCATGAAGATGTATTTTTTTGCGCTTCGCAAGGCCTCTAAAAGCGGCGGGAAAAAATCTTGCCCCAGCGGGTAGTAGGCAACGCCATCGGCGGGGTATACCGGGCTGTTTGCATAGTCGGTAAGGTAGCGGGCGCTGTTGTATAAAAAGCTGTCGTCCTTGCGCAGTGCCTCCAGCACCTGTGGGTTTTGGGGTAGGGCGGCATGGGTACGCCTGTCTATCTCATCAAAGCGTTTTTTGCGCTTTTTGGGCACATGTAAATGCCCCCACATCAGGTAAAACAGCAGCCCCAAAACGGGTAGCAGTACAAAAACCAACAGCCAAATCAGCTTATAGGCCGGGTTTAGTTCATCCTGATTTAGTAAAAACATGGCCACCACTATGGTGAATATGGTTAAAAAAGTGTAGGCAAGCACGCCCTGATTGGCGAAAAACAGCATCAGCCCCACAAAAAAGAAAATTTGCAAAAGGGCCAAAACAATCAGGGCAAAACGCTTGGAAAAAACCACCCGCTTTAAGATTTTTTTAATCATGCAATAATTCCTTTATCAGCAGATTCACTGGGGTATGCGCACTGGGGTAAGCGTAAAGCAGGCGCGGTATAACACCAACTGCCCCAAGGTAAAGCCTTACAAAAGGCCTTACAAACCATAACGAGATAGAAGGGATAAGATTTACATCTCTATTTTTATACTATAAAGAGAGGAAAGTTGTAAAGCGAAAATTGAAATTTTACAATAGCCTATAGCCATCTGCCCAAAGGAACCGTAGCGCCCTTTTGGCCCGCTATATGCCATTTAAACTGATGCTGTTTACCACAACCGGGTTTTTGGGCTTGCCATCTTTATCGGCGGGGGCCGAAGCGATGCGGTCCACCACGTCCATACCGGCGTACACCTGCCCAAAAACCGTATCGCCGTAGTCCAGGTACGGCAAGCCCCCCGCCTGCCGGTAAGCCTCCACCACGCCCTCTGCCACACCGGCGCTGCGCATGGTTGCAAGGGCGGTGTCATCCAAATTACCCGCGGGCGCGGCAACGATGTAAAACTGAGAGAGAAGGCTGTCCGCTTCGCCCCCCGATGAAGCCATGCAAAGCGCCCCGGCGTAGTGGTGCAAAGAGGGGGTAATCTCGGTGTAAAAGGGCCGCCCCCAAATGCTTTCTCCCCCGTCGCCGGTGCCGCTGGCGTCGCCCCCTTGAATCACAAAATCGGGCGCCGCGCGGTGAAAAACAGTTTGGTCATAGTAGCCCTGGCGTACAAGGCCTGCAAAATTTTGGCAGGCCATGGGGCTCAAGTCTGGGTAAAGGGCCAGGTAGATATCCCCCTCGCTGGTGTGTAAGGTGGCCGTGGCCGCCCCCTCTGCCAGCGGGGCAAACTGCAGTTCAGCGCTTTCCACAGCGGGGCGCTGCCGGGTGGCCTGTGGCGCCGCATCCGCCCCGGTTTTGCCAGAGCAGGCGGATAAAACCAAAGCGAGTGCAAGTAAAGTACAGGCAAGCCGTTTCAAAAAAGTATCACCTCAGGATAAAGGGATTGCAGAAGAAAAATGCCTTATCCAGTATATCATAAAAGGGCGGCTTCGCACACGGAAAATCTATCGTTTTTGGCAGGGGGGGAAACCCATTTGCCCATCTACCAAATGGGTTTTGAGGCCATACGGCTTGACCAAAAGCCCTTTTTGGAGTATGATGCAGATAGAAAATGCATACAAGTTTACGGCAAAGGAGCCTGTATGAGCGAGACGAGCCCCCCGAATGCACGGGACGAGGATTACGAGCCGGATTTGTTGACCTTGGAGGACGAGGCCGGGCAGGAACATGTTTTTGAGGTGATAGATGCCGCCGATATTGATGGCGAGCGCTATTTGGCCGTTGCCCCCTATAGTGAAGAGCCCGCCGGTGTTTTGGATGCGGAGGCCGCCACCCTTTTGTTTATGCGCGCCGTGCAAGAGGGGGATGAGGACGAGTATTTGGATATTGTGGAAGACGATGAGGAACTGAGTGTTGTGATGGATGTCTTTTACAACCGCCTCTCTGAAATTTACGAGATAGATTTGGATGATTTACAGCAGTAATGTGTAATATAGTAGTGTGCCGGCGACTGCTGTAAAATGCCATTTGGGCAGCCTGCCTTGTGCGAATTGTTGTGGCCATGATTATCCTACTGGTTATGAAAAGGGAGTCCGGGTCGGCGGGCGGATCGCAGACCTCCCGGTTTACCGGATGCAGGGAGTGTGAACCCCGGCGTAGGGCACCCACCTGCTTGTAAGAGTGGGTGATAACTAGGCTACAGACGGCAAGGCGGGTTGGTTATTTTTAGATAATTAAGGGGATAAAACCGGGTTAACCCGGTTTTTTTTTATACAAAAAGTTTGGTAAAAAACACTTTGTTAGCAAGAAATAGCAAGATGTAGCGAAAGAAAATTTGTGGCTTGCAAATAGCGCGCAAGAGGTGTATTATAAAGCAAGTTTACGGGTTTATTTTGGGCCGGCTAAGCAGTTGTGGGCTTGCTGATAGGGCCACAGGGTAAACACGGCGCTTTTTTATGTTTAGCATCCTATTTAAATAGGGCCCGAATGGCTGGAATTTGAACAGGGAGGTGGGGCGTATGGAAAAACCGGACAGCAACAGTGTGCGGCTGGCAACCGAACTGCGCCAGATTATATTGGCCGACCGTATGGCCGTGGATTTGATCAATAACGCCTACGATACCAAACGTTCGGTAGAGGCAAAAACCGCCGCCGAGAAGCAAAAAATTTTACAAGAGGCCGAGCAAAAGCGCAAGGATGCCCTGGCGAAAGTGGCCGAGGAACAGCGCGAGGAGCTGGCAAAGCGCAAAGCCAAAACCGCCCAGCGTTTTGCCGGGGCCCGTGAAGCCCTGGAACAAGAGATTGAAACAAACCGAGAGCTCTGGGCCGCTGAGATTGTGGGGCGGATTACCGGGGCTGCCCCGGAGTAAGGCGGGCCGCTTATGTCTAACGCAACCCAGGCCCTGATACCAAAGGCGCGTGGCATGTACGCAAAGCGTTTAAACACGGCCGAATATGCCGAGATGATGCGCCGCCGCAGCGTGCCCGAAGTTGCCGCAATACTGCGGCGCCACCCCTATTTTGAGCGCAGCCTGGCCACCCTTGCAGGTGACCCCCACCGTGGGCAAATTGAAGAACTGCTGAGCAAGGATATCTTCCATAAATACGAAGAACTGATACACTATGATTTTGAGCATGATAGCTTTGCCGATTTCTATATTGACGAATGTGAACTGGATACCCTTTTGCGGCGGTTGTATCTGTTTAGTATAGGCGTAAGTGCCGTGCAAGCCAGCGGCCTGCCCCAGCACCTTGTTGGCCATACCCATGCCGATTTATTTGCCTTTGGCACGGCAACCACGCCAAAGCAAGCGCTGGAAGTGATGAAAAAAGGGCACAGCCCTTTCTGCCGGGTACTGGCCGAGCACCTGGGCAAAGACCCCAAAATACGAGATTTTCCCCTACTGGAAGCCGAGATGTGGACGGAGTACTATCGGCGGTTATTTGAACGCATTGAAACCAGCTTTGAAGGGCGTGAGCAAAAGCTGGTAAGCACCCTTTTTTTGCAGCAGGTGGAAAGCTACAACGTGCAACTGATACTGCGTGTTAAAACGTATTTTTCGGCCGCTTTTGACGAAGCGGGACTACGGAAACTGATGTTGCCCTTCCGTTTTCGGATTGCGCGCTACCAAATGGACGCTTTGGTGCGTGCGCAAAGCCCAGAGGCTTTTATCCAGTATTACCGGCAAATTCCCTTTGTGCCATCGCTTATTTCGCAAAAGCCGGAGGAGTTTGCCGTGGCGGGTGACCAGGTGGTGTACCAACTGGCCCGGCGGATGCTACGGATGTCCTCTTCGCCCTTTGCTGTATTGGCCGCGTTTTTGGCGCTGGCCAAGCTGCAAAAAGACAATGTGGTGAACATTGTGGAAGGGGTGCGCTACGGGATGAAACCCGAGGAGATAGCGTCGCTGCTGGCACGGTAGCCTGTAAAAAATACATTTTCCGCCCCTGCATCAAGCCCTGCTATATCACGTACTTTCGCCACTGGCGAAGGTGAGAAAGGTTGGAAGCCATGGCCGTCGCACCCATGAAATACCTCAATGTATACGGCCCCGAGTCAAAACTGGCAAAAACCCTTGCGGTAATTGCCCGCAGTGAGCTGTTTGCCCCCGAGGAGGATGAGGCCATCCACTCGGCTTTGCGGGAGAATAAAAACCAGTTCGAGCCGCTGCTCATCAAGGCGAAAGGCCTGTTAAAAGACCTTGGGCGCAGCTCCCTTGCGGCCGATTATATTGGGGAAGAGGAGGCGTACACCACCGAGTACGCCGAGGAGTATCTGGAAAAATTTGCCGCTGAAGTGGCTGAATTGAGC
The DNA here is from genome assembly GCA_964550985.1 of uncultured Oscillospiraceae bacterium. Taxonomy (GTDB): domain Bacteria; phylum Bacillota; class Clostridia; order Oscillospirales; family Ruminococcaceae; genus JAAYCI01. Next base: position 8,600 of record CAZKBM010000045.1, read on the forward strand.
AAACGAAAAACCGATATCGAAAACCGCCTGGCCATTCAGGAAAAAACCGTGGGCCTGCTCAGCCATATGACAGACCTCGACATCAATATCGATGAACTGTTTACCGTACAGTACCTTAAGGTGCGCGTGGGGCGCCTGCCCAAAGAGAGTTACCCCCGCCTTTCCTACTATGTGGATAAGGGTTTTAACTTTTCGGCCTACTTCAACTTTGTGGTTTACGATTTTGACGGAGAGTATTACTGGGGCCTATATTTTGCCCCCAATGAAACCGCCAAGGAAATTGACGACATTTTCGCCTCGCTGTATTTTGAGCGCATCTGGGTGCCGGAGTTTGTGCACGGAAAGCCCGAAGAGGCTCTGCAGGAGATTCGTGATGAACAGAACAAGCTGCGGGAAGAACTGAACAGCATTATCACCCCTGCGGGTGTGGCGGCCGAAGAACAAATTGATACCATTGAAAATATAACGGCCTGGCTGGCGCACAAAAACCAGTTGTATGAGATGAACAAATACGCCACGGTTTTTAACCATACCTTCTACATCAGCGGTTTTGTGCTGGACGATAACTACGATACTTTTGAGCGCCTGATTGGCAATTTGGGCTCGGTACAAATCAAAGAGGCCAGCGAAAAACAGGAACTGCCGGCAAAACCGCCTGTGGTGATAAAAAACCGGGGTTTTGCCGCCCCATTTCAGATGTTTACCGAGATGTACGGCCTGCCCGGTTACAGGGAGCTTGACCCCACCTTGATGATTGGCATCGTTTACTCGGTGGCGTATGGCCTGATGTTTGCCGACATTGGCCAGGGGCTGATACTGGGGCTGATTGGCTACTTCTTCATGTGGAAGAAAAAGCATTTGGAGCTGGGGCGTATTTTAACCCGCTGCGCGCTGTTTAGCTGTATTTTTGGCTTTTTGTTTGGCAGCGTGTTCGGTTTTGAACACATGCTGGACCCCTTCTGGAGCGTGCTGGGCTTTACCCAAAAGCCCATCGAGGTGATGGAACCGGCCAATATCACGGGTATTTTGGTGGTTTCGCTGGGTTTTGGGGCGCTGGTGGTGATTGTGTCTATTGTTACCAACATTGTGCAGCAACTGCGCAATAAGCGCCTGGGCAATGCCCTGGTTACCAGAAATGGCGTTGTGGGCCTTGTGTTCTACTGTGCGCTTATCCTGCTGGGGCTGGATATACTGGTTTTAAAAATTGGCTTTGCCACCCACCTCATTTATATCATCCTCTTTTTGGTGCTGCCGCTGCTCATCATCTGGCTGGCCGAGCCTTTGGCCGAACTGATAAACGGTGAAGGGCTGAGGATGGAACACCCCGGCGAAGTGATTGTGGGCGGATTTTTTGAACTGTTTGACGCCTTGCTTGAGTACCTGTCCAACACCATCAGCTTTTTGCGTGTGGGCGGCTTCATCTTGGCCCATGCGGGCATGATGGTGGTGGTGATGACCCTGGCGGATATGACCCCAAACCCCTTTGCAAAGGTGCTGGTGGTTGTGCTGGGCAATGTGTTTGTCATTGCGCTGGAGGGGTTGATTGTGGGCATACAGGCGCTGCGCCTCAACTACTATGAGGTGTTTAGCCGTTTTTACGCCCCCGATGGGAAACCCTTTGTCACCCTTAAGTTCACCCCCGATGTACTGGAAATGTAGCCCTTTTCTCTTGGCACGGCAATGCACCACATAAAAAGTAAAACACAGTTCCAATATCTATCAATCGATTGGAGGAAATCTTCATGAAATCCCGTAAAACGGCTCGTTATCTGCTTTTTGTACTTACCGTCATAGCCCTTAGCTGTTTGTTTAGCGTACCGGTATTTGCAGCCAGCGGCGCTACCGCTGCCTCGGGCGATTGGGGCTTTGCGCCCGGCATGGCCTATGTTGCGGCCGCCCTCTCCACCGGCCTTGCTGCCATTGGCGGCGGCATGGCGGTGGGCTCGGGCGCGCCGGCGGCCATTGGCGCCTTGACGGAAGACCCGAAAAGCTTTGGCAAATCGCTTATTTTTGTGGCTTTGGGCGAAGGTATTGCGCTGTACGGCATGCTGATTGCCATCTTGATTTTGAACAAGGTATAAACCATGCGCTACTTTTTACTCAGCGATAACATCGATACCCTGGCGGGGCTGCGGATGGCTGGGGTAGAGGGTGTTGTGGTACACACAAAAGAAGAGGTGGAGGCGGCCTTTGCCAAGGCCGTGGCCGATGAGAGCATTGGCCTTGTACTGATTACCAGCAAGCTGGTGGCCCAAAACCGAGACTTGGTGTTTGACTACAAGTTAAACCATCGCCAGCCCTTAATTGTGGAAATGCCAGACCGCCACAGCGGAGATAACGTAGCCGACGGCATTAAAAAGTACATTGCCGAAGTGGTGGGCATTAAGCTGTAATAGGCGCTTACCTAAAGGAGACGGTTATGAACGACCTAAACCAACTGGAAATACGCAGCGAAAGCCTTTTTAAGGATGCGGTGCTAAGCCTTGCCGAGGCCAAGAGCATGGAGATTATTGCCGAGGCGGGGCGCAAGCGTGCCGAGGAATTGGAGACTGCCTATAAGCTGGCCGAAGCTTCGGACTATGAGACGGTTAAGGCAAAATACTCTTTGGAAAGCAACAAGGAGTTCATGGCGGTTTCGGGCCAGGTACGGCATGAACTGCTGCAATATCGCGATGAATTGGTGCATGGCTTTTTTGAGGATGTGCGGGAGAAACTGTACGCCTTTGTGGAAAGCGCGGCCTACCCCGCCTACCTTGCGGGGCTTTTGCAGGCGCATACCGCTATGGCTAGCGGCGGTGGGCCCCTTACGGTTTGGCTGCGCGGGGCCGACCTGCCTCTGGCCGAAACCCTAAAATCCGTTTGCCCCACCGCCAGTTTTGAAGCCGACGCCGGCATACGGCTGGGGGGCCTTAAGGTGGGGGATGGGAAACGGCTGTTTGACGAGACCATGGACGAAAAGCTGCGCGGGGAGATGGAACGCTTTACCCTAAGTGGCCATATGCGGGTGCCAGATGCGGCGGGGATGCCCGCACAGACAAAGTGAGGTGCGCTTTTTGGAAAAACTTGATGTCATCCATTCAATAAACGGGCCGGTCATCACCGTGCGCGCCACCCGCTCTTTCCGCATGATGGAGATGGTGTTTGTGGGCAATGCGGGTTTGATTGCCGAGGTCATCTCGGTAAACGACCAAAAAACCACCATACAGGTATATGAGGAGACTTCGGGCCTGCGGGTGGGGGAGCCCGTTAAGGGGAGCGGGGCGCCGCTTTCGGTAACCTTGGGCCCCGGTATTATGCAAAATATCTTCGATGGGATTCAGCGCCCTTTGCGGGACATGGAAAGCCGCAGCGGGGCTTTTATAGCCACAGGCCTGCATGTGCAAAATTTAAACGAGGAAAAACTGTGGGATGTGAATGTGAGGGTAAAGGCGGGGGAGGAACTGAAGGGCGGCGACGTGATTGCCACCTGCCCCGAAACCGAGATTATCCTGCACAAAAGCATGGTGCCGCCAAACCTTGCCGGCAAGGTGGTTTGGGCGGCGGAAGACGGGCAATATAACATCACCCAGCCCATTATAAAACTGGAGACGGCCGACGGCCGTATAGAGGAAGTTTGCCTGGCCCACCGCTGGCCGGTCAAAACCCCCCGCCCGGTGCAAAAGCGGGAGATGATCGCCCGGCCGCTTGTGACGGGGCAAAGGGTAATCGATTCACTGTTCCCCATTGCCAAAGGGGGCACCTGTGCCATTCCCGGCGGGTTTGGAACGGGCAAAACCATGACGCAGCACCAGTTTGCCAAGTGGAGCGATGCCGACATTGTGGTGTATGTTGGCTGTGGCGAGCGCGGAAACGAGATGACCCAGGTGCTGGACGAATTTGGCGATTTGGTTGACCCCAAAAGCGGCCATTTGATGACCGACCGCACCGTGCTGATTGCCAATACCTCCAACATGCCGGTGGCGGCGCGCGAGGCCTCGATATATACCGGCGTCACCCTGGCCGAATACTACCGCGATATGGGCTACGATGTGGCCATGATGGCGGATTCCACCTCCCGCTGGGCCGAGGCGCTGCGCGAAATATCTGGCCGTCTGGAGGAGATGCCCGCGGAAGAGGGCTTCCCCGCCTACCTGCCCAGCCGTCTGGCCGGTTTTTACGAGCGTGCGGGCAGCACCCTGAACCTGAACGACACCGAGGGCAGCGTTTCCATCATAGGTGCTGTTAGCCCCCAAGGGGCCGATTTTTCAGAGCCTGTAACCCAGAACACCAAACGCTTTGTGCGCTGTTTTTTGGCTTTGGACAAGAACCTGGCCTATGCCCGGCACTACCCGGCCATCAACTGGAACCTGAGTTATAGCGAGTATTATGAGGATCTTGACCCCTATTACGTAGAAAAAGTGGGCGAAGACTTCCCCGCGCTGCGCGCGCGGATACTGGAACTTTTGAGCGAGGAAACCAGCCTGCAAGAGATTGTAAAGCTGATTGGCACCGACGTGCTGCCCGACACCCAAAAGCTTACCTTGGAGATTGCACGCGTCATCCGCACGGGCTTTTTGCAGCAAAATGCCTACCATAAGGACGACACCTTTGTGCCGCTGGAAAAACAGCTTTTGATGATGCGTGTGATTTTGTATTTGAACGACAAGGCCGCCCAGATGGTGGAGCGCGGTATCGAAGTTTCGGCCCTGGTGGATTCGGGCCTGTTTGAGCGGCTTATCAAAATTAAGTACGATGTGCCCAACGATAAGCTGGAACTGTTTGAGGGCTATTATCACGATATCGACAACACCTGCGCGGAACTTGTGAAAAACCGCGGCACCGTCATTCAGGCGGGATAACAAGCAAAAGGAGATTGCCCATGGCCATGGAGTATCTGGGCCTTAGCGATATAAGCGGCCCACTGGTAACACTGGAAGGGGTGGAGAACGTCTCCAATGAGGAGATGGTACAGCTTCGCACCGCCGAGGGAACACGCCTGGGGCGGGTGGTTACCCTGGAAGGGGACAAGGCCGTGGTGCAGGTGCTGGCCGGTACGGCGGGGCTGGGCCTTTCGGGGGTGAACACCCGTTTTACGGGCAAACCCATGCGCATTGGCCTAGGCAGCGAGATGATTGGCCGCATTTTTAACGGCGCGGGCCAGCCCATAGACGGGCTTGGCCCGGTGTACGCCGAGGAGGTGCGGGACGTGAACGGCAGCCCCATCAACCCCGTATCCCGCAGCTATCCCCGCAACTATATCCGCACGGGCGTATCCTCTATCGATACCCTCATCACCCTGATTCGTGGGCAAAAGCTGCCCATCTTTTCGGGCAGCGGCATGAGCCATAACCGCCTGGCGGCCCAAATAGCCCGGCAGGCGCGCATCAGCGATGAGCGCGAGGAGGGCGGGGGCTTTGCCATTGTATTTTGCGCCATGGGCGTTACCAAGGATGTGGCCGATTATTTTCGACGCAGCTTCGAAGAATCTGGCGCATTAAACCGGGTTACGATGTTTTTAAACCTCTCCAGCGACCCCATTGTGGAGCGCACCATCACCCCGCGCTGCGCCTTAACCGCGGCAGAGTACCTGGCTTTTGAAAAAGGGATGCACATCCTGGTCATCCTGACCGATATGACCAGCTACGCCGAGGCGCTGCGCGAGTTTTCTTCCAGCCGGGGCGAGATACCGGGGCGGAAGGGCTACCCCGGCTACCTGTACAGCGATTTGGCCAGCCTGTACGAACGCGCTGGGGTGATTAAAGGGCATGAGGGTAGCGTTACCCAAATACCCATTCTCACCATGCCAAACGACGATATCACAAGCCCCGTGCCAGACCTGACCGGGTATATTACCGAGGGACAGATTGTGCTGGACAGATATCTCGACCAGGTGGGTATCTACCCCAGTGTAAGCGTGCTGCCCAGCCTTTCGCGCCTGATGAAGGACGGCATAGGCGAGGGCTTTACCAGGGCCGACCACCAGGCCGTGGCCAACCAGTTGTTTGCCAGTTACGCCAAGGTGAGTGACGCGCGCGGCCTTGCCAACGTGATTGGTGAGGAGGAACTATCTGAAACCGATAAGCGCTACCTGAATTTTGGCAGCCACTTTGAAAAAGAGTTTTTAAGCCAGGGTGTGAATGAGGAACGCAGCATTGACGAGAGTTTGGATCTTGGCTGGAAATTGCTTTCCATACTGCCCCGCAGTGAATTGGACCGCGTGGACGACAAGCTGCTGGATGAGAAATTTGGCCCCGCCAATGGAAAAAAGGAAGATATTACCCCCAATACCCTGCCCCTGCCCGAAATTGGGATGAAACATAAAAAGGATCCCAAACGCCAAACGGCAGTGGCCGAAAGTTAAAACAGGCTAAGAGGCAAAAGCGAGAGAGGAGGGAATGCCATGCCCGCGCAAATGTCGCCCACCAAGGCAAATTTGCTTGCCATCAAAAAGAATTTGGCGCTGGCCAACACTGGCTTTGACCTGCTGGACCGAAAACGCAACGTGCTGATGCGTGAAATGATGAAGCTGATTGACCAAGCGGCCGCCTTGCAGCGCGATATTGGCGACACCTTCTCCAGCGCCTACCAATCCCTGCAGATGGCGAACGTAACCTTGGGCATTGAGGCCACCATGGAAAACCACGGCAGTGAAGAGGAGGGGTTTTCGATGACCAGCCGCAGCGTTATGGGCATTGAGTTGCCCGAAACGCGCCTGGACGCCAGCAAGCCCTACCCCTACTACGGTTTTCGCAACTCCAACGCCTACCTCGACACCACCTATATCCAGTTTGACCGTGTGAAGGAACTAGCGGCGCGGCTGGCCGGTGTGGAAAACAGCGTCTACCGCCTGGCTGTTGCCATCAAAAAAACACAGCGCCGCGCCAACATGCTGGAAAATGTGGTGATTCCCCGCTACGAAGAGGACGTGCGCTTTATCTCCAGCGTGCTGGAAGAACACGAGCGGGAAGAGTTTACCCGTATGAAGGTAATTAAGCGCCAAAAAAGCCGGAAAGAGGCTTGAGAAATAACAGAAGCGGGCCCCCAAGCTTTGTGCGCCGGGGCCCGCTTTTTGCGATACAATCATTTAAAAATGCAATAGGGGGCTAATCAGGCAGCGCAATGGCCCCGGCCAGTGCCGTGGCCGCCGCAACGGCGGGCGAAGCCAGGTAGATGCCCGCGGTTTTATCGCCCATGCGGCCCAAAAAGTTGCGGTTGTTTGTGGCCAGCACGGTTTCGCCTGCGGCCACAACGCCCCCTCCGCGCCCACAGCAAAGCCCGCAGCCGGGCAGGGTAACATTCGCCCCGGCCAAAAGCAAATCCCCCAGCAGCCCCTCGCGGGCGGCTTGCCCGTACACCCCGCGCGAAGCCGGGGTGACGATAAGCCGGGTGAAGGGAGAGATTTTTTTTCCGCGCAGAATATCTGCCGCTACGCGCAGGTCCTCCAGCCGCCCGTTGGTGCAGCTGCCAATAAACACCTCGTCCACCTTTGCGCCAATAAGCTCTCGCACCGGGCGTATTTTGTCCACCTGAGAAGGGCAGGCCGCCAGGGGCTCCAGCGCCTCCGCCCTGTAGTGCAGGGTTTGCCGGTAGCCTGCGCCCTCGTCTGCGCACAGGCCCGCAAGTAGGGGCTCCACCGGGCCGCAGTATTCTATCGATTTTGCGTCCGGCGCAAACACAGCGCACTTGGCCCCGGCCTCCACGGCCATGTTCGCAATGGTCATGCGCGAGGCAAGGCTCATGTTTTGTACCGTGCTGCCACAAAATTCCAGCGCCATATAGGTGGCGCCATCGGCCCCAAGGTCCCCTATCAGGCGCAGGACGATGTCCTTTGGGTATACATGTTTGGGCAGTTCGCCCTCAATCTCCACCCGGATGCTGGCCGGCACCCGCACCCAGAGTTCCCCTGTGCCCAAAACGGCGGCCATCTCTGTATAGCCAATGCCGGTGGAAAAGGCCCCCACCGCGCCGTAGGTGGTGGTGTGGCTGTCGGTGCCAAAAGCCACGTCGCCGGGGGCCACATAGCCTTTTTCCACCATCAGTTGGTGGCAGATGCCGTCGGCGCGGTGAACGTGCGGCAGGCTTTGCTCTGCGGCAAAGGCGTCGCCAATTTTGTGGTGGCGCACGTCGTCGGCCACGGCGGCGGGCACCAGGTGGTCATACACCAGCACAACGCTTTCGGGGCTCCACACCTTGGTAAAACCCATCTGCTTAAATTTATCGGCCACAAAGGGGATAAAGATGTCGTGTATCATTACGCGGTTTGGGCGTACCGTCACAATTTCTCCAGGGCTTACTTCGGTTTGCCCCGCACTGTGGGCAATGATTTTTTCAATCAAGGTCATGGCCATCTCACTTCACCCCATTTCGCTTTTGCATGGCCGCCACAAGGCCCCCGCTGTTTAAAATATCCTGTACGTTTTGCGCCATGGGGCTAAGGGGGTATTTTTTACCGTCATGCAAAACATATTGCCCCGGCCGCACGCAAAGGGTATCCCCCTCGGTCACATCGTCCCGCAGGGTGGGGCTTTCCAGCACCAGAAGCCCGTTGTTTACGGCGTTACGAAAAAAGATGCGCGCATAGCTTTTGGCAATGATGGCCGCCACCCCAAGGGCCTTGATCACTTCAGGGGCCTGCTCGCGCGAGGAGCCGCAGCCAAAATTACTGCCGGCCACCAAAATATCGCCGGGGCAAATTTGCCCGGCCAGTTCTTCGCGCAGGGGGGAAAAGGCGTGGGGGGCCATGTCGGCCAGGCTGGGCAGGGCAAGGTACTCGGTGGGAAGGATGATGTCGGTGTCGATGTCATCCCCCAAAAGCCAAATTTTACCGGTAAATTCGTTTTCCATAGGGTCTCCCTAAGGGTTTGCAAACCCTTTCATTTCTAGTGTGAATTTGCCAGATTCTCCGCCTGGCTAATCTCCCCGGTGATGGCCGATGCCGTAACCGTGGCCGCTGAGGCGAGGTACACCTTGCTGCTGGGGTGCCCGCTGCGGCCTTTAAAATTGCGGGTTCCCGTGGAGATGAGCACCTCTTCGGGGCCCAGTACGCCCTGGCAGCTACCCCAGCAAACCGAGCAGTTTGCGTTTACCACCATGGCCCCAGCCGTGTTTAGTATGTCAATCAGCCCTTCTTGCAAAGCCTCTGCATACACCTCGTTCGAGGCCGGGGAGACGAGGAAGCGCACGCTGGGGTGCACCCGGCGGCCTTTTAGCAGCGCGGCGGCAACGCGCAGTTCTTCCATGCGGCCACTGTTGCAACTGCCCAAAAAAGCCTCGTCTATCCGCGTGCCGGCGCATTCGGCCACAGGCACTACATCGTCAATATGGTCGGGCTTAGCCACCACGGGGTAAAGCTTTGCAAGGTCATACTCGTAGCTGGCCATAAAGTGTGCGTCGGCGTCGCTGGCCAGCAGGGCTACGGGCGCACGCCCGCGCTCTTTCAAAAATGCCTGCACTTTTTCGTCGGGGGCCATTAGGGCGGTTTTGGCCCCGGCTTCCACGGCCAGGTTCGCCAGAACCAGCCGCTGGCCCACACTCATGGCGTCCAGGCCCTCGCCGCAAAACTCCATCACTTTGTAGTTGGCCCCATCGGCGCCAATATCGCCCAAAATCGTCAACATCAAATCGCGCGAGGAGACCCCCTTGGGCAGCCGCCCGCGCAGCATAAAGCGCAGAGTCTCTGGCACCATCAGCCAGGTGGTGCCCGTTACCATGCCAAACAAAAAATCAGTGCTGCCAACGCCGGTGCCAAAAGCCCCAAGCGCTCCATAGGTACAGGTGTGGCTATCGGCCCCAATAATCATCTCGCCGGGGCTTACGTGGTTTTCCACCATAAGCTGGTGGCACACGCCCTTGCCTTCGTAAAAGGTAATGCCGTGCTGCCGTGCAAATTCCCGCATCAAGTGGTGGGCCTGGGCGGTTTTTGGGGTGTCGGCCGGGCTGTTGTGGTCAATGACAAACACCAGTTTTTCGGGTGCGGCCAAACGGGGGTGCTTTAACTGGTTTTGGTACATCCCCAGGGTGATATGGGTGGTGCCGTCATTGCTCATCAGGCGGTCCAGTTTCACGGTGTGTATTTCACCGGGATGTACCTCGGGCAGGCCTGCTGCGCGCGCTATCAGTTTTTCAGCCAGGGTCATTCCCATTTAACACCCCTCCTTTTCGTTCAGCCAGGCAATCAGGCCGCCGCTCTCCAGTATGGCCTGCATATGGCCGGGCAACTTTGTGCAAAGGTATTGTTTGCCCCCGGTTTCCACCTGGCCCGCACCTAGGTTTAAGCTTGCCTCGTCTCCATCCTGTACGGCGGCGGGAAGTTCGGCGCTCACCAGTACAGGCAGGCCAATGTTGATGGCATTGCGAAAAAAAATGCGGGCAAAACTGCGGGCGATAACCGCCTGCACCCCAAGGGCCTTTAACACGCTTGGGGCTTGCTCACGCGAAGAGCCGCAGCCAAAATTATCGCCGCCCACAACCAGGTCCCCCGTCTGCACCTTTTTGGCAAAAGCCGGGTCGATTGACTCAAAAGCATGGTCCTTCATCTCGCCGATACTGGGCAGTATAAGATATTGGCTGGGCAGAATTTGGTCGGTATCTACATCGTTGCCAAATAAAAAAATGCGCGCCACTGGGCTAACCCCCTTGTTTTCATAGAATCTACCTATAATATCATACACCAAAAAGCCCTGTACACACAAGATGCAGGGTTTTGTGCTGGGGGCAGGGATGTGGTATACTATTATAGTATACTTGTAAGGGTAGAACTGTAATAAAATGGGGCTTGAAAAAAAGTGTGAATCGGAGTAACCTAGTATGGATAGAGTGCTCCTGTGCAGGATTTGCATTTTTAAATGGGTTTAGCTGGAGAAAAACATAAAATACCGCTATTAATTAAGCTGGTATTCGCCATATGGCCAAAGCGGCAGGCCGTATTTTGCAAGGAAAGGATATTCTTTTGAACAATAGAGATATGCCCACAGGCCCTTCCAAAGAGAAAGGGCGCAATTATAGAGCGTCGGGTACTCAGCGGCCACAGCGCCGTACGGCAACCACCCCAAAGGCGCCGCCAGAGCAGCCCAAGCCGGCACAGGCGGCGCCGGTACAAAGAATGCCCGATGCAGCGGTGAGGCCGGTATCTCCAAAACCCCCGGCAGCAGGGCCTGCAAACCACGCCAATAGCTCCACCAGGGTGGTGCAAAGCCCAAAACCGGCGCAAAAAAAAGCGCCGCCTAAGAAGGCATCGTCCAAAAAACGGAAACCCAGCGCGGGAAAAACCGTAAAAATGATTTTTGTGAACCTGGCAAAGGCCTTTTTGGTGCTGCTTTGCGTGGGCTTTATCGCTTTATCGGTTGTGGCGGTGCAGGTGACAAAATTTATTGTGGACACCACGGCCGATGATGACGCCATGCTGGATATTGAGATGCTGAAATTGCCCCAAACCGGCTATATTTTGGCGCAGGACCCCGCCACCGGCGAGTGGATTGAGTACCAAAAACTGACGAGAGAATCCAACAGTGTGTGGGTTGCCCTGGATAAAATACCCAAACAGATGTCGGAAGCCGTGGTGGCTACAGAGGACCGAGAGTTTTATGAGCACAACGGCGTCTCCATCAAGCGCACCGCTTATGCGTTTTTTAACGAACTTTTCCAGTTCGACCGCACCTTTGGCGCCTCAACCATTGACCAGCAGCTTGTAAAAAATATCACCGGCGATAAAGCGGTATACGGTGAAGACGGCAGTATGGAGGCGGGCTATAAGCGCAAAACGCGCGAGATTTTCCGCGCCTGGGGGCTGAACACCCGGTATTCAAAAGATATGATTATGGAGGCCTATTTGAACACCCTGCCGCTTTCGGGCACCATTGTGGGGGTGCAGGCCGGAGCCATTGAGTATTTTAACAAAGACGTCAGTGAGCTCACCCTGGCCGAGTGCGCCCTGATTGCGGGCATCACCCAGGCACCTGGCAAATACAACCCCTTTACAAACCCGGATAATGCTTTAAAAAGGCGCGATGATGTGCTGTACTTTATGCTGGAGAGCGGAAAGATCAGCCAGGCCGAGTTTGATGAGGCGGTGGCCCAGCCGCTGGGGCTAAACCAGGGCCAACTGGAGGCAAGGCAAAACCAGGAGCAGGAAGTGACCAGCTACTTTACCGACGCCGTGTTTGAAGCGGTGGTGGAAGATTTGGTGAAGCAGGGCATCTGCACCTCCCGCGAGGCGGCCATAGACTATTATTATACGGCGGGGCTGCGCATAGAATCCACGGTGGATTTAACCCTGCAGGCCGAGATGGAACGTGTATACGCCCTGGGCTGGGGCGAGGGGGGGCTGTTCCCCGAACAGGTGGTGGCCACCACCGAGGCGGGTGAAGAAGTACACCCCCAAAGCGCCATGGCGGTTGTGCGGTACGACGGCTCGCTTGCCGGTGTGGTGGGCGGCCTTGGCGAAAAGAAGGAGAGTTTGGGGCTGAACCGGGCCACCCAATCGGCCCGGCCGGTGGGCTCCACCATGAAGCCCCTGGCGGCCTATGCCTTGGGTATTGAATACGAAATCATCAACTATTCCAGCCTGGTGGCCGATACCTACGTGATTCCCGAGCAAAAGTGGCCGGTGAACTATGGGCCCAAGGCCCCAACGGGCCGTGCAGTACCGGTTAGCGATGCGGTGGCCGAGAGCCTCAACACCATCCCCGGGCATGTGGGCGAGTGGGTTGGCATAGAGGAAATGTATGATTTTTTAACAAATACCCTTGAGATATCTACCTTGGTTGGAGAGGGAACGGTGAATGACAAAGGCCTTTCTCCCCTGGTTATTGGCGGCATGACCCATGGCATTACAGCGGCTGAACTTGCCGCCGCTTACACAATGTTTGGCGGCGGGGAAAGCTACGGCATCCACAACACCTTGCACTGCTACCAGCGGGTGACAGACGCGCGCGGCAACATTGTAATGGAGCCTGAGGTGACCACCATGCAGGCTATCTCGCCCGAGAACGCCTATATCATGAACCGGCTGCTCTCAAATGTCTTGCGTTCTTCCGGCCCGGTTAGCGGCACCGCCCGCGGCCTTGCGCTGGACACCAGCGACAGCGTGGGCAAAACCGGTACTACCACCGATGACAAAGACCGCTGGTTTGTGGGGCTTTCGCCCTACTATGTCTCGGCCGTTTGGTGGGGGTATGACCAAAACGAGGTGCTGGAGTGGTCGCCCAAGGCCTCTACCAACCCGCCGCCCAATGTGTGGCACAATATCATTGATACCGTGCAAGAGAATATGCCCGAAAAGGATTTCCCCGCGGCGCCCGCCGGCGTTGTGGAGCGCCCCTTCTGCCGGGATAGCGGCCTTTTGGCCGGGGAGGCCTGTGGCAACCGGCAAACCGGTTACTATTTGGAAAGCGACCTGCCGCCCACCTGCCCCGGCACACATGTGGACGCCGCCGCCCAAGCAGCCGAAGCCGCGGCAGCCGCTGCCGCAGCGGCCGCCGCATAATACGGTAAAAGCCGCGTAGCGCGGCTTTTACAAAACAGAAGAAGCGGGTTTTGTGCGCTAGAGACTGTAAATTGCCACGATAGGCGAAAGAAGGCATGCAGAAAGAGAAAAAAGAGACAGCAGGAAGGGAGGTGCTTCCCCGGTGAAAAAGCTTGGCGGGCCATACCGTTTCACCCTGGTAGCCATGGGCCTCTTCCTGCTGTTTGCCTTTCTATCACAGCCGCCCCTTGCCATCTGGCAGGGCCTGCAGGCCATTTACACCTCGCGCAGTGTGCTTACCACCGATTATATTGCCCTTGGGGGGCTGGGGGCGGCCTTTGTGAATGCCGCACTGGTGGGTATTGCCTGTGTGGGCCTGCTGCATGGGGTAAAAGTCTCGCCCAACGGCTCCACCCTTATGGCCATCTGGCTCTCGGTGGGTTTTTCGTTTTTTGGCAAAAACCTGTTCAATATGGCGCCCATTGTACTGGGGGTGTTTCTGTACTCCCGCTTCCAGCGCGAGCATTTCCTCAACTATTCACTCAATGCGGTGTTGGCCTCCACCTTGGCCCCGGTGGTTAGCGAGATAGCCAATTTGCAGGTGGGCCTGGGCTGGGGCTTCAATGTTGTGCTGGGGGTTTTGGCCGGGGTGGGTGTGGGTTTCGTTATGCCGGTTATCAGCTCGGTGGTCACGCGTATTCACGGCGGTTATAGCCTGTATAATGTGGGCTTTGCAGGCGGGATAGTGGCTATTTTTTTGGTGGCGGCCACCCGTAGCTTTGGCATTGAGCGCAGCCGCCCCCTGCTGTGGAGTGAGGGTAACAACCTATGGCTTGCTGTATTCTTCTACCTTTTTTTTCTGGGCTGGTTGCTGGCGGGGCTTTTGCCGTTAAAGCCTCAGCTCACCTGGAAGGGACTTAAAAAAATATGGGGCCATTCGGGCCGCTTGGTAACCGATTATTACCTGCTTTACGGCAACACCGCCTACGTAAACATGGCCATCTGCGGCCTTTTGGGGCTTACCGTTACCCTGCTTTTGGGGGCGGCCATAAACGGGGCCACCATAGCGGGCATTTTGACCATGATGGCCTTTGGCGCGTTTGGCAAACACTGGAAAAACTGCCTGCCGGTGATGCTGGGCGCCATTGCCATGGCGCTGATTAACCCTCCCCCCCATAACGAAGGGGCCAATATAGTAGCTGTGCTGTTTTGTACCGGGCTTGCCCCCATTGCGGGGCAGTTTGGCTGGCTGTGGGGTATGGTGGCAGGGGTGCTGCACATGGCGGTGCATTACCACATCAACACCATTACGGGTGGGCTTAACCTGTACAACAATGGGTTTTCTGCCGGGTTTGTGGCACTGGTTTTGGTGCCGCTGATTTTGGCCATTCGCAAAGGGAGGGATTTGGGTGAAACTGAAGTTTGAAAAAAATATGCGTATTGTTACCGACGTGACCGGTTACTGCTTTTTGCTGGGTGCCAGGAAATTTCAAATTGATATGGATATCACACCCGCGGTTTCCAAAATTGGAATTGGGGCCGAACTTCACCATGCGGATGCGGAGAAAATAGAGGAACTGCGACAGGTGCTGAACACCCCCCGCCAACACGAGATGGAACAGAACTACTGGAACTTGACCGGTGGGGAAGAGGTGGACGGGGAGTTATTGCTGGCGGGTATTATGATTGATGAAGCGGAAGTAAGTTATGGGGAGGGCCGCCTGCAGATTGATATCATTCGGCGGCATCAATCCACACAGGAGTGAAAATGGAAACAGAAAACAGGCCAAAACGCTGTGCCTGGGCCAAGGATGCCTATGACATCGCCTACCATGACACCGAGTGGGGCGTGCCGGAGCACAGCGACCAAAAATTGTTTGAACTGCTTATATTAGAGGGGATGCAAGCGGGTTTATCCTGGAATTTGATCCTGCGCCGCCGCGAGGCCATGCGCTTGGCCCTGGATGGGTTTGACCCCGGCGTCATTGCGGGGTATGGCGAAGAAAAGCGGGCGGAACTGCTTCAAAACCCCGGCATGATTCGCAATAGGCGTAAAATAGAGGCACTGGCGGTAAACGCACAGGCTTTTCTGCGTGTACAGCAGGAGTTTGGCAGCTTTGACAGCTACCTCTGGGGTTTTGTGGAGGGGAAACCCATTCGCAACGCGCCCAAAAAGCAGGAGGATATGCCTGCAACCAGCCCCCTTTCGGATAAACTTTCGAAAGATTTAAAAAAGCGGGGTTTTAAGTTTGTGGGCAGCACCATCTGTTATTCCTACCTGCAGGCGGCTGGGCTTGTGAATGACCACATGGCAGATTGTTCCTTTGGGTAACAGGATAACAAAAAACGGTGAAAGGGAAATCCTTTCATCGTTTTTTGTTTGCTATTCGGCTTTATCTTTCAATATGATGTCATGGCTGCCACCTTCAATGATGCTGGTGGAGGAGACCAGGGTGAGGTGGGCCTTTTCGCGCAGTTCGGGGATGGAGAGTACGCCGCAGTTGCACATGGTGCTGCGCAGCTTGTGCAGGGTTACGCCCACATTGTCTTTTAAGCTGCCGGCGTAGGGCACGTAACTGTCCACCCCTTCTTCAAAGCCCAGTCCTTCTTCGCCACCCAAATCGTAGCGCTGCCAGTTGCGCGCGCGGTTGCTGCCCTCGCCCCAATATTCCTTCACATAGCTGCCCCCCATGCGCAGGCGGTTTGTAGGGCTTTCGTCAAAACGAGAAAAATACCTCCCCAGCATGACGAAATCGGCCCCCATGGCCAGGGCCAGGGTGATGTGGTAATCGTGTACAATGCCCCCATCGGAGCAGATGGGCACGTAGACGCCCGTCTCTGCAAAATATTCGTCGCGGGCTTTGGCCACCTCTATTACGGCGGTGGCCTGGCCGCGGCCAATGCCCTTTTGCTCGCGCGTGATGCAGATGGAGCCGCCGCCGATGCCAATTTTCACAAAGTCGGCCCCGCTCTCGGCCAAAAAGCGGAAGCCCTCGGCGTCCACCACGTTCCCCGCGCCCACCTTCACCCTGTCACCGTAGTGGCCCCGAATCCAGGCCAGGGTGCGCTTTTGCCACTCGCTAAAGCCCTCGGAGGAATCGATGCACAAAATATCGGCCCCGGCCTCTACCAGGGCGGGCACCCGCTGCTCATAATCGCGGGTGTTAATGCCCGCGCCCACCACATAACTTTTGTTTTGATCCAAAAGTTCGCTCCTGTTTTCCTTGTGGGAGTCGTAGTCTTTGCGGAACACCAGGTGCACAAGGTGGCCGTCCTGATCCAAAAGGGGCAGGGTGTTAATTTTGTTGGCCCAGATGATATCATTGGCCTCTTTCAGGCTGGTACCGTCGGGCGCTACAACCACCTGCTCCAGAGGCGTCATAAAGGTGGAAACCACAGTGGCGGGGTCCATACGTGAGACGCGATAATCGCGTGAGGCCACAATACCCAGCAGTTTGCCATGCGCAGTGCCGTCATCGGTAACCGCCACGGTGGAATGCCCGGTTTTCTTTTTCAGGGCCAGGATGTCGGCCAGGCTTGCGTCGGGGCGGATATTGGAATTGGAGGTGACAAAGCCTTTTTTGTAGCTTTTGACATTGCGCACCATTTCCGCTTCGCTTTGTATGCTTTGGCTGCAGTATAAAAAGCTGATACCGCCCTCAATGGCCAGGGCGATGGCCATTTTTTCGCCCGAGACGCTTTGCATAATGGCGCTGGTCATAGGGATGTTCATGTACAAGGGGGCCTCCTCCCCCTTTTTAAAACGGGCCACGGGGGTACGCAAGCTCACTTTGTCGGGTATGCAATCGGCCGAGGAATAACCGGGTAAAAGCAGATATTCGCCAAAGGTATGGCAGGGCTCGTTGTAAATCAGGGCCATGAAAGCGCCTCCTTGTAGGGTGTGTTTTTTCTATCCTACCACACCGGGTTAAAAATGAAAAGATGGCAGGAGCCTTTACAGCATTTGAACAAATGTTTTACACAGCAAGCGCCGAGCAAAAACAGGTTTAGGCAAGGCGTAAAATTGTAGGAATGCTTGGTGCATTGCAAAATTTTCAGGCGAAGCATAAAACTGTTTTTGCCGGTGCGGTGTGTAAGTTATTTGTGAAAATGCTGTCGGTGTGAAAAAGCAAAACAAAAAGCCCCACAGGAGTGGCGGGGCTTTTTGTTACAAGGAGTTTTGCGGCCCCGACAATTACGGCCAAAACCGTAACCGGAGGAGGGGGTACCGCGTCATGAAAAAAGCTTGCACTTGCACTTGCAGCAAGAAAGCCCTGGCTGTAACTTTCTTGCAACTAAATTGTAACCCTTTTGACACCGCTTGTCAATACCCAAATGTGTACTTTTTGTAATAAAGTTGTGAAAAGCATGTGAAAGGGCCGGGGTGTGGGCTTTTATGACCTATAAATTGCTTGAAACTAGGGGAAATTAAAAGCTTTATTCCCTTTTTGGGGGGAGGGGGCAGGTTCTGTTTAGGGCTTACAGCAAATAAACAGACTGTAGCGCATAAATACAGAAAAAATCAGGCGCTGCATAACAGTTTCTAGCAAAAGCTTGCTGC
>CAZKBM010000046.1:0-26520 GCA_964550985.1 uncultured Oscillospiraceae bacterium
ATTCGCCGTTTCTGCCAAGAGCAGCATATCTCATGTTATGTTCATTTGCTCTAGGGCCATCTATGGCAAAATTTGCGGCATCCGGGGGTTTAGCCGCTTACCTGCTCATCCGCTTACCCGCTGCAACAGCCTGATACATAGGTAGGATAAATAGGGCGATACGCTTTTCTTTTGCCCAAAATCCCAGCCTTTACATTTTTGGTAAACGGCCTCAGGAATAAACAGGCCGTCTGCGTTTTGTTTCCCTTGAATCAAGCCTATCATTTCACAAAACCGTGCATCGGTTTTTACAAAATCAAACTTGCTTAGGCAGTTGGCAACGCCCACTATGTCATACCACATAGCGGGCGCTTTTAATTTGCGGAAATCTGTACCCATATAAAACATATAGGGGTGTCTCTCCCGGCTGTTTTCCCATAGCGAGAGTATCACCTCCGCTGCGTTTTTTGCCGTCTCGCTGTTTTTATATTCATCTATTTCGGCCATCAGGTTTACCATGGTAAGCGTTGCATACGGGCAGCAGTCCCCCTTCCGGCCGGGGCCGCGGAAGCTTCCGTGTTCTTCGGATACCGTGCAGGGAAAACCCTGCTTTTGGTACATGCTAAGCAGGTGTTCTAGGCCCTGCCGGATATGCCGCCGGTAATCTACCTTGGCTTTTTGCAATGCCAGCAGCAACAAAGGCGCATCACATAGGCACCAGCCATAGGTATCCTCGCCCTTTCCGCCGTAATGCGGGGGTATGTTTGTCATGGTTTGATATACCCCATTTTTGTCTTTGTGGCACATAATCTGTGTAATGGCGCTCTCTATTTCGGGTATATCCGTTTCAAACCCAATATCCAAAAGGAACAATAGCTTGTGTATGGCTAAATCGGGGTCTTTATGGTTTCTCACAATTGTGCTGTGAAAGTTTGTCATATCGTTTAGATACAACTGAATTTTTGGATCTTTCAGCGCTTCCCTCTTTAGGTCTTGGAGGCTTCCCTTGCTTTCCCCCAAAAGATTTACCCGAATGGCGTATTGTAACCACGGCTCGCTCATCGATAATAGTGTTTCATACATCTGGTAACCCCCTGTAAAATACGGCTTTTTACTGTTTTATTCTACCATATGCGGCCACAGAACTCCATTTTTTTCCGCTTTTGAAAAGGGTTCTTAGGCCCCCGCACAGCCGGGGTGAAACAAAAAAGATACAATTTATGGTATACTGTTTAGGTGAGGCCAGCAGTAAATGGCAAGCAACTTTACCCGATAGTATGTAAATAGTGGGGGAACTATGCGAATATTAACGGTGGAGGACGAGGCGAACATCTCCGGGCTGATACGCCTGACCCTGCAGCAGGCGGGCTACCGGTGCGTGTGCTGCCAAGACGGCGAAACGGCGGCGGATTTGCTGCAAGAAAACGACTACGACCTGGTTTTGCTGGATATCATGCTGCCCGGCCACGACGGCTACACCCTATTGGAGTACATAAGGCCCCTGGGTATGCCGGTTATCTTTTTAACCGCCCGCGCCGCGGTGAAAGACCGGGTAAAGGGGCTAAAACTGGGGGCCGACGACTACATTGTAAAGCCCTTTGAGCCCGAGGAACTGCTGGCGCGCATCGAGGCGGTTTTGCGCCGCGCCGGTAAGGGCGACTGTGAGGTAAGCGCACACGACGCCGTGCTGCACCTGGCCGCCCGCCGGGTGACGCAAAACGGCAGGGAGGTTGCCCTTACCTGCCACGAGTATGACCTGCTGCTGATGCTGGTGCGCAACCGCGGCACCGCCCTGTACCGCGACGCCCTTTTTGAGGAGGTGTGGGGCGCCGAGGCCCCCGAGGGCAGCCGCACCCTGGATTTACACATCATGCGCCTGCGGCACAAGCTGGGCTGGCAAAACAAAATTAAAACCGTTTACAAAATTGGGTACATGCTGGAGAGGGAGCCATGAAATTTTCCCACAAACTCTCGCTGTTTGTCATTGCGCTTACCGGGCTGTTATTTACGCTTGGCGGCAGCTTTTTGGTGTACACCGTATTCCAAAACCACCTGGCCGAAACGGTGGCCAACCACACCAGCCAGCACATTTTAGAAAAATACGCCCTGGAGACCGATATGCTGACCAACCAGACGGCGGGCCTGCCACTGGACGCCGGTTATTACAGCCGCTATGGGGAAAAGAAAACCGGCTATGTGGGCACGGGGGGCCGCTGGATGGCCCTGTACACCCCCGAAGGGGAGGAGGCGTATTCAAACCTACCCCCTGCCCTGCCTGCCGGGGCCGCAAGCGAGGCGCTGGCCGCCGGGGACGAAGGCTATGTGATGCGGCAGAATGGGAACGCGCAGTTTTTGCTCCTGGCCTCCACTGTGGGGGTGGGTGAGGGCGAAGGGGGCGGCGCAGCCCTGCTGTTAAGCTGCTACGATATCTCGGCCGTATATGGGCAAAGGCAGCAAAACCTCTACTTTTTTTGGCGCTTATGCGGCGGCATTGTACTATTGGCCGCTGTAAGCGTCTTTCTGTTTTCAGCCCTGCTCACCCGCCCTATTGGCCGCCTTAGCGAGGCCAGCCGCCGCATTGCCGGGGGCCACTACCGCCAGCGCGTACAGGTGGATACCCATGATGAGGTGGGCCACCTGGCCGAAAATTTTAACGCCATGGCCGCCGCGCTGGAAGAAAAAATGGACGCCATGGAACTTGCCCTGCGGCAAAAAGACGATTTTGTAAGCGCCTTTACCCACGAGGTAAAAACCCCCATGACCACCCTGGTGGGTTATGCCAAAATGCTGCGCCTGAAAGACCAGCCCCCCGATATCCGCCAGCAGGCGGCCACGGCCATCTTCCGGGAGGCAAAACGGCTGGAGGCATTAAGCCAGCGCCTTTTGGAGCTGATGGGCCTTGCCGAAACAGCGCCGCAGCTCGCCTGCATCCCGCTGGCAAACGCCCTTGCGCTCTGCCGCCGCTCCCTGCCGCCCGATACAAACGGCATTGAGGTGCTTTTTGAGGCGGAGGAGGCCTTTTGGGTACTGGCGCAGGCCGATTTATTGGCCGACCTGCTGCGCAACCTGGTTTTAAACGCCATGGCGGCAAAACCGCGCACCGGCCAGGTGCTGGTGCAGGCCCAAAAACAGGCGGGGCAATGCACCCTGCGCGTAGTGGATAGCGGCTGTGGCATGAGCGAGGCCGAGCTTTTACGCATTTGCGAGCCTTTTTATATGGCCGATAAGTCCCGCCGTTACAAGGAGGGGGCCAGCGGCCTGGGGCTTGCCATCTGCGAAAAGATTGCCCTGCTGCACGGCGGCCCTTTGCAGTTTAAAAGTAAACCCGGCCAGGGCACCGAAGTTTGGTTTACCCTGCCGCTTTGCAGCCCAGAAAAGAAGGGCGGGGAAACCGAATGAAAATACAAAAAAAGGCCCTGGTTTTGGGGGTGGCAGGCGTTGTACTGCTGCTGCTTTTGGGCGCTTTTGCGCCCGCCTGGCTGTTTACCCGGCTGGATGAAAACTCTTTTACGGGCTCTTTTTCTCGGCAAAAGGCCACGGGACGCCTTGCCGCCACGGCCGAGGATATCTACCTGGTACGCGCCATACACGCCCGCGCCGCAAGGCAGCTTAGCATGGCCGAGCCGCCGCCCAGCGCCGCCCCAAACACCCTAAGCCCCAGCGAGGTGCTGCAAGACCTAAGCCCGCTGGAGGCCGCCGGTATGCTGCCCCCCGGCACGCTGGCCCTGGTGGAGGGCTGGCTGCAGCGGGAAGGCGGCCAGTTTACCGCCGCGCCCGACGGTTACGGGGCCGTTTGGGTGCGCTGCAGCCCCGGCACCCTGCCCTTTTCCCTGATGTACGAAAAAGAGGAGGTGACCGGGCGGATACTGCGCATGTGGACAAATGGCATACCGCCCGAACTGCCCGGCGCACAGCCGGAACCCGCAGCGGCTTTGGAGGCCTACCTACAGTACTGCGGCCTCACACCTGTAGAGGATTGGGCCGAGGCCCCCGGCTATTACGCAGCCTGCCTGCAAAGCCAAAACGCAAAGCTGCAGGCCTACTATAGCGGCCCCTTTGCATTTGGGCTTGCGCCACAAATGGGCGGCAGCGCGCAACAGCTATGATACATCCCCCCTGTATACTGCCCTTATAACGCGGCGCGCCCTGTACGGCAGATACAGCGGCAGGGCAAAATAAGGCCGCGCCTTTAAAGGAGGTATTTTCTTGAGACCCTTTTTAACCCCCCGCGTAAACCCCTGCGGTGTTTTTGGCTTTCGTCTAACCCTGTGTTTATCCTTTTGTTTGGCTCTTTTCCTTTTGCCTCTGGCCGCCTGTAGCACAAAACCCCAAAGCACAAGCACCGGGGTGCTCTCCTCCCCCGCCGCCCAAAGCCCCGCCCTAACCGGTGAAGCACAGCCCGAAGTGCCCGAAGAACTGCGTTCTCTTGGCATGAAAGTGGGCCCCGCAAAAACCGAAGAGGGCTTTTTCAGCTTTGGCGCCGAGGTACTACCCGAAAAATCGACCAAGGATGCCCTCATCTATGGTATACGGCTGTATTTTAATAACGTTGCCACAAAACAAACCCAGCCCCTGAACCTGCCCGATACCGAAAACGGCTACCTGCGCGAAAGCAAAGACCCAAGCAGCCCCTTTGCGTTTATGGCAGACGGCCGCCTGGTAATTTTGTACCCGGATAAAAAAATTGAATCCTTTCTGCCGGACCTCAGCGACCGCACAACCTTGAAAGAGGCCGAAACCACAGAGGATATTAGCCAATTCAACTTCCTTTTCTTTTCAAACAAATACCTCTATTACACCAGCTATGATGAGGGCGAAGGCCGCACGCAATTGGGCAAAATCAATTTAGAAGACGGTATGCAGGAATTTTTTTACACCCTCGCGGACAATGAATTTCCCGTTGATGTTTACGATGGTCAAATTCTGCTGACAAACCAGGTATATAAAGAGAATAACAGCGAAATACCAACCCAAAGAGAATCCGAAACGCTTTACGCCCTAGACCCCCAAACCGGCGAAAAAAAGAGCCTGTATACCCTGGACGAAAAAAAAACCGAAAATTTGGAATATCAGTTGTTTGACGGCCAGATCTGCTGGCGGATTGCCGAAGAAAACATGCTGGGCTACTATAACATTGCCACTGGTGAAACAAAGCAGTTCCCATTGGAGGAGGAATTATATTACTATACCGTCTTCCAAAACTGGGGTGATAGGTTGATTGTAGGGGCCAGCCGGGAGGATATGGACGGGGGCGGCTACCATTTTTGGTATGTAGATACCCGCACCGGCGAAACCGCCCCCATCCCCTGGAGCCAGCCCGACAGCGCCTTTCTGCCACTGATTCAAGAGGAGTTTGGGGAATATTACCTCACCAATGCAGCGGATTTAGAGGGAAAAACCTGGGCCGTCAGCGCCAGCGGCGAAATTGTGCAGATGGAAAAAACCGAAGCCTATACTCCAGCCGTAACCCTGCAAGCTACTGACTACATCAGGCAGTATGCCCTAATAAAAAAGCAGGACTACTGGCAGGGCAAGGAAAACTACATCCCTTTCACCCTGATGGCACAGGCCGACGGGGCGGGCGAAGCGCCCGCCGGGGCAGAGAGCAGTGGTAAAACCCAAAGTACCCCTGTGTCGTCTCAAAGCGCAAGCGGTGGGGCTAGCCTTGTTACCCAGTAACAACACCAGCCTTGGCGCTTGGCAATACCGCCAGCCCTGCAACTCGGCAACCCCGCCCGCCCCAGCGCTTTTATTAGCGCCATAGCCTACAGCATTTGAACAAATGGAGCTGCGGCCCCACTGTATTTTACCAAAGGGATTCTTTTGTATAGGAGGATTCTCATGAAAAGATTCTTGGCCACAGGCGCTCAAAAAGCCGGGCGGCAAACCCCTGCCGCCCGCCCCTATACAGCGCCTATATCTGGGCGCTTCTTCCAGCGCATATTCCAGCGCCCGTTCAGGCGCACCCGCCCCAAACCCTGCGGCGTTTTTAGCTTTCGTTTTGCCCCGTGTCTGTCTTTTTGTTTGGCCCTTTGCCTTTTGCCTCTGGCCGCCTGTAGCACAAAGCCCCAAAGCGCATCCGGCGGGGCAAGCCCTTCCACCTCAGCGGCCTCCGGCGCTTTTGAGGTTTCTGAGGCTTCCACCCCGGGCCAAAGCCCCGCCCAAACCGGTGATGCACAGCCCAAAGCGCCCGAAGAACTGCACTCCCTTGGTGGCATGGGAGCTAACCCCGCAAAAACCGAAGAGGGCTTTTTCAGCTTTGGCACCGAGGTGATACCCGAAAAATCGACCAAATATGCCTTTACCTACGGCATACGGCTGTATTTTAATAACATTGCCACCCGGCAAACCCAGCCTTTGAACCTGCCTGACGCCGAAAACGGCTACCTGTTCGAAAGCGCCAAACCAAGCGCCCCCATTGCGTTTATGGCAAACGGCCGCCTGGTGATTTTGTACCCGGATAAGAAAATTGAATCTTTCCTGCCGGACCTCAGCGACCGCACAACCCTGAAAGAGGCCGAAACCTCAGAGGATATTAGCCAATTCAACTTCCTTTTCTATTCAAACAAATACCTCTATTACACCAGCTATGATGAGGGCGAAGACCGCACGCAATTGGGCAAAATCAATTTAGAAAACGGCATACAGGATTTTTTTACACCCTGGAGGATAGTGAATTTCCCGTTGATATTTACGGTGGCCAAATTATGCTGGCAAAGCAGGTATATAAAGAGGATAGCAGCGACATACCAGCCGCTATAGAATCTGTAATTTTTTACGGCCTAAACCCCCAAAACGGTGAAAAAGAGAGCCTGTATACCCTGGATAAAAAAAATACCGATTATACAGGATACCAGACCTTCGACGGCCAGCTTTGTTGGCGAATTGCCAATGAATGCGAACTGGGCTACTACAACATGACAACAGGCGAAACAAAGCAGTTCCTGTTTGAGGAGGAACTTTATTACTATACCGTCCTTCAAAACTGGGACAATAGGTTGATTGTTGAGGTCAACCGGGAGGGTATGGGCAGGGACGGCGACCACTTTTGGTATGCAGATACCCGCACCGGCGAAACCACCCCCATCCCCTGGAGCCAGCCCGACGGTGCCTTACTGCCACTGATTCAAGAGGAGTTTGGGGAATATTACCTCACCTCTGCCAGTACCTTGGAGGGGAAAACCTGGGCCGCCAGCGCCAGCGGTGAAATTGTACAGATGGAAAAATCTGGCATAGATACTTCATCCCCCACCCTGCAATTTACCGACCGCATCTACCAGTATGCACTGATAAAAAAAGAGGACTACTGGCAGGGCAAAGAAGACTATATCTCCTTCACCCTATAGGGAGGCATTCTCATGAAAAGATTTTTAGCCACAGGCACTCAAAAAGCCGGGCGGCAAACCCCTGCCGCCCGCCCCTATACAGCGCCTATGTCTGGGCGCTTCTTCCAGCGCATATTCCAGCGCCCATTCAGGCGCACCCGCCCCAAACCCCGGGGCGTTTTTAGTCTTCGTTTTGCCCCGTGCCTATCTTTTTGTTTGGCCCTTTGCCTTTTGCCTCTGGCCGCCTGTAGCACAAAGCCCCAAAGCACATCCGGCGGGGTAGACCCGGCCACCTCGGCGGCCACCGGGGTCTCCGGGGCTTCCGCCCCGGCCCAAAGCGCCACGGCAGCCGGGGCCGCGCAGCCCAATGAACCCGAGACCCTGCAACTGATAAACTGGATGAGAAACTGCGCCAAAACCGAGGAGGGCTTTTTCAGCTATGGCGCCGAGGTGATACCCGAAAAATCCACAGCCGGTAACCTGATGATTGGCTATCGGCTGTATTTTAACAACATTGCCACCCGGCAAACCCAGCCCCTAAGCCTGCCGGATACCGAAAACGGCTACCTGCGCGAGAGCACCGACGGCGGTCCCCCCACCCTGTTTGTGATGGGTGAGCGGCTGGTGGTATCTTATACAGATGGAATCCTGGAAACCATGCGGCTGGATTTGAGCGACCGGAAAACCCTGCTGGAAAAAGATTATGGCATACGGCTTTGGTGCTACGCGGGCCGGTATATCTACTATACTTACACTGTGGAAACCAAAGGAACAGAAGATACCGAAACTAGTTACCAGGTTTTTATTGGCAAGCTGGATGTAGAGAGCGGGGAAAGAGAGACCCTGTACACCCTGGCCAAAAACGAAAACCTCGCAGGGGTTTTGGGCAGCCAGATTTTACTCAGCAGCCATGTATACAGTGAGGACGGCATGAAAAGTACCTCCATCAGCTTCTACAGCCTGAACCCCCAAACCGGCGAAAAAGAAGAACTGTACACCCTGGATGCGAGCGACAAGAATCTTTTGGAATATGCCATAACCGGCGGCAGTCTCTACTGGCAGATGGAGGGGGAGAACGCCCTGAACCGGTACGATTTTGCCACCGGGGAGGCCACGCAGTTCTCTTTTTCCGATGATTTTTATTACTACCAGGCCTACCCCGCCTGGGACGATAAGCTGCCCGTAGTGGCACACAAGAAGAACGGGAGCGGCTTCGACTGTTTTTATGCAGACCTTACCACAGGCGAAACGGCTCCCTTGAACGCCCGCCGCCCTTCGGAGGACGCAAGCTATGCCATGTTGCTTGAGATAGATGGAGAATTTGGGGAGTACTACATTGCCTCCACAGATTCTTTAGAGGGGAAAACCTGGGCTGTAAGCAATTCCGGCGTGCTCAGCCAGCAGCCAAGCGCCGAACCGGTAATAGACCCAAACATCACCCTTCAGTCCACCGATTATGTTCGGCAGTATGTGCTGATTCAAAAAATGGACTACTGGCAGGGCAAGCTGGACTATATCCCCTTTACCCTAATGGCCGCGGCCTAAACGCAACGGTAAACCCTACAGCGCCCCCTCCCCCTCCTGGGGGCTTATCGCCTCCCCATAAAAGGCATAGCCGTTCTTACCGTTTTTTTTCACCCGATACGAGGCTTCGTCCGCCTTAGTATATAGCTGGGTATAGCTTACGCCGTCGCTTGGGTAAACCGATATCCCAATGCTGGCCGAGATGCTGTGTTCCACCTCTCCCACCTGGTAACTGGCATGGATGCTTTTACAAAGCTGCTCGGCCTTGCTGTGCACAAATTCCAGGCTGGGCAAGTCTTTAATAAACAAAATAAACTCATCCCCCCCAAAACGGCCCAATATATCGCTGGAGCGGAACAGCCCCTTTATTTTCTCCGCCAGTTCCTGCAATACCTCATCGCCGTACAAATGGCCAAAACTGTCGTTGATATTCTTAAAGTTATCAATATCCACGCAAATTACCGCGTGCTGCTTTTCCCCGTCTATGGCTTCCAGCGTCTCTTCCACCAGCAGTTGCACAGCGGCCTTATTGTAAAGCCCTGTCAGGCCATCCATCTCCAATTTTTGCCGCATGGCCCTTTCTTTTAATACGGTTTCCTCAATATCTTCAAAAAAGCCAATCATTTTATAGGCCCTGCCCGCCTCGTCCTGCACGGCCAGGGTGGGGTGGTAACACCAGCGGTACGCGCCATTTTGGCACCGAAGGCGAATTTTTATGGGCGCAACCTTATTCCCCTGCATCACTTTCTGCAAAAACTGACGGTGCGTTTCCCGGTCCTCGGGGTGAATCATCTCAGTACCTATCATATCATTGTAATCCTTTTTTTCTTCCCTTGCAGCCGCAAACAGTTCCTCGTAGCTTTTGTATATACGGGTTTTTTTCAGGCCATATTTCCATTCCACCACAGCTGTTTTTGTGTGGGCGGCCAGCTGGCGGAAGCACCTCTCATCCATTTCGGCACTCTTTAGCATCGTATCAATCTCGGCCAGCATGGCCTTCTGCTCCCGCATGTCCCGGCAGTAGCCCGCCAATACATTCTCACCGTTATTCTCTAGGCGAATCAGGGTAACTTCACAGGGTAGTTGCTGCCCGTTCATCGTCGTGTGCATCCATTCAAAACGCTTGTACCCGCTTTGAAAAGCCTGTTGTAAGGCCTGCTTTGCCATTTTGCTAGAGCGCCCTCCCCCCGGCTGGTATTTGGGAGAAAGGCTGTAAAAATGGCTGAGGTACTCCTCTTTATCCCTTGTGCCAAACATACGCACCATGGCCTCGTTGCAGTCAATCACCTCATTGCTTTCGTTCCACATCGCACAGCCCAAGGGCGAGGTATTAAACATCATCTGCACGCGTTTATCCATCTCTTTTAACTGCCCATATATCTTCTTTTGTTCAATAAGATACAGCACAAACACCCCAATAAACAGCAGCCCAACCACCACGGCCACCAGCACCGTATCAAATAGTATCTGCGCCATCTCACTGGCTACCACATTATAATCCGCCACCGATATCACATACCAGTCGTTGATACCCAGCGGCTCGTAATGAGCCATCATCCACCTGCCGTTTGATATAAACTGGGTGTGGCCCCCAAGGCCTTTCTTCACATTTTCCTGTATCTGCTTTATGCTATCGTGCTTAACAATGCGGGCATTGCCAATGGTGGTAAGTATATTGGCGCCCGGTTGCAACAGTTCGGTTTGGGTTTTTACAATGATATCACCCGCGCTGGTGGCAACGCCGGCAAAGCCCCGCCCCCCAAACGAGGCGGGAAACAGGCCGTCTAACTCACCAATTTCTAAAATACCCGCCAGTACAGCCGCAACCTTGCCCTTTGCATATACCGGCGTTGCTATAACAATAACCGGCTGCCCGGTAATTTGAGAGTTCAATGGGCTGGAAATATGGGTTTTGCCCGCCATAGCCATGGCAAAGTACTCCCGCTGCCCCACCTCTACCAGCCTGCCGGTATTCTCCATCCCCCGGCCATTTGGCCCCACTATGCTAAGATAGCTAAAGGTCGTTTTTTCGGTGATGTTGTTTAAGGCCTTTGCAACCGCGGGCAAATCCTCAAAACTGTTAAAATGGGCGCTAAACTCGGCCGCTACCGTTTCCAAAAGGGCCGTCTCCCCCTCAAACTTTGCCACAAAGGTCAATTTCTGTTGCTGCAGCACCTCGCTAAGGGTTGCACACGCTGAATTGGATAGCCTCACCTGCAAAACCCTTGCATAAAAAAACAAACCGGTAATGATTACAAGAATGACCGCTAAAAAAATAACCAAAAACTTCCTGTTCTTTTGCTTCGGCATAATGTCTCCGCTTTGCATATAGTATTTTGCCACCGGCAGGCCTTACAAGGCCCCAAGAATTTCCAAGATTATACTATAGCAGGCGCAGAAATTTTACATTATTATAAAAAAACACACTTTAGAATGTAAATTGGCAGTTTTATGCCACTTGTGCACACTCACACCGGCGCTTGGCATTTCACGCATTTGGCATTTTACCGCCACACGCTGGCCATTTTTTGCAGGACGTCTTTTGATTTGTTTCTTATCTACGCAAAAAACAAAAATGCCAAAACAGAGGCCACCCGCCGCCTTTGGCAGGCGGCCAAGGTGGCACGCTTTGTAGCCAAAAACACAGGGTTAAAATTTGGCATTGGCAGCATTTGGGTATTGACTGGCCCCACCATGCTAAAAGTAGCGCTTTGGCTAGTCGCCGGCGCCATCCCCACCTTTCTACGGCAATTCCGGGGCGGCAAAAGAGGTTTGCATACGCTGCAAAAGCAGCCCTGCCGCCTTTGAAAACACCTGCTGCTTCTTCCAAACTATGTCCGCTTCGGCCCAAAGCGCAGGCACAAGCGGGCGAAAACACAGCGCGCTGCCCTGCCCCGTGTGCGCCAAATTTTCTAATGCCAGGGCGTAGCCCATCCCCTCTTCCACCAACAGGGCGGCATTGTACACAAGGTTATAGCTGGCCACAAGGTTCAGTTCTTCATAGTCCTTTTTTATCCACCTTGCAATACTGCCGCTTACCCTGCGCTGGCGCGAGCCAATAAGCGGCAGGGGCCACAAATCTTCGGGTGCAATCTCCGCTTTTTCTGCAAGGGGGCTGTCTTTTCGCATCAGCACGCCCCACCTGTCTTTCTGCGGCAGCCGCAGGCTCTCATATTTTGCAAGTTCCGCGGGCTGTATCAGCAGGCCAAAATCCAAAAGTCCTTTATCCAGCCGCTCGGTCACCTCTTCGGCATTGCCACTAAACAGGTGCACCCGCAGTTTGGGGTGCTGGCGCTGTAACTCCCTTACCAGGCGGGCCACCTGGCGCATGGCGCCCGTCTCCCCACCGCCAATATAAATCTCCCCACTCAGGGCCGCCGGGGCCGCAAGTTCCGCCTGGGTTTTTTCAGCAAGCTGCGTCATCTCCTCGGCCCGTTTGCGCAACAAGCGCCCCTCATCCGTCAGGCTTATCTTCCGTTTCCCCCTGCAAAACAGCTTAACCCCAAGCTCCGCCTCAAGCTCCATCAGCTGCCGCGAAAGGGTGGGCTGGCTCAAATGCAGCACCGCCGCCGCGGCCGAGATATTCTCCGCCCTGGCCACCGCCAAAAAATAACGCAATACACGCAGTTCCATTTTTATGCTCCTCTAACACAGGGGTTTTTTTATAATTTCACCATGCTTAAAAAGCATTATACCATATTTACTATAAGTATTTTACATGTTTTTATCCTGGGCTTATACTGTACTTGGGGCAAGGCCTTCCCTGTAAACCTGTAAACGGACCAAGCCGCCCCCCCTGCCAAAACCGCTTACAGCATTTGAACAAATGTTTTACACCGCAAGCGCCAATAGGAGATAAACCCCAAGTAAAGAACAAACCCCAGGCAGGAGATAAACCCGAAGAAGGAGACATAGCCATGGAACTTTCAAAATTTTTGGAGCAATTAAACCGGGGTGAGGTAGTGCGCGGCGGCTCCCCGGCGCATCTTTTTATGCACGGGCAAAGCCAGGCGGCCCTCCGCATCTGCGCCGCCATCAATGGGGCCTACCACACCCCCGGCGAGATACGCGCGCTTTTTTCAGAACTTACGGGCAAGCCCGTGGACGAGGGCTTTACCCTCTTTCCCCCCTTTACGGCAGATTTTGGCAAAAACATCCATCTTGGCAAGGATGTGTTCCTCAATTCGGGTTGCCGTTTTCAAGACCAGGGCGGCATCACCATTGGCAGCGGCGCCCTGATTGGGCACAACGTGGTGCTGGCCACCCTGAACCATGGCTTTGCCCCCGGCGATAGAGCCAGCCTCTACCCCGCACCCGTCAACATTGGCCAGAACGTTTGGCTGGGCGCGGGCGTAACCGTGCTGCCGGGCGTAAACATTGGCGATAACGCCATAGTGGCCGCCGGGGCTGTGGTGACAAAGGATGTAGCGCCCAGCACCCTTTGCGCAGGGGTGCCCGCGCGGTTTATAAAATACATTGAGGAGAGCGATAAGAGGGAGAACCGTGTGTTAACATACAGCATTTGAACAAATGTTTTACACAGCAAGTGCTGTAAATGCAACACAACATTTTACCACATAAATGAAAGGGCAAGCCAGATGGAACAAACCTGCAAAAAATGGCTGGCGCTTCTAGCACTAGGGGCCCTTTGCGCCCACCTGGCCGCCTGTGCCGGCGGGGGGCAGGCCCAAAGCCTCGCGCTTCCCCCCACTTATGGCAGCGGCACTTTTGCCTCCTCCTATTTAGAAGGCCCCTTGGGCACACAGGCCGAGGCTACAGGGCAGGACGCCGAGAGCTGCCCGCCCCCTGCAAACAGCGGGAAGATGCCGGAGATACGCCTGCTGATAGACGACCAAACCTACACCGCGCAGCTATACAATAACGCCGCCACCCAAAAACTGCTGGAACTTTTCCCCCTCAGCATCACCATGGAGGATTTAAACCAAAACGAAAAGTTTTACTACCTGCCCCAGAACCTGCCCACCGCCGCAGAGGCCGTGGAGAGCGTGCAGGCGGGTGAACTGATGCTGTATGGCGAAAACTGCCTGGTGCTTTTTTACAAGGGTTTTTCCACCCCCTATTCTTACACCCGCCTTGGGTATATCAAAAACGCCGCCGCCTGGGGGAAGGCGGCGGGCGGCGGCACGGTACAGGCGGTATTCAATTTTTCCTGCTAAGGCCATTTTTCAGCGGCCATTTTTACAGCAGTGGAAGGTCGTCCTCATCTGCCCTGTGGGCCTTTTGGGCATGATTTTATTTGGCTGGTTTATCGCGGGCATTTTTGCAAACTTTTTATAGGCAGCTTTCTATCAATACGCAAAACACATGGAGAGAGAACCGGTGTTTCAGGGGGAGGGCTGCCTATTGGCCCTCCCCCCGGAACAGCCCGCAAAGCCCCTCGTATAAAAAACGGGTCATCAGCCCGGCCAGTTCCTCAGGGCTATCGACGCAGCCCTCGGCCAGCCAGACGCGTATCATGCTCAATATCCCCGCTATGGCAAACAACTCCATATATTTTGTGGCGCGGGGTTTCAGGCGTTTGTCCTCCCGCAGTTCGGCAATGGTTTTCTCCTGCACCATCTGCATCAGTTCCCGCTGAAAAGTGGTGTCCCCATTCTCACTCAAAATTACCGTAAACAAAGCCCGATTGGCACGGCAGTACTCCAGCACCTTTACAATAACGGGGGTGGCAGCCTGGGCCTGCTGCACAAAGTTTGCCGTAAATACATGGCTTTTAATCCCCTGTACCGCCCCGGTTTGCAGGCGGTTCAAAAGGTCGTTTTGGTCTGCATAATGGGCGTAAAAGGTGCTGCGGTTAATGTCCGCCCTCTCACAAATCATCTTTACCGATATTTTGGCAATGGGGTACTCCTGCATCAGTTCCAGCAGGCTGTCGCGTATGGCCTGCTTGGTAATTCTCACACGTCTATCCTCTTTTTGGAGCATGGGCGCACCGCCTTTTATTTGTAAACTTTTTTGCATATTCCAACAATTTTCCCCACTTTGTTGGGCAACAGGCAGCAGGGTAGGGGCCTGTTGGTTGTGGGGTACTATCAAACACAGTATAATAAAAAACACAAATGTGTGCAACATGGTGTTGCGTAATGGGCAGGCCTGTGTATTGTGCAACAGCTTGGCGGGTTGCGCCTATTCTGCTGTTCAGACAATACCGTACAAAGCCCATATGGTTTCGCCTTCGGCACCTTTACGCGGTATTGCCAAAAATAAAACGGTGTGGTAACCTCCTTTGCATAAAACCTACTGGAAAGAAATTCGGCGCTGTATTCTAAAAAGCAAAAAACGTTTTTTTGCCATTGCCGTTATCACCGCACTGGGGGTAACGGTTTTAACCGGCATATATGCGGCCTGCCAAGACATGTACCGCTCGGCAGACCGCTTTTTTGACGAACAAAACCTCTTTGATATCCGCGTTCTCTCCACCTTGGGGCTTACGGGCGCGGATGTGGAAGCCCTGCAAAACCTGGCCGACGTGGAGACGGCCGCGGGCGCTTACAGCGAGACGGTGCACACCGAGGTAAAAGGCTTTTTAAAAAATGCCGAGCTGACCGTGCTGGATAAAAGCGGCCTGAACCGCCCCTACCTGTTGGCGGGCAGCCTGCCCGCCAACAGCGGTGAAATTGCCGTAACACAGGCCTACCTGGACGAGACGGGCAAAACCCTGGGCGACAGTTTGTACATTGAGGAAGAGCTGGACGGCGCAGCGCCGGAAAACGCCGAGGAAAATAGCGGAGAAACTGCCGGGGGTAAAACCGAGGATGAAGTTTTGTATACCCCCGAAGCACCAGCGGGGGCCGTGCAAAACCCCAATAAAAAAGAAGCTGCCTCCAACTTTGCTCTGGACGCCGAAACCGAACTTGACGCCGAGGCCGAAACCCCGAATTTTTTGCAAAACCACTACACCATTACGGGGGTGGTGCTAAACCCTTTGGATATCAGCAGCAGCGGCCTCACCTTCCGCGCCACCAGTACGGCTTACACCTTTTATATCAGCCATTTGGATGCAGATTTTACGGTGTACACCGCCGTTTACCTCAGCTTAAAGGGCCTGCGGGAGGAAAACTGCTTTTCGCCCGGGTATGAGCAAAGCGTTGAGGCCATGATAGCGCAGATAGAACGGGAGATACGCCGCCAGCGGGAGGAAGCGCGCTATGAGACCGTAATGGCCGAAGCGGTGGACAAACTGGCCGAAGCTGAAAACACCATGGATGACGCTTTTGCGGAGGCTGACACCGCGTTTGCCGATGCCTGGGCCGAGTTGACCGACGCAAAAAAGGAGCTGCTGGACGGAGAGGCCGAACTGACGCGTGAGGAAAAGGACGCCCTGCAAAAATTGGCCGACGCCCGCGCCCAACTGGAGAACGGAAAGGCCGAACTGGCAGCGGGGGAAGCCCAGCTTGCGGCGGGTGAGGCCGAACTGGCCGAGGGCGCTGCCCAACTGGCCGAGGGCAAAAAGGCCCTGGCGGAAGAACGTGCCATGGCTGAGGCGGGCTTTGCCGAAGCCGAGGGCCTGTTTGCCCAAAAACAGGCCGAACTGGACGCGGCCAAAGCCCCCTTGCTGCTTGGGATAGAAACGCTAAAAGCCCCGTTTGGCGAGGCTTGGCCAAGCGCCGAGTGGGCGGCTCTTGTGGCGGCCGCAGGGGAAAGCGCTGCCGCGGAGCTACAGGCAAAGCCGGCCCAAAACCCGGACCCCGCCGCCATAGCTGCGGCCACAGCCGCCCAGCAAAATGCCCTGGCGGCTGCCCTGCAAGCACAGCTTGCCGCGCTGCAAAGCCCGAACCTGGACGCCGCCGCCCTTACAGCCAGCGCTTTACAAGGCGGCCTGGCACTGGGCATTTTGCAGGCGGGCGAAGGCGCTTTACAGGCCCAGCGCAGTGCCTTTGAGGCACAAAAAACAGCCGCCCTACAGCAGTTACAAGCGGCGGAAGCGCAGCTTGCAGCGGGTGAAACCGAACTTACGGCGGGCCGGGCCGAACTTGCCGAAGGGCGCGCCCAGTTAAACGCAGGCCAGGCCGAACTGAGCCGCGGGGAGAGCCAGCTAAACGAGGAGGAGGGCAAAGCCCTACGGGAACTGGCAAACGCCTGGCAGGAACTGGCCGAGGGCAGACAGGAGTTGGCCGAGGGCGAGGCCGAACTGCTGGAAAACGAGGCGGAGTACGGAGAACAACGCCAAGAGGCCGAGCAAACATTGGCCGAGGCCTACACAGACCTGCAAGAGATTGAAATGGCACAGTGGTACGTACAAGGCCGCACAGCCCTTGCCAGTTACGCGGGCTTTAAAAGCGATATGTCCTCCATTGAGGCGGTGGGCAGAGCCTTTCCCATCGTGTTTTTAACGGTGGCCATTTTAATCAGCCTTACCACCATGGCGCGCATGGTGGAGGAAGAACGCAGCCTGATTGGCACCTACAAGGCGCTGGGCATAAGCAGCGGGGCCATCTACCGCAAATACCTGTTTTACGCCTTTGCGGCCTGCCTGCTGGGCGGCCTTGTGGGGGACTTTTTTGGCTTTGTGCTATTGCCCGCCTTTTTAATCAATATTTTGCAGGTGATGTACACCCTACCCCATATTGCGCTGGGTTTTGACTGGCTGTATGGTATTGGGGGCATTTTGCTGTTTTTGGCAAGCATTGTGGCCGCAACGGCGCTGGCCTGCCAAAAGGAGTTGCGGCAGTGCCCCGCCGTGCTGATGCGGCCCAAGGCCCCGCGGGCGGGGGCGCGTATTTTGCTGGAGCGGTTTACCCCCTTATGGCGGCGTCTGCGTTTTTTAAACAAGGTGACGGCCCGCAACCTCTTCCGCTACAAAAAACGCCTGTTTATGACGGTGCTGGGTATTGCGGGCTGCACTGCGCTGCTGCTTACAGGCCTTGCCATACGAGATTCAGTTACAGACCTGATGCCCAAGCAGTATGAGCAGGTGTACCGTTATGATTTGATGGTGGTAACCGACCCAGACGACCACGCCGCCTTTGTGCGCGAGGCCGAAGCGGACGCTGCGATACAGGACTTTTTACTCTTGCAGATGGACAGCCTGAAACTGATTGCCGAGGATGGAAAAGCCGAAACGGTGCAGATGCTGGTGACGCCAGATGGTGCAGATTTAGAAAGGTATATCCACACGGGCAGCCCCAACGGCGAAACTTTGCAGCTGGACGCAAGCGGCGTGCTGGTAACCCAAAATGCCGCCGAACTGCTGGGCGTACAGCCCGGCGGCAGCCTTACGCTGCAAACCGGCAAACTGCAGGAGGCAAAAGCCCAGGTGGCCGGCCTTGCGCAAAACTACCTGGGCAACCACCTGTTTATTACACAGGCGCAATACGAACATCTTTTTGGCCCCTACCAGCCCAACGCCCTTTTGGCCCACCTCTCCCCCGCCGCAGGCAGCCAAACCGCCTATGCCGAGGGCCTTTTGGAGAACCCCCTGGTTCTTTCCTCCATCAGCACCGAGGCCCTAAAGGCCGATTTTGCCACAAACTTCACCATGATAAACTCGGTGGTATATGTGTTTATTGTGCTGGCGGCGGGGCTGGCGTTTGTGGTGCTGTTCACCCTTTCCAGCACGAATATCTCTGAGCGGGTGCGCGAGCTTGCCACCATAAAGGTGCTGGGTTTTTACCAAAAGGAGGTACACGCTTATATCAACAAAGAGACGCTGATTCTCACCCTGATTGGCGTGGGACTGGGGCTGCCCGCCGGGCGCTATGTCAGCGGGCTTCTCACCTCGGCCCTCAAAATGCCCTCACTCTATTTCGCGGTGTATATCAGGCCTTCCAGCTACCTGTTGGCCGCCGCTTTGGCGCTGTGTTTCGCCCTGCTCATCGGCCTTTTAACCGGCCGCACGCTGGATAAAATAGACATGGTTGAGGCCTTAAAAAGCGCCGAGTAAAAGCCGGTACAAAGCCAGGGTGGCAAACTGGCATTTTTTGCCTTTATATGCTAATATATGCCTAAAGGTAAGAAAGGGGATGGAGGCCATGCCAAGGAAAGCGGCAAGTGCACTGATGGCTATTGCCTTTTTGGCGCTCTTGGCCAGTGGATGCTCTTTTAGAAACCTAAAACACTATGGGAACTTACGTTCTTTTCAGTACAATACAGTACAAATTTTTCGCTTATCCCCTGACGACACCGGGCAACTTTACACTGTGTTTCCACACGGCGATAAAGTATTGCTTCACCTTGTAAACTTCCCCTTTTCCGATAGGTTGGTAAGCGTGGATTCCGAAGCACTTAGCCAGGTGCAGCGCCTGATTGAACAGGAAGGGCTTATCGCCTGGGATGGATTCAACAAACACAACAAAGCCATATTGGACGGCAGTTCCTGGGGGCTTACCGCCCAATACGAAAGCGGTGCTATAACCGCCCAGGGGGTAAATGCCTGGCCGCGAAATTTTGAACAAAAAATCTCCTCTATCACAGAATACCTAGATGTTATTGGCGAAGAGGCGCCGCCTTACCTCCCGGCCGACAACATACAGGCGCTTGAAATTCCCTATAGGCAGAAAGACGGAAGCATCATCAGCTGCCACATTGATTTTCAGGACGAAATCATCTGGCCAGTGATTGGCCTAGTTGGTAGCAGTTCTGATAAAATTGCTTTTTCTGGTTTGGATACCGATACACTGAACCATATTAAGCGGGAAATGGCAGAACTTTACATGCAGATGTATGAGCAGCCCATAGACACGCAAAACGACTGGTCTGCCCTGAGTATTACCTCGCAGTTTGGAGACACAGCGGTTTCTATCCGCATACGCAACGGGCAGATGGCGGAAATGTTAAAACCGGTTTATGAACTGTTAAAAAAACTGCTAGGCAGTGATTTGCCTATTAACGAACCCTTTTAGAAATTTGCAGTTACATTTGGCCTGTAAGTTACTTTAACGTAAAAACATTTTTGTAAAAGGTGAGCAAACCCTCTTTTTGCATCTTGGAAAGCTCGGCCGACATGGCGCTTCTATCCACCGAGAGATAGTCGGCCAGTTCCTGGCGGTTAAAGGGGATGGTGAAGGTTTGACCACCCTGCCGCCGCGCCTCGGCCGAGAGATAGGCCAGCAGTTTGTTTTTTGTGGTTCTTTGGGTAACGGTTTCCACCTTACCTGTAAGGGCCACATTTTTTTGCGCAAGCACCCGCAGCATGTTTTGTATCAGCCCCGCGTGGAACACACAGGCATTTTGACACTGGTTTGTAATTTTTGTATGGTCTATCAGCAATATTTTTCCCGCTTTCACCACAACCACATCCACGGGCAGCTTTTTAGTGCCCGCAAAGCAAAAAGCCTCGCCAAACAGGTCTCCCCGGCCCAGCTGGGCCAGAATGGCACGGTTGCCCCAGTAGTCGTTTTGTTCCACATGTAGCTGGCCTTGCAACACCACCCCTATGTGCTGGGGGCTTATGCCCGATGCAAAAATCACCTCCCCTTTTCGGCAGGTTTTTTCGGCGGCGGCAAGGCAGTGCAGCAGTTTGAAAGTTTCCTCTTTTGACATGCCCTCAAACAGTGTACAGGCCTGCAAGGCCTCTAAGCTTTGTTCGTCCATCTTCCCCTCCGTTGTAAAAACAACATACTTTGCTAGCCAAGTATAGTACGCTGAACACAGCAAGTCAAGCGGGCGGGCCGCCATAAAGGAGAAACCAAGCTATGATGCGGAAGATTATAAAAATTGACACAGAAAAATGCAATGGCTGCGGCCAGTGCGCCAGCGCTTGCCACGAGGGGGCCATTGGCATGGAGGGGGGCAAGGCGGTGCTGTTGCGTGATGATTACTGCGATGGCCTGGGCGACTGTTTGCCCGTATGCCCGGTGGGGGCCATCCGCTTTGAAGAGCGGGAGGCGGCCGCCTATGACGGGGCCGCCGTAAAGGCGCGGCAGAGGGCACAGAGCCCCGCCGCCGCCCCGGCAAAGCCGGGGCCGGGCGGCTGCCCCGGCAGCCGCGCCCGTGCCATTCGGCGCGAGGGCGGCGGGGCGGGCTGCCGGGAGGATTCAGCCCAGGCCCCTGCCGAAAGCCAGCTTGCCCAGTGGCCCGTGCAGATGGAGCTTGCGCCCCCCAGCGCACCCTATTTTAAAAACGCCAAACTGCTGATAGCCGCCGACTGCGCCGCTTATGCCTACGCCGATTTTCACCGGCATTTTATGCGGGGGCATGTCACCCTGATTGGTTGCCCCAAGCTGGACGACAGCGACTATGCCCAAAAACTGGGGGAGATTATCCGCCAAAACAAGCTGCAAAGTATCACGGTGGTGCGTATGGAGGTGCCCTGCTGCGGGGGAATTGTGAACGCCGTAAAAACCGCCCTTGCCCAAAACCCCGATAAGCTTGTGCCCTGGCAGGTGTTTACCCTTTCCACCGACGGGCAAATTTTAGATGACTACAGCATTTGAACAAATGTTTTACACAGCAAGCGCCGCGCAAAGGCAGGCCGAGGCCTTCCATTCGACAGTTTTTTGACCCAAAAGATACTAGGGCAACACCGCACAAAGCTGACGCAGCCGCATCACCGGCATCTTTACCCGTCCGATTCCCCAAAAATGCGCGGGAATACACCCAGTATTCCCTGTGCTTTTTGTGAAATCTGCCAAGCAAATCTGCTCGGCGCTTCGCCCACGCTTCTTTGTGCGGTATTGCCCTGGAGTATTCCGGCACAACAGACAAGGAGAAAAACCATGGCCAATTTTGTAAAAAACATCCCGCAGGGCGAGGTTTTACCCCTGGCAGAAGAAGTGAATTACCTGCCCGGCCAAATTGTGAGTAAAACCCTTTCGCAAAACAGCCACCATAGCCTCACCCTCTTCGCTTTTGACGCGGGGGAAGAAATTAGCACCCATGCTTCGGACGGGGACGCGATGGTAAACGTTTTGGACGGTTGCGGCCTCATCACCATTGCCGGGCAGGAATACACGCTGAACAGTGGAGACTGCATTGTGATGCCCGCGGGCAAACCCCACGCCGTGGTTGCCAAAAGCCCGTTTAAAATGCTTTTAACGGTGCTATTTGACTGACTTTTTCCATAAACTGGAATTGCATACAATAATGAGGAGGTAAAGAACAATGGGTGAAATGTTTTGTTTTCAGTGCGAACAGACCGGCGGCGGCAAGGGCTGCACCGGCAGCCGGGGGGTATGCGGGAAACCGCAGGACACCGCCCGCCTGCAAGACGCCCTGACCGGGGCGCTGATTGGACTTGCCAGAACCCAACAGGACGCGCAGCCCACGGCCGCCATGAACCGGGCCCTGCTAGAGGGGCTGTTTACCACCGTTACCAACGTGGATTTTGACAGCGCCGAAGTGCAGCGGCATATCGATTCCATCCACGCCCTTTCGGGCGGAGACAAAAACGACTGCGACATGCAAAACGTGTGGCAGGCGCAGGAGGATATTCGCAGTTTAAAAAGCCTGTTGCTGTTTGGTATGCGGGGCATGGCCGCCTACGCCTTCCACGCCCTGGTATTGGGCTACGAAAATGGCGAGGTAAACCGGTTTTTCTACAAGGGGCTGCGCGCCGTGGGCGATGCTGGGGCCAGCATGGACGGCCTGCTGCCGCTGGTGATGGAGTGCGGCGAGGCAAACCTTGCCTGCATGGAACTGCTGGACAAGGCCAACACCAAAACCTACGGCGTACCACAGCCCACAGAGGTCTCCCTCACCATCCAAACAGGCCCGTTTATTGTGATATCCGGGCACGACCTGCGCGATTTGGAACTGCTTTTGAAACAGACGGAGGGCAGGGGCGTAGATGTATATACCCACGGGGAGATGCTGCCCTGCCACGCCTACCCAAAGCTGAAAGCCTACCCGCATCTAAAGGGCAATTTTGGCACGGCCTGGCAGAGCCAGCAAAAAGAATTTGAAGGCATCCCCGCGCCCATTTTGTTTACCACCAACTGCATTATGCCGCCCAAAGAGAGTTACATGGATCGGGTATTTACCACAGAGGTGGTGGCCTACCCCGGCCTTGTACATATTGGGGAGGCGAAAGATTTTACCCCTGTGATAGAAAAAGCCCTGGAACTTGGCGGCTACGCCGAAAACCACCCCATGACAGGCATCAACGGCGGCGGCAGCGTCACCACGGGCTTTGGCCATGGCACGGTGCTGGGGGTGGCCGATAAAGTGGTTGAGGCCGTGAAGGCCGGGGCCATTCGGCACTTCTTTTTGGTGGGCGGCTGCGATGGCGCTAAGCCCGGCCGCAACTACTACACCGAATTTGTAAAGCAGACCCCCAAGGACACCATGGTGCTAACCCTTGCCTGCGGCAAATACCGCTTTAACGATTTGGATATCGGCGAAATTGGCGGGCTGCCCCGTATACTGGATATGGGACAGTGTAACGACGCCTACAGCGCCATCAAGGTGGCCAGCGCTCTGGCCGAGGCCTTTGGCACCGACGTGAACGGCTTGCCCCTAAGCCTGGTGCTGAGCTGGTACGAGCAAAAGGCCGTGGCCATTTTGCTAAGCCTGTTGGCACTGGGCATCAAAAACATCTACCTTGGGCCCAGCCTGCCCGCCTTTGTCTCCCCCGCCGTGCTCTCGTATCTGGTAGAAAACTTTGGCATACGGCCCATTGGCACGCCCGAGGAGGATTTACAGAGGATTTTACAGTAGGACAAAGGTGTTTTGGCATAGCTTGGTTTTAGCTCTGTCAATCTGACAAGTAGTTTGCTAATTACAGCATTTGAACAAAATACCAGGCTGTGCCAGGGTGCAAAACACATGCACCCTGGCACAGCCTGGGCTTTCTTTGTAGTACACGTTAAATCAAATCAAATTGAATCAAATCTCTTCACCGGCCTTCAATTTTTCCCGCAGGCGGCGGTAAAGCACAATGGGGCCATCGCCCGGCACAAGCTGTTCCCCACTGTGGTAGGCGCTTATTTTGGGGCGCTGGGTTACCACAACGCGCTTATCCTGCCGCTCTATAATAAAATTGCCCACCTTGCCAAACTGGGCAATCAGCGCATCTACCGATTTACGCCCCGTTAGCCGGGAGTAAAAACGGATGTACAGCACCGTGCTCTCTTCATCCACCGGCGCAAAAAAGATGACCACCCGCATTTTATCGCTGATATGGTTCATCCAAAGGTTGGGGAAGCGGAACTTCAAATATGTCTCCCCTAAGGTGCATTCTTCTGCCTTTTTGGGTATTTGGCCAATGTCCACCTCATTTTGGGCCCCCAGCAGCAAAATGTGGTTTTCAAACAATACCTTGGGGCCGTTTACCAGGGTTTTGTTCCCCCGCCCTATGGTGCTTGCGTGCACAAAGGGCAGGTGTACCACATCCAGCTGGTTTTCAATACAGCGGGAGTAGAAGGCGTCCCAGGTGTCGGCAAATTCACTGTACACGTCCCGCTCGCCCAGTTCCTCGGTGAAAAAGGGCAGGGTTTCGCTGGGTTCGCCCTCGCCGTACCACAGGTAGATGATGCCGTACGCTTCGCGCACGGTATGGTGTTTTAGCTGAAAGCGCCCTTTGTCCGGCTGGGCCGCGCTGCCCATAGAGGGCACAAAACGGCAGTTACCCAAAGCGTCATACCTAAGGCCGTGAAAGGGGCAGCAAACACAGTCGCCGCGTACTTCGCCCACGCTCAGGGCCGCCCCGCGGTGAGGGCAGCGGTCACTCACGCAGGCGGCCTTCCCCTTTTCGGTGCGGAACAGGGCAATATCCTGCCCCAGCCGCCGCAGCCCCACCACCTGCCCCTTTTGCAGCTGTTTTGCAGGATAGATGGCATACCACTGATTTTGTATCATACTGGCATCCTCGCTTTCTAGGCGCTTGCCCAACAGGCAAATGTTTGTTTTGCTACTGTATAAGAAGATGTAATAATATACGCTTTACCGGGGGCTAGTGTCAAGAAAAATAGAGAATACTTCCACTTTGTCTCTGTACAAGGCCTTCTGGGGCGGCCTTGAAAGCATGAGGCTTCGCTATAATGAAGACCGCCATTACAAATTGTCATTCCCATTATATGCACGTATTATGGCATTTTTATTATCTTATTGCATAAAAATTAGCAACATTTGCCTTTGAATAGCATACAAAATGTACATTTTTTGCTTGACAGCCCCCTCACCTAGTGCTATGATTGAGAACAAATAAACGGGTTGACAAATCTTCTACACCAGTAAAATGCTCTAAAAATGCTCTCTTGTAATTTTATCAGGAGTTTAACGCAACTTTTTTGGCATTTGGGCTCCTGCATCTTTGCAAAAAGCTGCCGGGGCCTCTTTTTATTGCTGTTTAAAAAAATTTGGGAGGGTTGTTGGATGAAAAAGCGTATGGCACTTTTACTGGCTATTACCTTGGTATTAGCTCTATTGGCCGCCTGTGGCGGCGGCGGAAGTTCCGCCTCGGCGGCATCTGTCAGCGGCACGGTATCTGCCGGTGCGGCAACCAGTGGCAGTACCGCTGCAGGCAGTACCACCACAGGCGGGGAATATACTGTGGCATTCCTTTTTAACAATTTTGTGGATGATGGCGCCTGGACGGCCGAACAAAACAAAGGGCGGCTGGCACTGGAAAAGGCGGGTTTCCGCACTTTATACAAAGAAAATGTGCCCGAGGCCGAGGACTGTGTAAAGGTGATGAATGACTTTATCGCCCAAGGGGCCAACATCATCATTGGCGGCTCCTTCGGCTATGGAGATTACATGTATAAAGTGGCCGGGGCAAACCCCGATGTCATGTTTTTAGAACTGGGTGGCTACCAAACTTTGGATAACCTGTATAATTATCTGGGGCGTTCCTATCAAACACGCTTCCTCTCTGGTTTAATAGCCGGCACCGAGACCAAAACGGGTAAACTGGGGTATGTGGCCGCTTTTGAGATACCCGAAGTTGTGCGCCAAATTAACGCTTTTACACTGGGTGCGCAGATGGCAAACCCCGATGTGGAAGTGAATGTGGTTTGGACTCACACCTGGTATGACCCCGCCATAGAAAAAGAGGCAGGTAAAACTTTAATTGACATGGGCTGCGACGTGTTGACTGAGCACCAGGCCGTACCCACAGCACTGGAGGCCGCTGAAGAGGCCGGGGCTATGGCCATAGGTTACCCGTCTGATATCGCCGAGGTATTGCCCAAATCAAACCTTACAGCCATTACGCTGGACTGGGCAAAGTATTTCGTTCCAGTGTGTGAATCTATACGAGACGGCAGCTTTGAAAAGAAGGACTTTTGGGGTGGGCTGGACAGCGGTCTTGTGATGTTGGCCCCACTTTCTGAACGTGTATCACCCGAGAGCCGCGCATTGGTAGACGAGTACACCCAAAAAATTATTGACGGAAGCTACCATGTGTTGCAGGGCCCTATGTACGACCAAAGTGGCGCAGAGCGGATAGCCGAGGGCGCCTATGCCAGCGACGAAGAACTGCTGAGTATGGACTACCTGGTAAAAGGTGTGAACGGCGAAATTTAGCGTTGCTTTTCTGTGCGGGCGGGGCGGATGTTAACCCATTCCGCCCCGCCGTTTTATTGCTATAGGCTACATTGCAGGAGGTGAGACAGATGCCCGAAACAGCACTGCTGATGCGGGGAATTACCAAAAAATTTGGGAAACTGGTGGCCAATGACCATGTGGATCTGGAAGTGCGACAAAACGAGATTATGGCCCTATTGGGGGAAAATGGAGCCGGTAAAAGTACCCTGATGAATATT
The DNA here is from genome assembly GCA_964550985.1 of uncultured Oscillospiraceae bacterium. Classification (GTDB taxonomy): domain Bacteria; phylum Bacillota; class Clostridia; order Oscillospirales; family Ruminococcaceae; genus JAAYCI01. The sequence goes on from CAZKBM010000046.1 coordinate 26,492, forward strand.
CTTTCGGGGGTGTACCAACCCAGCGAAGG